>NZ_JABFAN010000005.1:328714-355039 GCF_017168155.1 Dietzia sp. KRD202 | reverse complement strand
AGACCAGGCTCGATGAGCACTACCGCCAGCACGCGGGCCGCTACCGCAAACGACCCCAGATCCCCACCCCGAACACCACCGTCACGATCAACCTGGCAAACGACGGCTCACGACTGACGATCCCACCGATCGCCGCAACCCTCATCGCCGCCTGAATGACTCACAACAGGTTGACAATCACCGCGCTACTCGAATTGGAGTAGCGGATCCGGAAAACGGGTAGCGGATCTGCGGGAACCCGGGAACGCGGGAACGCGGGCAGGTCAGAGGCCGGGGCGCTTGCCGATCGTCAGCGTGACCTCGCCGGTGTGGGCGAAGAAGTCCTCGCCCTTGTCGTCCACCACGATGAAGGCGGGGAAGTCCTCGACGTCGATCTTCCACACCGCCTCCATGCCGAGCTCCTCGTACTCGAGGATCTCCACGTGCTTGATGCAGTCCTGCGCCAGACGCGCGGCCGGACCACCGATCGAGCCCAGGTAGAACCCGCCGTGGGTCGCGCACGCGTCGGTGACCTGCTTGGAGCGGTTGCCCTTGGCGAGCATCACCATGGATCCGCCCGCCGCCTGGAACTGCTCGACGTAGGAGTCCATCCGGCCGGCGGTGGTGGGCCCGAACGACCCCGACGGCATGCCCTCCGGCGTCTTGGCCGGTCCGGCGTAGTAGACGGGGTGGTCCTTGAGGTACTGCGGCATCTCCTCGCCGGCGTCGAGCCGCTCCTTGATCTTGGAGTGCGCGATGTCGCGGGCCACGACCAGCGGACCGGTCAGGGACAGGCGGGTCTTGACCGGGTGCCTGCTCAGCTCGGCGAGGATCTCCGGCATCGGCTTGTTGAGGTCGATCCGCACCGCGGCGCCCTTGCCGGTGCCGGAGATGCCGTCGGTTGCGGCGTCGAGCTCCGCGTCCGTGGTGGTGGGCAGGAACCGGCCCGGGTCGAACTCGAGCTGCTCGAGGAACACGCCCTCCGGGGTGATCTTGGCCTTGGCCTGACGGTCCGCCGAGCAGGACACCGCGATCGCGACGGGCAGCGAGGCGCCGTGGCGGGGCAGGCGGACGACGCGGACGTCGTGGCAGAAGTACTTGCCGCCGAACTGCGCGCCGATCCCGATCTGCTGGGTGAGCTCGAAGACCTTCTCCTCGAGCTCGACGTCACGGAAGCCACGCCCGGTCATCGCACCCTCACGGGGGAGCTCGTCCAGGTAGTGCGCGGAGGCGAGCTTGGCGGTCTTGACCGCGAACTCGGCGGAGGTGCCGCCCACCACGATCGCCAGGTGGTACGGCGGGCACGCGGCGGTGCCGATGGAGCGGATCTTCTCCTCGATGAACTGCATCATCCGCTCGGGATTGAGGATCGCCTTGGTCTCCTGGTACAGGAACGACTTGTTGGCAGATCCGCCACCCTTCGCCATGAAGAGGAACTTGTAGGCGTTCTCGCCGCCCGGGGTGGTGTTGGCGCCGATCTCGATCTGCGCGGGCAGGTTGGAACCGGTGTTCTTCTCGTCCCACATGGTGAGGGGGGCGTTCTGCGAGTAGCGCAGGTTGAGCCGGGTGAAGGCGTCGTACACGCCGCGGGCGACGGCCTGCTCGTCCGGACCGGGCGTGAGAACGTGCTGGCCACGCTCACCCTTGACGATGGCCGTACCGGTGTCCTGGCACATCGGGAGCACGCCGCCCGCGGCGATGTTGGCGTTCTTGAGCAGGTCCAGGGCGACGAACTTGTCGTTGTCGCTGGCCTCGGGGTCGTCGAGGATCTTGGCGACCTGGGCCAGATGGTCACTACGGAGGTAGTGGGAGATGTCGTGCATCGCCGTCTCGGTGAGCAGACGGATGGCCTCGGGGTCCACCCGCAGGAAGGTCATGCCGTCTGGGCCCTCGACCGTCGACACACCCTCGGTGGTGAGGAGGCGGTACTCGGTGGTGTCCTCCCCGACGGGAAGAAGGTCCTCGTAGAGGAAGTCGGCCATCAGGGGCTCCTGGTTCTGGAGGTGGACAAACTTCCCCCAGGATAGTGGCCGGGGTCACGGGGTCAGAATCGGGTGTGGAGGAGGGGGACGAACCGGTACCCGCCGTGCTCGGTCACGTCGATGCCGTCATCGGTACGGCGTACGCGGTGCATCACCCCGGCCCAGGGCGCCACCATGACCCCGTTCGCGGTGAGCTGCTCGACGAGCTCCGAGGGGAGGTCGTCGGCCATCGCGGAGACGAGGATGCGGTCGAACGGGGCGAGGGAGGGAAGTCCCAGTGTCCCGGGCTCGGCGGGGTGGACTCGCACCCACGGTTGACGTATCGCCGCCCGGGAGCGTTCGACCAGCTCGGGGACGAGTTCGACGGCGGACACGGAGGAATCCGGCCCCCCGAGTTCGCCGAGGATCGCCGAGGTCCACCCGCTGCCCGAGCCCACGTCGAGCACCCGCATCCCGGGGAACGGCTCGAGGAGCGAGAGCATCGCCGCGACCGTCGACGGCTGGGAGTTGGTCTGCCCGAACCCGATCGGTAGCGGGGCGTCGAGTTCGTGATCGGCCACGACCTCCGGCGGGAGGAATCGGCGGCGATCCTGCGCGCGCATCGCCTCCGGGATGCTCGGGGTGCTCACCGCGAGACCTCCTCCCCCCGGGGCATGGCGGCGGGGCTGATCGCCCCGCCCGGGCTCTACGCCTCGCCGAGGACGCGCGTCTCGCCCTCGGGGTCGAGGTCGTCGATCTGGTCGTGGGGCTCCTCGGCGACGCCCTTGTCCTCGCGCTCCGCGGCGTCGACGTCGGGGCGCTCGGCTGACAGCTTCTCGTCGAGGGTGTCGTTCTCCTCGACGGGCTTCCACGACTCCGGCGCGTCGACGGTGAGGTCCTCACCGTCGGTCGAGATGGTGTCGGCGTCGAGACCCTCGCTGCCGTCGAGCGTGTTCTCGTCGTAGTCGCCGTCGGTGTCCTGGTCGTACTCGCGTTCGGTGCTCATACCGTCGATTGTGCGTCGTCCGCCGGCCCGTCGCATCCGGTCGCCCCGCACCCCGGGGGAGCCGGAGAGCCACCCGGTACTCGGGGACTGTGGAGCGGACAATGCTTTCCAAGTGAGGTAAGCCATACTTAAGACTTGCCCAGGAGCCGCGAGGGTGTTTAAGGTGAGCCTAACCTACCGAACTAACCTTGGAGTGACATGAAGCGATTCCCCAAGTTCGTCGCAGCGACGGCCGCCATCGCCCTGACCGGTGGCGCACTGACCGCCTGCGGGAGCTCGGATGCACAGTCCGCCGGGAACGAGGGGGAGGGGCCGACCCGCGTCGTGCTCACCAGCCACGCCGCGGCCGATACGCTGGATGAGCTCGATCTCGAGGATCGCGTGGTCGGCCTGGTCAAGACCGGGGTCTTCCCGGAGGCGCTGGACGCCTACGCGAGCGACGAGTACACGGACATCGGCAGCCTCAAGGAGCCGAAGATGGACGTGATCGCCGAACTGGGGCCCGACCTCATCCTGTTCGGCAACCGCACCCGCGCGATGGAGCCCGAGTTCGCCAAGATCTCCGACCAGGTGATCGCCGGCGACCCGGACACCGCCGAGACGATCGCCTCCAACCGCGCCAAGGTGGAGGAGATCGCCGCGCTGTTCGGGGCCGAGGACAAGGCCGCGGACGAGCTCGCCGAGATCGACGAGATGGTCACCGAGACCCGCGCCAAGGCCGAGGGCGCGGGCACGGCGCTGGTGCTCATGACCTCCGGTGGCAAGGTCACGGGGTACGGACCGGGTTCACGCTTCGACCTCATCTTCAACGAACTCGGCATGACGCCCGCCGGTGAGCTCGAGTCCGAGGGCAGCCACGGCGCGCCGCTGAGCTGGGAGCAGATCGCCGAGTTGAACCCCGACCACGTCTTCGTCATCGACCGCGACGCCGCGATCGGTGCCGAGGGCGAGGCGGCCACCGCCCTGCTCGACAACCCGCTGTTCAACCGGACCAACGCCGCGACCAACGACAACGTCCACTTCCTGGACGGCCAGAACTGGTACCTCGTCGGAGGCGGCATCGGCGTCCTCGAGTCGATGATCGACGAGATCGACTCCGCCGTCTCCTGACGGTGGGAGTCCACTTCTCATGACGACGACCCTGGTCGAGCGCCGACCGCAGCGCACCTCGCTGTGGCCGGCGCTCGGCGTCGTCGCGCTCGTGCTCTCGCTCGTCGCGAGCGTGTTCGTCGGCGCGGCCGACATCACCGTGTGGGACGCGCTCACCGGCGGGCTCACCGAGGCGCACCGCGTCTATCTCGTCGAGGCCCGTCTGCCCCGCACCGCCGCCGCCGCCCTCGCGGGGGCGTCGCTGGCGATCGCCGGTCTGCTCATGCAGTTGCTCACCCGCAACCGCTTCGTCGAACCGTCGACCGCGGGGACCGTCGAATCGGCGGGGCTGGGCCTGGTGGTGGTGGCGATCATCGCGCCGGGCGCCCCGATCGTGGCCAAGATGCTCGTGGCCATGGTGTTCGCGCTCGCCGGGACCGCCCTGTTCCTCGCCTGCATCCGTCGTGTCCCCGTCTCGGACTCCTTCGTGGTGCCGCTCATCGGCATCATGCTCGGGTCCGTGATCGGGGCGGTCGCAGCCTTCCTGGCCCTGTCGCGCGACCTTCTCCAGATGCTCAACTCGTGGATGCTCGCCGACTTCTCGGCGGTCCTGGCCGGGCGGTACGAGCTGCTGTGGCTGGTGGCGGTCCTCGGTGTCCTCGCCTACATCGCCGCTGACCGCTTCACCGTGGCGGGCCTGGGTGAGGACGTCTCGACCGGTCTCGGGCTCGACCACAAGACCGTCGTCGCCGTCGGGATGGCGATCGTGGCGGCGGTCGCCGCCGTAGTCGTGGTCACCGTCGGTGCCCTCCCGCTCCTCGGGCTCGTCGTTCCCAACGTCGTCTCACGACTGGTGGGTGACGACGCCCGACGGGGCCTGCCCCTCGTGGCACTGCTCGGGGCGGTCACCGTCCTGATCTGCGACATGGTGGGCCGGTCGCTGCCCGGGCTGTTCGCCGGCGGCGCCCCCGGTGCCGGCGAAATACCCGTCGGGACGATCGTCGGGATCCTCGGCGGCGCCGTGTTCCTGGCCATGATGCTGAGAGGGGTGCGCAATGCCTGAGACCGCCATCCTCGTCGCACCGCCGGAGAGCCTCACCCGGGGGCGGACGAGAGCGGAGGCCGACCGCCGTCGACGGTGGATCGTGACCCTCGTGTGTGCTGTCGCGGCCATCGCGGCGCTCGCCGCACTCGTCCTCTCCGGGTTGCCGGACACCGTCGGTTCGAGGGCGTGGTCCTACTCCCTCGACCGACTGTCGCGCCACGCGGTGGCGATCGTTCTGGTCTCGGTCGCGGTCGGGGTCTCGACGGTGATCTTCCAGACCGTCACCGGCAACCGGATCCTCACGCCGGCGCTGATGGGTTTCGACTCGCTGTACCTGCTCATCCAGACCATGCTCGTGTTCTTCATGATCCCGCGCGATGCCGCCGTCATCGGGGGCCTGACGAGCGGCGGTCTCTCCGGGTTCCTCGGTCAGACCGCGATCATGGTGGTCGCGTCGACCTCGCTGTACCTGTGGCTGCTCGGCGGTCGGAGGACGGACATCCACCTGCTGCTGCTGGTGGGTGTGGTGTTCGGCGTGTTCTTCCGCTCCGCCTCCTCGTTCTTCCAGCGCCTGCTGGACCCGGCTGCCTACCTGCAGATCCAGGACGCCATGTTCGCGAGTTTCCGGGGCGTCCAACTCGACGTGCTCGTGGCGTGCGGGGTCATCGTGGTGGGCGGGCTGGTGGCCGTGGCGATCCTCGGTCGTCGGCTCGACGTGATGCTGCTGGGGCGCGATCCCGCCGTCGCGCTCGGCGTCGACCACCGCCGGGTCACGATCGTGGTCCTGGTGGTGGTCTCCTTCCTGGTGTCCGCCTCCACGGCCCTGATCGGGCCGGTGATGTTCTTCGGGCTCATCGTCGCCAACGCGGCGTACGCCCTGCTCGGCACCACCCTGCACCGGTTCACCCTGCCGGTGGCCTCGCTGCTGGGCGTGATCGCCCTGGCTGGGGGCGAGATGGTCCTCGGCGCCCTCGGCGTCGAGTCCGCCCTGAGCATCGTCATCGAGTTCGCCGGCGGCCTGCTGTTCCTGTTCCTGCTCCTGACCAACCGCGCACGCTGAAAGAGAGGCACATCATGTCCCTTCTCCCGTTCCGACGCCGTGACGACCGATCCGGTGAGAACCGGTGGTCGGCCGGTTGCGGTATCGAGGCGCGGTCGGTGTGTTCGTCCTACGGCGACACCCGGGTCCTGCACGACGTGACCGCGTGCTTCGCGCACGGTGGCGTGACGTCTCTCATCGGGCCCAACGGCGCAGGGAAGTCGACGCTGCTGGGTGTCATGAGCCGGCTCCAGGCGGCGGATTCCGGAACGGTGCTCGTCGACGGCGTCGACGTGTCGGTCAACGGTGGGCGTGAGCTGGCCCGCCGCCTCGCGGTGCTCCGCCAGGAGAACGCCGTCTCCATCCGGCTCACCGTGCGGGAGCTCGTCGGATTCGGCAGGTTTCCGCACAACGGTGGCCGGCCCGGACCGGACGACGCCGAGCACGTCGACTACGCCCTGGGGGCGATGGAACTCGAGGACCTCGCCGACCGGTATCTCGACGAGTTGTCCGGTGGCCAGCGCCAGCGGGCGCACATCGCGATGGTGCTGGCACAGGACACGGACTACGTCCTGCTGGACGAGCCTCTGAACAACCTCGACCTCCGGCACGCCACCTCGATCATGCGGTTGCTGCGTCGCACCGCCGCGGAGCGGGGCAAGACCATCGTGCTCGTCATCCACGACATCAACATCGCCGCCGCGTACTCGGACCGGATCATCGCCATGAAGGACGGGCGGATCGTCTCCGACGGCACCCCGGCCGAGATCATGCGTACCGATGTCCTCAAGGCGGTCTACGACATGGAGATGCAGGTCGCCGAGGTCGCCGGGCGGTACGTGGCCCTGTACTTCGACGGTGAGGACGAGTTGGAGGAGTGTGGCGCGGCGTTGTCCACCGCCTGAGCCCACCGCCTGATCCCACTGCCTGAGCCCACCGCCTGATCCGCCGCGGCCCGATCCGGTCACACGGTGCCGGGCGACCGGTGGGATGACGCCGCAGTCCGGTTAGAGTGTCGTACTCGCATGGGGTGGGTAGTCCCACGCCTGACCGGAGAGGAGACCTCGAATGGCGCCGCTGTCGGTCGTCACCATAGTCCTCGCAGGTGGAGCCGGTTCCCGGCTCCGCGCGCTCACCCGGGACCGGGCCAAGCCGGCCGTCCCCTACGGGGCCGGGTACCAGCTGGTGGACTTCTCCCTGAGCAATGCCGCGAACTCGGGCCTGAGGGATGTCTGGGTGGTGCAGCAGTTCCACCCGGTGTCCCTGGGGTCCCATCTGCGGAGCGGCCGCCCGTGGGATCTCGATCGACTCGACGGCGGGCTGCTGGTGCTGCACCCGTCGCAGGGCACGGGCCGGGACGGGTTCCACTCGGGGACCGCGGACGCACTGTGGAAGCAGATCGAGCCCCTGCGCGAGGCGGCCCCGGACGTCACGGTCGTGGTCAGTGCGGACGCGGTGTACCGCCTCGACTACGACGAGTTGGTCCGTGACCACCTGGACTCGTTCGCCGAGCTCACCATGGTCACCACTCGGGTGGCCCCCGAGGACGCCTCCCGCTACGGCGTGGTCCGGGTGGGCGAGGACGGGGCCGTCACCGAGTACCGCTACAAGCCGGACGATCCGGACGGCGACCTGATCTGCGCGGAGATCTTCGTCTTCAACACGACCGCCCTGATCAGCTACCTCGAGCGGGCTCACGAGGACGTCGTCACCGCCGGCGGCGCGGGGGACCTGGGCGACATCGGGGACAACATCCTGCCCGCCATGGTGGGGGCGGGGCACGCCCGGGAGTGGCGGCACGAGGGGTACTGGCGGGACGTGGGGACCGTCGAGTCCTACTGGGCCGGCCACATGGACCTCCTCGGCGAGTCCCCGGTCCACGAGCTGGATGTCCCGGGGTGGTCCCTGCGGACCGCGTCGGCGTTCAGCGGTCCCGCCCGGACCGGGGAGGCGGCGCAGGTCGTCGGGTCGCTGCTCGGCCACGGCGCGGTGGTCCACGGGACGGTCGAGCATTCCGTCGTGGGGCCCGGGGCGGTCATCGAGGCGGGTGCGAGGGTCCGCGACAGTGTCATCCTGCCGGGTGCCGTGGTCCGGTCCGGTGCGCACGTGGAGACCGCGGTCGTCGATGCCGACGTGGACGTCCCTGTCGACGCGAGGATCGGCGAACGGCAGCCCGGTGCGACCGAGTCGACGGTGCGCGTCGCGCTGTTGGGCAGCGCCCCGGACGGACCCCGTCCGGCCGGGTTCGTGCTCGCCGCTGGCACGCTGGACCCACCCGATGACGACGACGAGGACCGCAGCGTCTGATCTGGTAGCGCTGGCCCACCCGTCGGAACCGGTCGTGGGTCGGCCACCCGGGCCGGGTTCCGGGGCTAGGCTCGGCTCCATGCGATTCGGACTGTTCCTGCCCCAGGGTTGGCGCCTCGACCTGGTCGACGTGCCGGCCGCCCGTCACTGGCCGGTCATCTCCGACCTGGCCGCCCGCGCGGACGCCGGGCCGTGGGAGTCGGTGTGGGTGTACGACCACATGCACACCGCGCCCCTCACCTCGACCGAGGCGACGCACGAGGCATGGAGCCTGATGTCGGCGCTCGGTGCGACCACCTCCCGGGTCCGGCTGGGTCAGATGTGCACGTGCCTCGGATACCGCAACCCGGCATTGCTGGCGAAGATCGCCGCGACGGTCGACCACATCTCCGGCGGCCGGGTGGAGATGGGGATCGGCGCGGGCTGGTACGAGCACGAATGGCGAGCGTACGGCTACGGATTCCCTTCCGCGGGTGAGCGGTTGGCCATGCTCGACGAGGGTGTGCGCATCCTGTCCGAGGCGTGGTCCGACGGTGTGGTCTCACTCGACGGCGAGCACTACCGGGTCGAAGGGGCGATCGTGCAGCCGACGCCTCTGCAGGAGAGCGGCATACCCCTGTGGATCGCGGGCGGGGGCGAGCGCAAGACCCTCCGCACCGCCGCGAGGTACGCGGATTACACCAATTTCGACGGCACCGCCGAGGGCTTCGACCATAAGTCGAAGGTGCTGTTCGGGCACTGTCGGGACATCGGTCGTGACCCGGCGGAAATCACCCGGACCGCGAACTACAACGTGGCGATCGAGGAGACCGAGAAGGACGTCGCGGATCGGCTGGCGTACCTGAAGGACCGGATGGCGACGCACGTCGGTGAGGACGAGGCAGAGCTTCAGCTCGGCGCGTACCGCGGGCTCCCGGCGGTGGGGACGCCGGAGCAGATCGTCGAGAAGCTGACCGAGCTCGAGGCGCTGGGAATGGAGTACGGCATTTTCTACTTCCCCGAGATCGCCACCGACACCTCCGGACTCGAGTTGTTCGAGCGCGAGGTCATCCCGGCCCTGTCCTGAAACCGCCGGGGTGTGTCACCGCACCGCGACGTCCGGAACTACGAGAGCAGGGGTCAGTGACGAGGAACGTCGAGTACGAGGAGCGTCCGGCCGAGACGGTCCTCGACCACATCACGCCGGGGATGCACGTCATCGTGCCCATCCAGAACGCCGCCCCACCCGCGCTGCTGCGGGCGCTGGACGCGGGGGCCGCCGGACTGGACGACGTGACGGTCCACCACATGGACCCCTGGGAGTCGCTGCCGTTCATGGAGGGGGCCTACCCGGGCAGGCTCCGGCATGTCGACTACTTCCTGGGTCGCGGGTCGCGGGAGAACTTCCACCGGGGCCACTGCGACCTCATCCCCGTCGATTTCGCGCAGGTGCCGGCCACGCTGCGCGAGTTCTCTCCTCCCGGTCTGGCGATCGCCACGGTGTCGGAGATCGACGAGCACGGTTTCTTCTCGATGGGCACGAACGCCGACTACGTGGCCTCGTTCATCGGCCAGGTGCCGTTCTTCGTCGAGGTCAACTCCCACATGCCCCGCACCTTCGGGCGCAACCACATCCACATCTCCCAGGTGGTGGGCGTGACCCGTAACGACACCCCGATGATCACCATGGAGGCGCCGCCACCGGGGGAGACGGACAACGCGATAGCGGACGTCATCGCCGAGCGTGTCCCCGACGGGGCCTGTCTCCAACTCGGGGTCGGCAGGTTGCCGAACGCATTCCTGTCCCGGCTGACGGATCACCGTCATCTGGGGATCCACACCGAGGCGTTGTCCGACGGGGTGATGGACCTCGTCGAGGCCGGGGTGATCGACGGGTCGCGCAAGACGGGGCGGCCGTTCAAGCACGTCACCACCTTCGCCCTCGGGTCGCAGCGACTCATGGACTGGCTCCACAACAACCCGTCTGTGGCGATGCTCCCCGTGGATATCGTCAACGACCCGAGGGTGATCGGCCAGGAGCACAATCTCTACTCGATCAACGCGACCAGCGAGGTGGACCTGTTCGGGCAGGCGGCCTCGGAGACCATCGGCGGCCGGTACTGGTCGGGGGCCGGGGGACAGGCGGACTTCGCCCGGGGCTGCACGTTCTCCCCGGGAGGCCACGGGTTCATCGTCACCCCGTCGCAGACCTCCGGGGGCGTCAGCAGGATCTCCCTGTCGCTCACGCCCGGCAGTCCGGTCACCACCCACAAGAACATCATCGAGAACGTCGTCACCGAATTCGGTATCGCGGAGCTGAGGGGCAAGTCGGTCGCCGGGCGGGCCGCGGCGCTGATCGCTGTGGCGCACCCGGATCACCGGGAGCGGCTCAGCCGGGAGGCGCGGGAGGCGGGACTGCTCCCGCGGGCTCACCACTAGTCGCCCCCGGGCGCCGGGCCGGTGCCGCGGGTGCCGGACGGGCGCTTGTCGGGTGCCGGGCGGTTGCCGCCGCAGGCGCGACCGGTGGCACCCGTCTGGGGGCGGGGTTACGTTCCAGACGCAACCCGACCCCTGAAAGGGAGGCAGCTGTGGACCCCATCATCTGGATCATCATCGGGGTGATCGCGCTGATCATCGTGATCGCGCTCATCGCGATGGCCGTCAAGAGCAGCAACCGGAAGAAGCTCACCGAGGCCGCGGAACTGCGGCGCAGCGCACGAGAACGCGAGCAGCAGCTCGAACAGCAGGACGCGGTCGTCCGCGAGCAGGAGCACAGGGCGGGCGCGGCTGAGCAGGAGGCCCGTGCGAAGGCCGCAGAGGCCGACAAGCTCCGGGTGGAGGCCGAGCGGCAGCGCGGCACCGTCGACGAGCAGAAGCATGATGTTCGGCGGATGGAACAGACCGCCGAGAAGCTCGATCCCAAGGGCCGTGCTGATGACCTCGACCGCGGTCGCGACCACGGCGACCGGGGTCTCACGCACGATCGCGACCACGGTGGCGACCGGGGTCTCACGCACGATCGCGACCACGGTGGCGACCGGGGTCTCACGCACGATCGCGACCATGGCGGCGACGGGGGCCTCACCCACGATCGCGACAGGGGCGGTGACCTCACCCATGACCGCGACCGCGGTGGCGACCTCACCCATGATCACGACCGCGGTGCGTTGCGCGGCGACCGGGTCCCCGACGAGGGGCGTGGCCGTGGCACCGACCACGGAGGGATGGCCACCGGGACCGGTATGGGCTCGTCCGCCACTTCCGGGTCCGGTATCGACTCCGGTGACCGGGGCCGCCACGGAGCGGGCGCCGGGGCCGCCGGAGCACCCGGCGCCGGAGTGGGTGACGCCGGCGGGCGTCACGCCCGGACCGACGATGTCCCCGGTGGTTCTGATCCGCAGGCGAGGTCGGGGCACCGGACCGGGACGCCCGGCGACACCGTCGATCCGGACCGTCATCCTGACGACAAGCCGGGCATCGTGGACAAGATGCTGGGCCGGACCCGCGGGGATGAACCCCGCCACTGACCGGAGGAGGCCTCGCGCCTCGGAGCGGCCGCATCGATGAGGGGCCCGTGGGAGGAAGTTCTCCCTCGGGCCCTTCGTGTTGACCCCGTCGGCGGTGCGTCAGGCCGAGACGGCCGCGGATCGACTGTTGAGCCCGCGAGCGCCGAACAACGGGCCGTACAGGATTCCGGCGATCAGGGCGCCGACGATCGGTGCCACCCAGAACAGCCACAGCTGGCCCGGTGCGCCGCCCCCGTTGAAGAACGCCACGGCCGTCGACCGTGCCGGGTTCACCGATGTGTTGGTGATCGGGATGGAGATGAGGTGGATCAGCGTCAGTGTGAGGCCGATGGCCGCGGGCGCGAAGCCGGCGGGGGCCCGGTGATCGGTGGCGCCGAGGATGACCCACACGAAGAGGGCCGTGAGCACGATCTCGATGAGCAGCGCCGAGAGCAGGCCGTAGCCGTCGGGCGAGTTGGCCCCGTAGCCGTTGGCGGCCATGCTGCCGGTGGCCTCGAATCCGTCTTTTCCGCTCGCCACGACGAGGATCAGCGCGCCCGCGACCAGACCCCCGACGACCTGACTGACGATGTAGACGGGCACTTTCGCCCAGGGAAGTCGGCCCGCGACCGCGGCGCCGATGGTCACGGCGGGGTTGAAGTGACCGCCCGAGATGTGGCCGAACGCGTACGCACCCGTGAGGACGGTCAGTCCGAACGCGATCGCGACCCCGAGGTATCCCACGCCGACGGGGACGTCGCCGGTATCGGCGGTGGCGATCTGGACCGCCGCGAACACGGCGGTGCCGCAACCGCCGAGGACCAGCCAGAAGGTGCCGATCAACTCGGCGGCGATGACCGCGATGATGGCCGGGGCGGTAGACGGGGTTGCCGGGGACGAATCAGACATGAGGTGACCTCCGGTCCTGGCCTCCGTGCGAACGGAGGAGCGGGAACTCCGGGCGTGGGTCCCTGCGCGCTACGCTAGCGCGTTCTATCGGCCCCAGAGAGGTTTCCGCCAGCCGGTGTGTGGCAGGGCCGGAAGGGCGGCCCGAGGGGATCAGGGTGCCAAGAGGTGAGGAAGCGCCTGCCCTGCGGTGGCCCGGACGTGGACCGAGACCTCGGAGCCGAGTCCCGAGGGGCCCGGGTTCACCTCGACCACCGGGATCCGGGCGTCGGCGGCGAGCCCGGGTAGTGACGCCGCGGGGTGGACCAGGCCGGAGGTGCCGACGACGAGCACCGCCGCGGCCGAGGTGACCGCGTCGACCGCAGCGTCCCAGGGCCGGCCCGGGAGCATCTCGCCGAACCACACCACGCCCGGTCGGGCGCGCCCGCCACACCGGTCGCAGTTCGGCGGGGTGAGGCGGTCGACGGGCTCGGCGGGAGGAGGGCCGACCTCCATCGGCGCGTCGCAGGTGTCGCAGCGGTGGGCGAACAGACTCCCGTGGACGTGGTGCACCCGGCTCGATCCGGCGCGCTCATGGAGGTCGTCGACGTTCTGCGTGACCACCACCACGTCACGGTGGGCCTGGGCGCGGGCCACCGCGACGTGCCCGGCATTCGGCTTTGCGCCCGAGACCAGGCGCTCGCGCCAGCGGTACCAGGCCCAGACGGTGTCCCGGTCACGTGTCCAGGCCTCCGGCGTGGCCAGTGCGGACGGGTCGTACCGCTCCCACAGGCCGGTCTGGGCATCGCGGAAGGTGGGCACACCACTCTCCGCGCTCATCCCGGCGCCGCTGAGAACGACCAGAGGCCCGTCGCCGGCGAGGGCGAGACGGGCCTCGGTCAGGTCCTGGTCGGCGACGGGGTGGGGCCCGCTACCGTCGGCGGTCACCGGACGAACGCGGTCCCCACCGTGGGGAAGGCGACGCAGTTGGCGGTCCCGCCCTCCTCCAGGTTCGTGGTGACGCCACCCTGCAGGAGCATGAGGACCTGGCCCGGGCCCGTGTCGGCGACACCGTTGACGGTGGCGGGGCCCCCCTCGTTGAGGCCGTTGTACCCGAGGACGGTGGTACCGCGACGGCCGTTGTTGACGTTGAACCAGTCGACGGTCATGGGCTGGGCTTGCTGGGCCGCGACACCCTCGGTGCCCAGGGCGGTGAAGATGAAACCGAGATGGCCGGGGGCGATGCCGGGCAGCGGCAGATCGGCCGGGCCGGGCACGGCGGTCGCGGCACCGACGGCGGTCTGCTCACCGCCGATGCACCGCTGCATGATCGTGGGGTAGGCGAACTGTGCGATGACCGGGCCGTTCTCGGGAATCGGGGTGCCAGGTTCGCCGGTGCCGCGGAAGAACCCGACGGCACGGGCGATGGTGCCCCGGGTCTCCTCGGGGATCCACTGCTGCTCGGCGAGGTTCTCGATCGCCTGGAGCACGGGCTCGGTCGGGCGTCCCAGTTCGTCGAGCGACTGCGCGCTGGCGGTGGCGGGTGCGGCGAGACCGACCGCGACGGCGGCGACGGCCCCGAGACCGATGGTCCGGAACGAGGTCCTGAGCGAGTGGCGGATCACTGGCGAGTCCATTCTTCGGATGGGCGGGCGGACCGGCGGACGGGCCGACCGGTCGACCGCTAGATATTCTCATAAGTGTCCCGAGTCACGGGCACCGGGAGTCGGGCAGATGAGCGATCTGGTGCTGATGTTACAGAAGTTATGGGTGATGTAAATAACACACAGGGCGTCCGCACTGTCGGGGTGGTCTCAGGATGGGGGAATCGTCCGGATCAGCGGGTAAAGTGGATCCGCACGCGCGCTCGACCGGACGCGCCTGTGGATCGCGGCTGACTAGCGCCGTCGATTCCCACCACCAGCCCGGCGGCCCACGAGCCGCCCCGGGCGCCCGTAAGCCTCCGAGGGAGAACCCAGCGTATGGCCTTGACCGAGTTCCGCAACGTCGCAATCGTCGCCCACGTCGACCACGGGAAGACGACACTCGTCGACGCGATGCTGCGCCAGTCCGGCGCGTTCGACGAACGCGCGGAGCTCGTGGACCGGGTCATGGACTCGGGCGACCTCGAGCGTGAGAAGGGCATCACGATCCTCGCCAAGAACACCTCCGTGCGGCGACACGGCGCGGGTGCCGGTGGCGCGGACCTCGTCTTCAACATCATCGACACCCCGGGTCACGCGGACTTCGGCGGCGAGGTCGAGCGTGGCCTGAACATGGTCGACGGCGTCGTCCTGCTCATCGACTCCTCCGAGGGGCCACTACCGCAGACCCGCTTCGTGCTGCGCAAGGCGCTCGCTGCCTCCCTGCCGGTCATCATCGTCGTCAACAAGACCGACCGGCCGGACGCCCGGATCGACGAGGTCGTCGAGGAGGCACAGGACCTGCTGCTGGATCTCGCGGCCGACCTGGAGGACCCCGCCGCCCAGGCCGCCGCCGAGCACGCGCTCGAGCTGCCCGTGGTCTTCGCCTCCGGCCGCGCCGGCAAGGCGTCCACCACCCAGCCGGCCAACGGCCAGGAGCCGGAGGGGGAGAACCTCGACGAGCTGTTCGCCCTGCTCTACGACGTGATCCCCGCCCCGCGCGGGGACGCCGACGCCCCGCTGCAGGCCCACGTCACCAACCTGGACGCCTCCAACTTCCTCGGCCGCATCGGTCTCGTGCGCATCCACAACGGCCGGCTGCGCAAGGGGCAGCAGGTCGCGTGGATCCACAACCTGCCGGGCGGCGAGCAGGAGACCAAGTCCGTCAAGATCTCCGAGCTGCTCAAGACCGACGGTGTCGAGCGGGTGCCCACCGAGGAGGCCGTCGCCGGTGACATCGTCGCGGTCGCCGGCATCAGCGACATCATGATCGGTGACACGCTGGCGGATCCGGAGAACCCGGTCGCCCTCCCGGCCATCACGGTCGACGAGCCCGCCATCTCCATGACCATCGGCGTCAACACCTCGCCCCTGGCCGGCCGGAACGGCGGTAAGAAGCTCACCGCGCGCATGGTCAAGGCGCGCCTCGACCAGGAGCTCGTCGGCAACGTCTCGCTCAAGGTGCTCGACACCGAGCGTCCCGACGACTGGGAGGTGCAGGGTCGTGGCGAGATGGCGCTGTCCATCCTCGTCGAGACCATGCGCCGCGAGGGCTTCGAGCTGACCGTCGGCAAGCCGCAGGTGGTCACCAAGACGATCGACGGCAAGCTCCACGAGCCGTTCGAGCACATGACCATCGACGTCCCCGAGGAGCACCTCGGTGCGGTCACCCAGCTCATGGCCGCCCGCAAGGGCCGCATGGAGCAGATGAGCAACCACGGCTCCGGCTGGGTGCGCATGGAGTTCACCGTCCCCGCACGCGGCCTCATCGGCTTCCGGACGACCTTCATGACCGATACCCGGGGTGCGGGGATCGCCAACTCGTACTCCGCCGGATACGAGCCGTGGGCCGGGGAGATCCGGGCCCGGCACACCGGTTCGCTGGTCGCGGACCGTGCGGGCAAGGCCACCACGTTCGCGCTGCTCGGGCTGGCCGACCGCGGTGACTTCTTCATCGAGCCCGGCTCCGAGGTCTACGAGGGTGTCGTCGTGGGGGAGAACCCGCGCTCGGAGGACATGGACGTCAACATCACCAAGGAGAAGAAGCTCACGAACATGCGTGCGGCCTCCTCCGACGCCACCGAGACGCTGTCCAAGCACAAGAACCTCTCCCTCGAGGAGGCCATGGAGTTCTGTGCCGTCGACGAGTGTGTCGAGGTGGCCCCCGAGGTGGTCCGTGTGCGCAAGGTCCTGCTCACCGCCAACGAGCGGGCCAAGGCCCGCAGCCGGTCCAAGTCGCGCGACCAGCAGACGGTCGGCTAGACCGGAAGTCGATGACGACGAGGGGGGCGTCGGTGCGCCGGCGGGGTGCCGCCGCGGTGTGCGCCGCGCTGGCCCTCGTCGTCGTCACCGGGTGCGTCGCCGACCCGCCCCCACCGGCGGTGGTGGGCGAGGAGCGCACCGACGGCGCGTCGGTCACCCTCACGGATGACGGTCTCCTGCTCGCGCTGAACCGGGTGGACCCGGGCTTCAACCCGCACCTCCTGGCCGACCAGGGCGTGGACACCGACCTCGTGGCCTCGCTGCTGCTGCCCAGCGCGTTCGTCCCGGGCCCCGGTGGCGAACAGACGCTCAACCGGGATCTCCTGGTCTCCGCCGCGCGAGTCCCCGGCGCCCCCTCGACCATCCGGTACACGATCGATCAGCAGGCGCAATGGTCCGACGGTGTCCCCGTCGCGGCGGAGGACTTCGAGTACCTCTGGCGGCAGATGACCAGCCAGCCCGGCGTGGTCGATCCGGCCGGGTACGAGCGGATCGTGGAGGTCCGTTCGGGTGCGGGCGGCAAGGTCGTCGATGTGGAGTTCGACGTCGTGCCGGAGCACTGGCGGAGCCTGTTCACCCACCTGCTCCCCGCGCACATCCTCAAGGGTGCGCCCGACGGATTCCAGGGCTCGATGCAACTCCTGCCGGTGACGAGCGCGGGGCCGTTCATGATCCGCACGGCCGACATCGGCCGGGGGCAGATCGAGTTCGTCCGCAACGACCGGTACTGGGCCAGAGCCCCCGAGGTCGACCAGATCGTCGTGCGACGAGCCACCGGAGCCGCCCAGCTCGGCGCGGCGCTGAGGGGCGGGCCCGGGGTGATGGCGATCGTCTCGGCGAACCCGGTGACGGCGGACGTCGCCGCGACGGTCCCGGGAGTGACCACCGCGCCCCTGGAGAGCGCGGCCCAGCTCGAACTCGGACTGAACACGGTCGCGTCGACGGTGGCCGATCCGGCGGTCCGTCGCGCGGTGGCCGCGGCGATCGACCCCGAGGTGGTCGGGCGCATCGTCACGCGGGAGGCCGACCCGTCCGTGTCGTCCTTCCCGTTCCCCCCGGGGTCGGGCGACACCGTCACCGCCGACGCGGACGCCGTCGAGCGCGCACTCGGCGACGCCGGCTTCACCCGAACGGGCACCCGATGGCGACGTGACGGGACCCCACTTGCCGTGACCCTGGGGGTCGAGGGTGCGGACGAGCGGGCCGTGACCGCCGCCTACACCGTCGCCGACCAACTGCGCTCTGCGGGGATCGGTGCCCGGGTGTGGGAGCTGGACGCGACCGCCCTGTACGGGGACGCACTCCCGCACGGGCTCGTCGACGGCGTCGTGGGCTGGCAGCGGACCGACGGACGGCCCGAGGTCGCCGCGGTCTCGCGCTTCGCCTGCGGGACCCGACCGGCCGCCACCGGGACGAGGACCGCAACCCCGTCCCGCACGCCGACCACCGTGTCGAGCCTCATCCCGCCCGACCCGGACACGGGGGAGACCCCCGACCGACGGACGAGTGCCACCACCACCGTCACCACCACGCCCACCACTCCCTCGCGCACACTCGGCCGCGGTGCGGCCGCGCGGGCCGGCGACGTCACCGGAGTCTGTGACCCCGAGATCAATCGGGCGCTCGGCGTGGCGGAGCCGGGAGGATCATCCGGTCAGGGCGCCCCGCCCGCCCCGGGTGCCGCGGTCGATCTCGCCGCCGCGGGCGACAGGGTCGCCGAGCTGGCCCTGCGGGTGCCACTCGTGCGGCCGGATACCGCACCCGCCTGGAAGAGGACCGGATGACACCGACCACCGCGACCCCGACCACCGCGACCCCGCCCGCCGACGGCGTGCGCGCCCTGTTCGTCCACGCCCACCCCGACGACGAGGCGATCACCACCGGCGGCACGATCGCCGCGCTGGTCGCCGCCGGTGGCGACGTCCGTGTCGTCACCTGCACGCTCGGCGAGGAGGGCGAGGTGCTCGGCGAGGAGTTCGCCGGCCTCGTCGCGGACCGCGCCGACCAACTCGGGGGGTACCGGATCGGCGAACTGGCGGGCGCCCTGCGCGCCCTCGGGGTCGACCGCACCCGCTTCCTCGGCGGCGCCGGCCGGTGGCGCGACTCGGGGATGGCGGGGACGCCGTCGGCCGATCACCCGCGTGCGTTTGTGCGGTCGGGCAGGGAGGCGGTGGACGAGGTGGTGGCCGTCCTCGACGACTTCAGGCCCCATCTCGTGGTGACCTACGACCCGCGGGGAGGCTACGGCCACCCCGACCACATCCGGGCCCACGAGGTGGTGCACGCCGCCATCGAGGACGCCGCCCACCGGCCGGCCCGCGTGGCCTGGACGGTCACCGCGCGGTCGGAGACCACCCGGACCCACCCTGCGCCGCCCGCGCACCTGCGGCACCCGCAGGAGGACGAACTGCCGTCCGTCCCGGACTCGAGGCTGACCCACCGCGTCCCGCTGGACGACGCCGACTACGCCGCCAAACTGGCCGCCCTGACCGGACACGCCACCCAGCTCGAGCTGGTGCCCGGCCCCGAGGGGGAGCCCTGGTTCCTCGCGCTGACCAACGGGGTCCTGCAGTCCGTGCCCCAGGTGGAGTGGTACATCGCCCGTGACCGCGCCGAGGACGACGGCCCGTACGTCAAGTGCCCGGCCGGGTCCGCGCACCTGCTCGACGGGCTGGGCGGGCAGCGACCGTGACAGCCGCGGCCCCGCGCGGGCGGGCGGCCTCCGTGGTCGAGTTGGCGGCCGCGCTGGTGTTCCTCGCGATCGGCTCGGTTGCCGGCTGCGTCCTCGCCTCGGCGTGGCTGACGATGTACGTCGGGCTCGTGCCGGTCCCGATCAGCGTCCTCGCCGCCGGGGCGTGGTCGCTGTTCCTGGTGCGGGTCGGGTCGATGTGGTCGCAGCGGAAGATCGTGGCGGCGTTCCCCGCCCTCGTCTGGATCCTCACGTTGGTCGCGATCAACCTGGGCCCCGGGGGAGACATGCCCGTGCCGATCGGACTGCGCGGGCTCGCGCTCCTGGTGTTCGGGGGCCTGGTCCCGCTGTGGATGGCCACCCTGTGGCCGTCACCCGCGTCGGACGCCCATCGACGGTGAGACACGGCCGCCGGGTTCTCCGGTGTGGTGCCACACGTCGGTGATTCCCGGCGTCAGCGCCTCGGCGAGCGCCCACGCCTCGTCGGCGTCGATGTCGACCACCGAGTAGACGCCGTTCCCGGCCGGGGTGGCCGCGGAGACCGTCGCGACGCGCGCCGTCCGCTGGAACACCGACTGCGTGACGGTCCAGCCGATGATCCCGTCCGCTTCGAGAACCGACCGCTTGGCGGTCCACGACCCGTTCGAGGTCACCAACATCTCCGGAAGAAGCGCGTGCCCGAGCATGCGGATACGGTCCACCGACAGCAGCACGAAGAACACCAGGGCGGCGGGGATGCCCCAGCGCACCCAGATGTCCGCCGACGGGCCCGAGTCGATCCGCACCAGCACGATGATCCCGGCGACGATCCAGAACGGGAGCAGGCCCCGGGTGATCCGCCGACGGGACGCCTTCCACGGGTGCCGCCGCAGCGGGACGGTCACCGGCGTCTCGTCTCCGAGGATGCGGATCGCCACCCGGCGCACGTCCGCGATCGGCGCCTGCGGCAGCAGGGTGGACGCGGTGGCGCCCTTCTTGGTGCCCGTCATGATGGGTTCCAGCCGGCCTCCGCCGAGCATCCGCAGGTAGACCGGCAGCCGCATCTCGACGCCGCGCAACCGCGCCTTGTCGAGGGCGATGTGCTTGCGCCGCAGGATGCCGTTCTGGACGTAGAGCAGCTGGCCCCGGTCGGTCAGCGCGTACTTGCCGTAACGGATGGCGTAGGTGATGATCGCCAGCACGCCGGCGACCAGCCAGATCGCGACCCCCTTGCCGACGAACGCCCAGGGCTGACCCAGTGAATCCAGCCAGTCGATGGTCCCCTCGACCACCGCCAGGTCCATGATGCGGTCGTGCATGTCGCCCATCTGCCAGGTGATGAGCCACAGGGAGAACAGCACGCCGAACCCGATGAAGGAGAACGGCGCGAACCGCGACCAGGTGACCTTCCACCGGGCGATGTCCTCGCCGTATTTCGATCCCCACTGCTCCTCGTCCTCCACGTCGAGCGAGGGGTCCATGGCACGTCGGTGCTTGAGGAGCTCGTCACGCAGCGGCTCGACGAGTGTGGTGTCGATGGCGTCGAGGCGGAACCGCTCGGCATCCGACTTCCCGGAGTCGGCCCGCCCGGTCCCCACCTCCACGATCGAGACCTTCAGGACCCGGTGGAACAGGTCGGACTCGGTGTCCACGCTCCGGATGCGCTGACGGGCGACCGTGACCACCTGGCGGCTGAAGAAGCCCTTCTTCAGGATGATGTGGGTGCGGCCGACCTGATAGCTGGTCGACAGCCACCGCAGGACGCCGCTGAGGATCACCAGCGAGACCACGACGATCTCGAACCAGTAGTTGCTGCGGTTGGAGCCCAGCCACAGGGAGATGAGGAACAGCGGGAGCAGGCGCGTGAGCATGCCCAGCGGGTACACGAGCAGCATTCGCCACGACAGGCGCTCCCAGGGGGCCTCCGGGTCGATCTTCTCGGCGACGGCGGGTTCGTCGGCCGAGAGGACCTCTTCCGCCGGTTCGGCTTCCGGAGCCGGGGCGGTGCCAGCGGAGGTGACGCCCTCGTCGTCGTCGTCGTCCGACCCCGCCGTCACCCCGGGCGCCGTCTCGGGCCCGGTCACGTCCCGTCCTCCGAGTCCAGGTTGGCGATCGCGATGAGGTGCTGGGCCAGCGCCTCGGCGTCGGCCAGGTTGAGCCCCCGGATCTCCACCGTGCCCTGGGCGGACGCGGTGGAGGCGTTGACGGTCGCCAGGCCGAACCACCGCTCGAACAGGGTGCGCGTCGTGTACACGGTCTGCAGACGGGCCAGCGGCGCGATGCGGAACTGGGTGGTCCACCACCCCTTGCGTGAGCACACCGCCGTGTCCGAGACGTCCCACCGGGCCACGATGTATCGCCACCACGGCGCCACGACGATGCCCATGAACGCGAACGGCACCGTCACCGCCAGCGCCACCCAGTTCCAGAACGCCATGACGTTGTCGCCCCAGAAGTACCAGCCGACCTGCAGGCCCGCGAGGACCGCCCAGGACCAGATTCCCTCGATCACGAAGAGGAACGGTGTGCGCTTCTCGATCCGGTGCCGCGGCGCGGTGACCAGCACCCGGTTGTTCGTCAGCAGTGCATCGCCGGTGTCCGGCAGTTCGCCGCCCGCGTCCCGCTCGTCGAGCGCCGGGCGCGGTGCGCGGAGAGCGTGCGCACCCCCGTCGGCTGCGGCCGGGCTGGACACCAGGGGGTCCCCGTTCGTGCGGAGGGGGACTGCGTGATCGGGCATGACGGTAAGACTAGTGGGAGGGAGCGCGCGTCAGGCCCCTGACCACCCGTGGAGCACCGGCTGCTCGCCACGCACGCGAGGTGGGGCATCATCACGGGCATGGATCACGCACCGAACCCCGCCGATCCCCGGCCCACGGCGTCGGCCATGCGGCGCGCCCTGCGCCGGGCCTCCGACGGGCTCACCCTGGACGTCACCGAGGCGGCGGTGCTGCTCGCCGCGCGGGGCGAGGACCTGGCGCGGCTGACCTCTCTCGCCGCCGGCCGCCGGGACGCCCGCCTCGTCGACGAGGGGCGCCCCGGGGTGGTGACGTACTCCCGCAAGGTGTTCGTCCCGCTGACCCGCCTGTGCCGGGACCGCTGCCACTACTGCACGTTCGTCACCGTCCCAGGCAAGCTCCGGGCGGCGGGCGAGGGTATGTTCCTCGACCCCGACGAGGTCATCGACCTGTGCCGCCGCGGCGCGGAGGCCGGGTGCAAGGAGGCCCTGTTCACGCTCGGCGACCGTCCGGAGGACCGGTGGCCCGAGGCCCGGGAATGGCTCGAGTCCCGCGGCTTTTCCTCGACGCTGGACTACGTGCGCGCGATGGCGATCCGGGTGCTCGAGGAGACCGGGCTGCTGCCGCACCTCAACCCGGGCGTGATGAGCTGGTCCGAACTGTCCACCCTCAAGCCGGTCGCCCCGTCGATGGGCATGATGCTCGAGACCACCGCGAGCCGGTTGTTCACCACCCCGGGCGAGTGCCACCACGGCAGTCCGGACAAGGACCCGGCCGTCCGCCTGCGCACCCTCACCGACGCGGGTCGCCTCGCCGTGCCGTTCACCACCGGGATCCTCGTGGGGATCGGCGAGAACCGCACCGAGCGCGCCGAGAGCCTGCTCGCGCTGGCCGGGCTCGCCCGCGAGTTCGGTCACCTGCAGGAGGTGATCGTCCAGAACTTCCGCGCCAAGCCGGACACCGCGATGCGCGCCGCGGACGACGCGGACACCGACGAGTTCCTCGCCGCGATCGCCGTCGCCCGACTGGTGCTCGACCCGCGCGTGGCGGTGCAGGCCCCGCCCAACCTCGTCGACCGCGACGACGTGCTGGCCCTGATCGACGCCGGTGTGGACGATCTGGGCGGCATCTCTCCGCTCACCCCGGACCACGTCAACCCCGAGCGGCCGTGGCCGCACCTCGACGAGCTCACCGCCGACCTCGCCGCGCGTGGGTGGACGCTCACCGAACGACTCACCGCGCATCCCCGCTACGTCGGTGCGGGAGACGCGTGGATCGACCCACGGGTGGCGGGCCACGTCCGTGCGCTGGCGGACCCGTCGAGCGGGCTCGCCGTGGTGGGGGACGACGACGAGGTGGTGCAGCCGCAGGGACGGCCGTGGCAGGAGCCCGACGACGACTGGGACTCGAGCGGACGGACCGATCTGCACACGGCGATCGACTCCGAGGGCCGCAATACCGACACCCGGTCGGACATCGGCGAGGCCTTCGGCAACTGGGACGTCATCCGGGCCCGCGCGGCGGAGCTGGGGGCCGCGGCGCTGGTCCCCGAGCGGGCCGACGCCGAGGTCGTGGCCGCGCTGCGCGCAGCCGAGGCGGACCCCGCCGGCCTCACCGATGAGCAGTATCTCGCGCTGGCGACCGCCACCGGGGACGGCCTGGCCGCCGTCGCGGGGCTCGCCGACCGGATCCGCGCCGACGTGGTGGGGGACACCGTCACCTACGTCGTCAACCGGAACATCAACTTCTCCAACATCTGCTACACCGGATGCCGCTTCTGCGCCTTCGCCCAGCGCAAGGGCGACGCCGACGCGTTCTCGCTCTCCGCGGCCGAGGTCGCCGACCGCGCGTACGAGGCGTACGTCTCCGGCGCATCCGAGGTGTGCATGCAGGGCGGCATCGACCCGGACCTGCCGGTGTCCGGGTACGCCGACCTGGTCCGCGCGGTCAAGGAGCGGGTGCCGTCCATGCACGTGCACGCGTTCAGCCCCATGGAGATCTCCAACGGCGCCTCGCGATCGGGCGTGGGGGTCCGGGAGTGGCTCACCGAGCTCCGTGCGGCGGGGCTGGACACCATCCCCGGTACCGCGGCGGAGATCCTCGACGACGAAGTGCGCTGGGTGCTCACCAAGGGCAAACTCCCCGCTTCCGAGTGGATCGACATCGTCACCACCGCCCACGAGGTGGGGCTGCGGTCGAGTTCGACGATGATGTACGGCCACGTGGACACCCCGCGCCACTGGGTGGCCCACCTGCGGACCCTCCGTGGGATCCAGGAACGCACGGGCGGCTTCACCGAGTTCGTCCCGCTGCCCTTCGTGCACCGCAGCGCGCCGCTGTACCTGGCCGGCGCCTCACGGCCCGGTCCGACCCGGGAGGAGAACGTCGCGGTCCACGCCCTGGCCCGCATCATGCTGCACGGGGCGATCGACCACGTGCAGACGAGCTGGGTCAAGCTCGGGGTCGCGGGGACGCGGACCATGTTGCGATCCGGCGCCGACGACCTGGGCGGGACCCTGATGGAGGAGACCATCTCGCGGATGGCCGGCGCCGAGAACGGCTCGGCCAAGACCCCGGAGGAGATCGAGGAGATCGCCACCGGGATCGGACGCCCGGTCCGCCGTCGTGACACCGTCTACGGACCCGCCCACCGACCCGTCGGGGTGACCGTCGTCACATAGGTCGATCGTCTCGCGGGGCGGCTTCCGCATCCGCGTGGCCTGTGACATACGATTCAGGTCATACCGCTACGAGGAAGGTGGCTGACGTGACCTACACGATCGCAGAGCCGTGCGTCGACGTGATGGACAAGTCCTGCGTCGAGGAGTGTCCTGTCGACTGCATCTACGAGGGTGGACGGATGTTGTACATCCACCCGGACGAGTGCGTCGACTGCGGGGCGTGTGAGCCGGTCTGCCCCGTGGAGGCCATCTTCTACGAGGACGACGTCCCGGACGAGTGGACCGAGTACAACGCCGCGAACGCGGACTTCTTCGTCGAGCTCGGATCGCCGGGCGGCGCGGCCAAGGTCGGCAAGGTCGATTACGACCACCCGATGGTCAAGGCGCTCCCGCCCATGAACCAGGAGTGACCCCGGTGGTGTCGCGCCCGGAGCGTCGACCGCCCGGGCGCGCGCTCCCGGTGTTCCCCTGGGACACCCTCTCGGACGCCCGCTCGCGCGCCTCCGCCCACCCGGACGGTCTCGTCGACCTCACCGTCGGCACGCCCGTGGACCCGGTCGCCCCGGTGATCCGCGAGGCGCTCGCCGCAGGCTCGGATTGGCCCGGGTACCCCACGACCGTCGGCACCCCCGATCTGCGGCGGGCCGCGGTCGACGCGCTCGAGCGCCGGTACGGCATCACGGGGCTCACTCCCGACGCCGTGCTACCGGCGATCGGCACAAAAGAACTCATCGCGGGCCTGCCCGCCCAGCTCGGACTGGGGCCGGGCCACACGGTCGTCGTGCCCGAGGTCGCCTACCCGACCTATGAGGTCGGCGCACTGCTGGCGGGGGCCACGGTGGTTCGCGCCGACTCGCTCATGCAGCTCGGCCCGTCCTCGCCGACGTTGCTGTACCTCAACTCGCCGTCGAACCCGAGCGGCAAGGTGCTCGGCGTGGACCACCTGCGCAAGGTGGTCGGCTGGGCCCGCGACCGCGGCGTGATCGTCGCCTCCGACGAGTGCTACCTCGGACTGGTGTGGGAGGGCGAGGCTCCCTCGATCCTCGATCCGCGTGTCTGCGACGGCGACCACACCGGTCTCCTCGCACTGCACTCGCTGTCCAAGACCTCCAACCTCGCGTCGTACCGCGCCGGGTTCGTCGCCGGTGACCCCGGCCTGGTCGCCGAGCTTCTCGAGGTGCGCAAGCACGCCGGGATGATGATGCCGCTGCCCGTCCAGTCGGCCATGACGGCCGCCCTGGGCGATGACGCCCACGAGGCCGAGCAGCGTGAGCGGTACCGGGCCCGCCGTGCACGCCTGCTGCCCGCGGTCGAGGCGGCCGGGTTCCGGATCGATCACTCAGAGGCCGGCCTGTACCTGTGGGCCAGCCGCGACGAGGCCTGCCGCGACACTGTGGACTGGTTCGCCGAGCGCGGCGTGCTGGTCGCGCCGGGCGAGTTCTACGGACCCGCCGGGGCGCGACACGTCCGCATCGCGCTCACCGCTACCGACGCGACGGTGGACGAGGCCGTGCGCCGACTGGGCTGAGCAGGCCGCCCG
>NZ_JABFAN010000005.1:214331-328614 GCF_017168155.1 Dietzia sp. KRD202 | reverse complement strand
CCCTCCCGCATCGCCCATCACCCGGCGTCGCCCGGCCTCCCGCGTCGCCCGGCCTCCCCATCGAAAAGGACGTTCCGCGCACCCGCACTCGGGCGATCTGTGCGGAACCTCCTTATCGACGGGGGGTGACGCCGCCGACGAGCGTCGGCGTCAGTCGTTGGCGTGGAGATCCGCGTTGAGCTCGACGCCCTCGCGCTTCCACGGCACCGCCTCGACGGCACCGGTCAGGGAGTTCCGGCGGAAGAGCAGGTTGTCCATGCCCGAGAGCTGGCCGGCCTTCACGGGCTCCCGCTCGGCCCAGGCGCCCGCCCGGACGTCCACCTTGGTGCCCGCGGTGACGTACAGTCCGGCCTCGACCACGCAGTCGTCGCCCAGCGAGATGCCGACACCCGAGTTGGCCCCGAGCAGGCAGCGCTCACCGATCGAGATGGTCTCCTTGCCGCCGCCGGAGAGCGTGCCCATGATGGAGGCGCCGCCGCCGACATCGGAATCGGTGCCGACCACGACACCCGCGGAGATGCGACCCTCGACCATCGACGCGCCCAGCGTGCCGGCGTTGAAGTTGACGAACCCCTCGTGCATGACCGTGGTGCCCTCGGCCAGGTGGGCGCCCAGGCGGACGCGGTCGGCGTCGGCGATGCGGACGCCCGACGGGACCACGTAGTCCACCATGCGCGGGAACTTGTCCACGCCGTACACCGTGACCGGGCCGCGGGCCCGCAGCTTGGCGCGCACCAGCTCGAAGCCCGGGACCGCGCACGGTCCGAAGTTGGTCCACACGACGTTGCTCAGCTTGCCGAACAAGCCGTCCATGTTCGCGAAGTGCGGCTTGATGAGGCGATGGCTGATCAGGTGGAGCCGGAGATAGGCGTCGTAGGCGTCGGACGGCGGCTGGGTCAGGTCCTCGATCTCCACCCGCACGGCCACCCTCTCGACCCCCCGGTCGGCGTCGGCGCCGGTCAGCGGCGACAGCTCGGCGGGTACCTCGTCGCCGGACAGCACCCGGTGACCGCCGGCGGACGCGGCGCCCAGCTCCGGCTCTGGGTACCACACGTCGAGAACGGTGTGGTCGGACGTCAGGGTGGCGATTCCGGTGGCCACGGCTCCATGTGCACTCATGGCCCCGATGCTAGCGGTCTGCCCCGACGGGCACGGGTCACGGGCAACTAGGGTGGGGGCCGTGACCGCCGCCCTCGATCTGACCGCCGACCCGGTCGACCTCACCCGCGCCCTCGTCGACATCCCCAGTCCCTCACGGGAGGAGGATGCGATCGCCGCCGCCGTACAGGCCGCTCTCGAGGCGACCGTCGCGGGCTTCACCGGGCCGGCCGCGGGCCGGACGGAGGTGATCCGGGACGGCAACCGGGTCCTCGCCCGTACCTCCCGGGGCCTCCCGACCCGGGTCGTGCTCGCCGGACACCTCGATACGGTCCCCCTGGCGGACAACGTCCCGTGCCGGGTCACCGGCGAGGGGACGGAAAGGGTCCTGCACGGGTGCGGGACAGTGGACATGAAGTCCGGGGACGCGGTGTTTCTGCACCTGTTCGCCGCGCTGGCGGACTCCGACGAGCTGGCGCACGACCTCACCCTGGTGCTCTACGACTGCGAGGAGATCGAGGCCACGGCCAACGGTCTGGGTGTCCTCGAACGCACGCACCGCGACTGGCTGACGGGGGATGTGGCGATCCTCGGCGAGCCGACCGGCGGGCTCATCGAGGCCGGCTGCCAGGGGACCCTGCGGATCCGGGTCCACGCCCGCGGCGTGCGGGCCCACTCGGCGCGGAGCTGGCTGGGCGACAACGCCGTGCACCGGCTCGCGCCGGTGTTGGGGGCGCTCGCGACCTATGAGGCCCGGTCGGTGGACATCGACGGGTGCGTCTACCGCGAGGGGCTGCAGGCCGTGCGGATGTCGGCGGGGGTCGCCGGCAACACGGTCCCGGACGAGGCCTGGCTCGACGTGAACTTCCGGTCGGCCCCGGACCGGGACACCGATGCCGCCCTCGCGCACGCCCTCGACGCCCTGGGGCTGACCGGTCTCCCACGTGTGACGGAAGGGGAGACCCCGCCCGCCGAGCCCGGTCTGTACTGGGAACTCACCGACCTCTCGCCGGGGGCGCTTCCCGGCCTGGGGGCCCCGGCTGCGGCGGAGCTCGTCCGCGCGGCCGGTGGGCGGGTCCGTGCGAAGTACGGGTGGACCGACGTGTCCCGTTTCGCGGCGCTGGGCATCCCGGCGGTCAACCTCGGCCCCGGCGACCCCGGCATGGCCCACAAGCGCGACGAGTACTGTCCGGCGGCACAGATCACCGACGTCAGCAGGGTCCTGCGCGCCTACCTCACCAGCTAGGGCGGCGAGCGCCCCGGGATCGCCCACGTCCCGGGTACCGCCGCTCCCGGCCCACCCCCAGATCATCGAAGGCCCCCAACGACCCCGTGCACATGCGAGGCCCCGTCCTCGTCCGTCGTGAAAAGGGTGGCGAACACACCACCACCGACCAGCGGCTGCTGGACAAGAACCAGGACACCGACTGGCTGCACACCGACCCGTGGCGGGTGCTGCGTATCCAGAGCGAGTTCGTCAACGGATTCGGCGCACTGGCCGAACTGTCGGACGCCGTCAGCGTGTTCGGTTCGGCCCGCACCCGGCCCGGGGACCCGGCGTACGAGCAGGCCGTGGAGCTGGGCCGTGCACTGGTGGAGGCCGGTTACGCAGTCGTGACCGGTGGCGGGCCCGGACAGATGGAGGCGGCGAACAAGGGGGCGTGGGAGGCGGATGGTGAGTCTGTCGGTCTCGGGATCGAGCTGCCCCACGAGCAGGGCCTGAACAGGTGGGTGGACCTGGGTCTGCACTTCCGCTACTTCTTCATCCGCAAGACGATGTTCGTCAAGTACACGCAGGCCTTCGTGTGCACGCCGGGCGGGTTCGGCACCCTCGACGAGTTCTTCGAGGCCATCACCCTCGTCCAGACGGACAAGATCACGAGGTTCCCGATCGTGCTGCTCGGCGTGGACTTCTGGGCCCCGCTGACCGACTGGATCCGCGGCACGCTGGCGGAGGAGGGGATGATCTCCGCCTCCGATCCCGACCTGTTCCTCGTGACGGACTCCGTGTCGGAGACCGTGGAGTACATCCGTGCGGCCCACCACCGGGCGGCGTTGACGTCCGAGGAGCGGGAGGACCTGTACGGCGAGGAGCACCGCGGGGTCGAGCGGTGACGGCGCCGGTCGCCGGTCGTCGTGTCTGCGTCTATTGCGCCTCCTCCACCTACGACCCGGAGTTGCTGGCCATCGCGACGGACGTGGGGGAGGGCATCGCCCGACGCGGGTGGTCGCTCGTGTCGGGCGGCGGCAACGTCTCGATGATGGGTGCGCTCGCCGAGGCGGCCCGGGCCGGTGGTGCACGCACCGTCGGGGTGATCCCCGAGGGGCTGCGGGTCCGCGAGGTCGCCGACACCGCGGCCGACGAACTCGTCGTCGTCACCACCATGCGGGAACGCAAACGGGAGATGGAGGAGCGATCCGACGCGTTCCTCACCCTGCCCGGCGGGATCGGGACCATGGAGGAGATGTTCGAGATGTGGACCTCGGCCTCCCTTGGCTTCCACCACAAGCCGGTGGTGCTCTACGACCCGATCGGGTTCTACCGCCCCTTACTGGACTGGGTCCGAGGGTTGGCGGAAGCCGGATTGGTCAAACCCGAGGCGCTGGCGCGCCTGGTCGTGTGTGACGACCTCGAGGCCGCGCTCGACGCCTGTGGAGGTCGCCGGTGATCGCCGCCGGTCCAGGTGCTGGTCCGGCGCCGGCGCCCACACTGTGTGGCCGCCCGGTCCCGGTCGACCGCCCGCTGGTGATGGCGATCGTCAACCGCACCCCGGACTCCTTCTACGACCGCGGGGCCACGTTCACCGACACGGCGGCGATGGCCCGCGTCGACGAGGTGGTGGCGGCCGGCGCGGACATCCTCGACATCGGCGGCGTCAAGGCCGGGCCCGGCGACCTCGTCGACGCCGCGGAGGAGACCCGCAGGGTCGTGCCGTTCGTGCAGGCCGTGCGTGACCGTCACCCGGGCGTGGTGATCTCGATCGACACCTGGCGGGGCGAGGTCGCCCGGCGCGCGTTGGCGGCCGGGGCGGACCTGGTCAACGACACGTGGGCGGGTCACGACCCCGGCGTCCTCACCGCGGCGGGGGAGGCGGGAGCCGGGTTCGTCTGTTCCCACACGGGCGGAGCGGTGCCACGGACGCGGCCGTTCCGCGTGGGGTATGCCGATGTCGTGTGCGACGTCGTCGACGAACTCACGGCGGCCGCCGACCGCGCACTGGCGGCAGGCGTGCCGCCGGACGGCATCCTCATCGACCCCACCCACGACTTCGGCAAGAACACCTTCCACGGCCTCGAGTTGTTGCGACGGATGGACGAGATCGTGGCGGTCGGGCACCCGGTCCTCATGGCGCTGAGCAACAAGGACTTCATCGGCGAGACACTGGACGCGGGCGTGGACGACCGCGCGGAGGGCACCCTCGCGGCGACTTCGGTCGCGGCCTACCTCGGTGCACGGGTGTTCCGCACCCACGACGTCCCGGGGACGTTGCGCGCCCTCGAGATGGTGGCGTCGATCGTGGGGACGCGCCGACCTGCGCGAACCGTACGCGGCCTGGCCTGACTTGCCGCCCCGCCGCGGGCGGGCCGTGTGCCAGACTGGTCCCGGCGCTAGTCACTACAGGAGGGGAGCACCGGAATGCTCACCATCGTCGTCTACGTGGTCGTCACCCTGGTCGTCGCGGCGGGGTTGTTCGGGCTGTCGCTCGTGGTGTTCGGCCGTTCCGAGGTGTTGCCGCCCGTGACCCGGGACCACACGGTCACCAAGCTGCCGAACGGACCCCTCGTCGGAGACGATATCCGCTCGGTGCGATTCGGCATGTCGGCCCGTGGATACACCATGGCAGAGGTCGACTGGGCACTCGAGCAGGCCGCGGTCGAGATCGACCGGCTCCGGGCCCGGTTGGGCGAGGACGTCACCGTGGCCGGGGACGCCGCAGCGGACGGGGCGCAGAACGGGGTGGACGGTCGTCCCGCTACGGCGTCGGGACGCGGCCGGACGCGCTAGAATCGACACCATCCACTCAGCAGTACCGATCGTGGGCACGGGCGCCCGTACAGTGCGCCGCCCCGCGGACAAGGACGAAGGGAAACGACTCGATGGCGGCTATGAAGCCCAGGACCGGTGACGGACCGATGGAGGCGGCCAAGGAAGGCCGTGGGATCGTCATGCGCGTCCCTCTGGAGGGTGGCGGGCGTCTCGTCGTCGAGCTGACCCCCGATGAGGCGAAGTCGCTCAGCGAGGAGCTGTCGCAGGCCATCTCCTGATCTCTTCGCCCCACCGATGCCGGCGCATCCGACCCTCGTGGCGGGTGCGCCGACTCATATCCCGGAAGGTCCTCCCGATGTCCGCCGTCCCCGGCCGCCCACTGCCCTCGGTCCGTGTCGTCTCCGGTCCCGTCCCCGATGCCGCGCTGGCGGTCGTCACGCGCGCACCCGACCCCGGTCGCACGCCGCTGGGGCGCGCCGACGAGGCGCGGGTCTCCGTCCACGACGGGCGGACGGTGGTCGAGGTCGAGTTGGACGACTCCACGCCCCGTCCGGGCTGGTCGGGAACGGTGGATCACGGTCTGGGTCACCGGCGGGCGGGCGCCGCGCTGGCCCGCCGCCTACGAGACTCGCGGGCGGAGGGTCCGGTGACCGTCGCCGTGCCCGGGGCCCTGCCGGCAGACAGGGTCGGCGAGCTGGTCCTCGGGTACCTCCTGGGTGCGCGGGGCCAGGACGTCTTCGCCGCGGACCCCGCACCGGTCGTTCCCGATCTGGTCGTGGAGATGGCGTCAGGGTCGGGGATTGGCGGCGACGACGACGAGGTGATCGTCACCCGCGCGGTGGCGGCGGCTGTGGAGGCCGCCCGGGCCACGGCGATGGCGCGCGATCTCGCCGGGGCCCCCTCCGATCTGAAGACACCCGAGTGGCTGGTGGCCCGGATGTCCGAGGCACTGGGCGCGGCGGGCATGCGGACCGAGGTCATCGAGGGAGAGGGGCTCGTCTCCGGCGGGTTCGGCGGCGTGCTCGCGGTGGGCGGGGGTTCGGCGGCCGGCCCGCGCGTCCTGGTTGCCCGCCGCCGCGGTCCGGGCCCGCGGGTGCTGCTGGTGGGCAAGGGCATCACCTTCGACACCGGGGGTATCTCGGTCAAGCCCGCAGACGGGATGCACCTCATGCGTACGGACATGGCGGGCTCGGCCGCGGTCGTGACGGCGGCCGCGGCGTTCTGTGCGGACGGGTCGCCCGGGTACGCCGACGTCGACCTGACCGTGGTGGTGCCCTCTGCCGAGAACATGATGTCCGGCTCCGCCTACCGCCCGGGTGATGTCGTCACGCACGTGGGCGGAACGACGTCCGAGGTCACGAACACCGACGCGGAGGGCCGGATGGTTCTCGCCGACGCGCTCGCCCACGGCATCGCCGAGTGCGACCCGGAGGTCGTCGTGGACGTGGCCACCCTCACGGGTGCGATGAAGGTCGCGCTGGGGATGCGTACAGGTGCGGTGATGTCGAACGACGACGACCTCGCGGACCGGGTCGCCGCAGCGGGGGCGGCGGCCGGGGAGCGGTGGTGGCGACTGCCGCTCCCCGACGATCTGCGCCCGGCGGTCCGCTCCGATATCGCCGACCGGAGGCAGGCCCCCAAGGGGCCGGGTGCCATCACCGCGGCGTTGTTCCTCGAGGGCTTCGTGGACGGTCGACCGTGGGCACACCTCGACATCGCCGGGCCGGCCCGATCGTCCGAGGAGATCGACGAGGTCGGGCCGGTGGCCACCGGGTTCGCGACGCGCACGCTGGTGGCGTTGCTCCGCGACCTCGCGGACCGGCCCCGCCCGTGAGCGGCGGCCCGACGCCGCCCGCGGGCCCGGGCCCGGGCCCCGGGGCCCTCGAGCGGGTCGTCCCGCTGTTGCGCTGTCCGGTCTGCGGGCAGGGTATGCAGGCCGTGGACCGGGCGGTGGTGTGCGCTGCCGGGCATTCGTTCGACCGGGCCCGGCAGGGGCACCTCAGCCTCTTCGGTCCCCGCGGCCGGCGCTTCCCCGGCGACGGTGCGGCCCAGGTCGCGGCGCGCGACCTGGTCCTCGGCTCGGGACTGTTCGACCCCCTCGTGGCGATCCTCGCCGGAGTCGCCCGCGAGGTGTTCGCGCCCGGGACCGGCGGCGTCCACGCGGGACCGGCCCGGCCGGTGGTGCTCGAGCCCGGCGCCGGGACCGGCTTCTACCTCGCCGGTGTCGTCGACGCGCTGGCGGGGGCCGGGCGACCGGCCGGCGCGCTCGGGGTCGGCACGGAGATCTCCACCGCGGCGGCGCGCCGACTCGCCAGGGTCCACGATGACGTCGCGGCCCTGGTCGCGGACACCTGGGACGGACTCCCGCTCGCGGACGACTGCGTCGACCTGGTGCAGGTGGTCTTCGCCCCGAGGAACCCGGCGGAGTTCGCCCGGGTGCTCCGGCCGGGTGGCACGTTGGTCGTCGCCGTTCCCGGGCCGGGCCATCTCGAGCCGCTGCGTTCGGCCGGCGGCATGCTGGAGCCGGCCCCGGACAAGTCGGACCGCCTGGACGCGGACCTCGCCGACCACTTCCGCCCCGGCGAGGTGCGTACCGTCGACGTGCTCACCGAGGTCCCCGCCCCGGTGGCCGTGGACCTGGCGCTCATGGGGCCGAGCGGCGTCCACCTCGACAGGTCCGGGCTCGAGGCCCGGTTGGGCCCGCAGGACCGCCCGGTCCGGATACACGTCGAGGTGCACACCTACCGGGCGCTGCCGGCCGGGAGGCCGCCTCCACGGCCGGGGGAGCCTCTACAGCAGTGAGGCGTACATCCGATGGGTCTGCTCGGCGATCGCCTCCCACGAGAACCGGGTACGGGCCCGCTCCTTGCCCGCCAGCCCCATCCGGGCGGCCTTGCCCGGGTCCGCCACCAGGTCGTTGACGGCAGCCGCGAGCCCGGCCTCGAATGCGTCGGTCGCGGATGCGTCGTAGTGGACGAGGGTGCCCGTCTCGCCGTCGACGACCACCTCGGGGATCCCGCCGACATCGGACGCCACGACCGCCGTGTCGCACGCCATCGCCTCCAGGTTGACGATGCCCAGTGGCTCGTAGACCGACGGGCAGGCGAAGACCGTCGCGGCGGAGAGGATCTCGATGACCTCCTCGCGCGGCAGCATGTCGCGCAGCCAGAACACACCGTCGCGGGTGGACTGCAGCTCCGCCACCAGCGACTCCATCTCGGCGGCGATCTCGGGGGTGTCGGGGGCGCCGGCGCACAGCACCAGCTGGGCGTCAGGGTGGAAGTCCCGGGCGGCGCGCACCAGGTGGGGCACGCCCTTCTGCCGGGTGATCCGTCCGACGAACGCCACGATCGGCCGGTCCGGGTCCACCCCGTTCCGGCGCAGGACCGAACCCTCGCCGGCGAAGGTCTCGACGGGTGACCACACGGAGGTGTCGATGCCGTTGAGGATCACGTGGATGCGGTCCGGGTCGATCTCGGGGTAGACGCGCAGGATCTCGTCCTTCATCCGGGCGCTCACCGCGACCACCGCGTCGGCTCCCGCGAAGGCGGTGCGCTCCGACCACGACGAGACCCGGTATCCACCGCCGAGCTGCTCGGCCTTCCACGGCCGGCTGGGTTCCAGTGAATGCGCGGACACAACGTGCGGGATGCCGTAGAGCTGCCCCGCGAGGTGCCCGGCGAGCCCCGTGTACCAGGTGTGGGAGTGGACGAGGTCCGCGCCCTCGGCCGCGACGCTCATGCGCAACCCGGCGGAGAGAGTCTGGATCGCGGGGTTGGCGTCCGCGCCCAACTCGGGATCCGGTCGGAAAGCGCGGGCGGTGTCGCGGTCGGCCCCCATGCACAGCACGTCCACCTCGCACAGCGGCCGTAGGTTGGCCACCAGTTCGGTCACGTGCACTCCGGCACCGCCGTAGACCTCCGGCGGATACTCCCTCGTCATCATCGCTACTCGCACACCGGCCAAGGTAGTCGCTCGGGCCCCCGCCCGAGGCGTGCCCGGCGAACACCGCCCGACCGCGGGGTTACGGTTCGGTACTGGGCGGGGGCAAACCCCACGATGACCGGTCCGGGTGAGGGCGGAGTCGATACGGTGGGGGCGTGAGGAATCAGCCGCACGTCCTAGCAATCGTCCTCGCCGGTGGCGAGGGCAAGCGACTCTTCCCGCTCACGGCGGACCGGGCCAAACCCGCGGTGCCGTTCGGGGGGTCCTACCGTCTCATCGACTTCGTGCTCAGCAACCTCGTCAACGCGGGGTTCATGCAGATCTGCGTCCTCACCCAGTACAAGTCCCACTCGCTGGACCGCCACATCGCCCAGGTGTGGCACATGCGCGGGATGGGCGGCGAGTACGTCGCACCGGTCCCCGCCCAGCAACGTCTGGGCCCCCGCTGGTACACCGGGTCGGCCGACGCGATCCTGCAGTCGCTCAACCTGGTCTACGACGAGAAGCCGGACCACATCGTCGTGTTCGGCGCGGACCACGTGTACCGGATGGACCCCAGGCAGATGCTGGACCACCACATCTCCACCGGCGCCGCCGTGACCGTCGCGGGGATCCGTGTCCCGCGCAGCGAGGCGTTCGCGTTCGGCTGCATCGACGCCGGCGACGACGACCTGATCCGCGGCTGGGTCGAGAAGCCCTCCGACCCCCCGGGCACGCCGGATGATCCGGACGCGACCTTCGCCTCCATGGGCAACTACATCTTCACCACCGACGCCCTCATCGAGGCGCTCAAGGCGGACGCGGAGAAGCCCGACTCCACCCACGACATGGGCGGCGACATCATCCCGGCCCTCGTCGAGCAGGAGCGGGCCTACGTCTACGACTTCGCCCTGAACAACGTCCCCGGCGAGACCGAGCGTGATGCCGGGTACTGGCGCGACGTGGGCACCATCGACGCGTTCTACGACGCGCACATGGACCTGGTGTCGGTGCACCCCGTGTTCAACCTCTACAACTCCCTGTGGCCCATCCGGACCCAGCAGGACAACCTGCCGCCGGCGAAGTTCGTCAACGGCGGCATGTCCCAGGAGTCCATGGTCGGCTCGGGGACGATCGTCTCCGCCGCCACCGTGCGCAACTCGGTGTTGTCGAACAACGTCATCGTCGAGGACGGGGCGGTCGTCGAGGGCAGTGTCCTCATGCCGGGCGTCCGCATCGGTCGAGGGGCCGTGGTCCGCAAGGCGATCGTCGACAAGAACTGCCACATCGGCGACGGGGACCTGATCGGTGTGGATCACGAACGCGATCGCAGCCGGTTCCCGGTCAGCGCGGGCGGCGTGGTGAGCGTCGCCAAGAACACCACCACCTCACTGCCGGGTTGACCTCGCGCCCGGGGGTGAACCCTCGGGAGGGGACGACCGCTCAGAGGGTGACCACGGTCAGGCCGGTCCCCACGGGGAGCACCGTGACGTGCGCGCGCTCGGGCAGCCCCGCGTCCTCGGGCAGCGGGGCGTGCTCACCCATCAGGACCAGCGCGCCGCCGGCGCGCAACAGCTGGTGGGATCGGGAGATCACGCGCGGCACCGAATGTGCCGGGACGTCCGCGACCACGAGGTCGTAGGCGCCGTCCGCGAGCTTGTCCGCCACCTCGAGCGGCCGGGCGGCGATGTAGCGGGCGGAGGAGGCGGGATGGCCCGCGCCGCGGACGGCCGATCGCGCCGCCTCGAGGTGATGCGGGTCGTCGGTGATGCAGGTGACCACGGTTCCGGAGCCGGGCGCGGCCGCCGCGAGGATCGCCAGAGCGGGGACTCCCGGCGCGGGGGTGATGCACACGGCGGCGCGGGTGCCGTTCAAGCGGGCCACCAGGCGGATCGCGTCCGCGGTCAGGGCGTCCGGCGAGGCGGCCCCGAGTTCCTCGGCCTCGGCCCGTGCGGAGGCGTAGAGCGAGTCGTCGACGAGGGCGGCGCTGCGTTGCGCCATCCCGTCGAGACCGGAGCGATCGGTGGCGGGGACATCAGAGGAATCGGACACCTGAGCAGCGTATCCCCGACCGGGGAGGCAGCGGTGACCAACGCGCGGTGATCGGATCGGTATCAGACTCTCAGGGCTGTCTCAGTACGCGTATACCGTGAGGACAGCCCCGTAGGGGAGGGTGGGCACACGTCGCGCCACGAGGGCGCGGCCACCACCGCGCGGGCTCCCACAGGCCCGGGCCGGAAGGCGGCGGCAGCGCATGTACTCACGAACCGTGCACGGGACGGCGATCGCACCGGTCGCCCTCGGCGAGGCGGCCGGGACCGCTCGTTTCGACGCCACCGGCGAGGCTACGGACATGCCGTCCTGGTCCGAGCTCGTCGCGCAGCACGGTGACCGTGTCTACCGCCTGGCGTACCGCCTCTGCGGGAACGCCCACGACGCCGAGGACATCACCCAGGAGGCGTTCATCAGGGTGTTCCGCTCGCTGGACCGCTACAAGCCGGGGACCTTCGAGGGCTGGATGCACCGCATCGTCACCAACCTGTTCCTCGATTCCGCACGCCGGCGCGGGCGCATCCGCTTCGAGGCGCTGCCCGAGGACGCCGAAAGGGTGCCCGGTCGTGAACGCAGCCCGGAGCAGGTGATCTCGGAGGAGACGTTCGACCCCGTCCTGCAGACCGCGCTGGCCAACCTGTCCCCGGAGTTCCGCGCCGCCGTGGTCCTCAGTGACATCGAGGACCTCAGCTACGAGGAGGTCGGACGCATCCTGGGCGTGAAGATGGGCACGGTCAGGAGCCGGATCCACCGCGGACGGGCCGCGTTGCGTGCGGAACTCGAGGCGGCCGGGGTCACCGGCGCCCACCAGCGCATCGACTGATCCCGCGGGCGATCGGCACAACCCGCGTCCGTACCGGGAACAGCGGGTGGCGGTGCGGGAACCCTGCGAGTACGCCGGACGTTGACACCTCGACGGGGACTCAGACGAGCCCACGAGATGACCGGAGAAGGGGAGGGGCGTGGACAGACACCTCCACGGACGCGGACCCGGCCCCGAGTTCACGCTGTCGTTCGACTCGGCGCGGAAAGTGGTCGACAGGACCGGCCCGCCCCGCGCCAGAGAGAGCTTCCTGTCCACCGACCACCTCTCCACGGAAGCCGCCGCAGCCTATGTCGACGGTCGGCTACCGCCCTCGGGGCAGTCCCGGGCCGACGCCCACCTGGCCCGGTGTCCGCACTGTCGTCGGGAGGTCGAGGACCAGCGTGAGGCACGCCGCGCACTGCGCGGATCCGGCCCCATCCAGATGCCCCGCGAACTCCTCGAACGGCTGCGGTCACTCGAGGACGCACCCGATCCGGCCACGCGGACGGGCCCCGATCCGGTGGCCGGGTCCGAGGAGACCCACGGTTGGTCGAGACTGCTTCGCCGGCTGTGGCGACGCGGCAACTAGGGTGGGCCGGGTGGAGGACGACACAGGCGCGCCCGGGCACACGGCGCGGGACGGGGAACCGGACCGCCCGCTTCGTGAACCCGCCCCGATCCATCGGCCGGCCGTGGGCGAGGACGAACTCGCCCGGTTCGCCCGACCCGACGGTGTCACCGGTGGATTCGACCCGTCCCGAGTCGGTGCCGCCGCGCACCCCGGCCCGCTCCTCAGCAGCGACGCCGACCCGGCCCTCGAGCAGGCCTTCGCCCCGGCCCCCGGGACCGCGCGGGGCATCGAGCGGCATCCGGCGTGGCAGGACGAGTCCGAGGTTTCACCGCCGCCCGCTCCGGACCCGTGGCGCGACCCCGACGCCCCGGTCGGGTACGGCGCACCCGCGGTGCCCGCCACTGCCGACCACGAGCCGGTCGACCTGTCGGGCGCGGCCGGGGCCCCCGCTGCCAGGCTCTCGCTGTCCGAGGCACTGTTCGAACGTCGGCTGAGCAGTCAGGCCGTGGCCGGCGCGACCGCGGCCGTCGCCGTCGTCGCCCTCGTCGCGGGCGCCATCGGCGCCGTCGTGGCGGACTCCGCGCGCGTCCTCACCACCTCCACCGTCCGGATCGCCGACGCCCCGGAGAACGTCATCCGATCCGACAACCCGATCGGTGAGGTCGCCCAGCGCGTCCAACCCGCCGTCGTCAACATCTCGGTGTCCACGGCGTCGGCCCAGGGGGAGGGCTCCGGGATCGTCATCGACCCACAGGGCTACATCGTGACGAACAACCACGTCGTCACCTTGGACGGCGCCGCCGACCGCGCGGACATCGACGTCATCTTCCCCGACGGCTCCAGGGCCTCGGCCGAGATGGTGGGGCGCGACCCCGCCACCGACCTCGCGGTCCTCAAGGTCGACGACGTCCAGAACCTCACCGTCGCCACCCTGGGCGACTCGGACGACGTCCAGGTGGGGGAGCAGGTCATCGCCATCGGCTCGCCCCTCGGACTCGCCCGGACCGTCACCGAGGGCATCGTCTCGGCGACCCGGCGCCCGATCGCCCTCGGGGAGGCCACCTCGGACGGCGACGTGGTGATCGACGCGATCCAGACGGACGCCGCCATCAACCCCGGTAACTCCGGGGGACCGCTCATCGATGGGACCGGAGCGGTCATCGGTATCAACACCTCCATCTTCACCCAGTCCGGGGGTTCCATCGGTCTCGGCTTCGCCATCCCGGTCAACGACGTCCGCGAGATTGCGACGTCGCTCATGACCGACGGGGCGGTCCGCCACGCCACGATCGGCGTCAACGCCCGCAAGGCGGACAACGGGTCGGTGGAGGGCGCCGAGATCGTCAACGTGCGTGAGGGCTCGCCCGCCGAGGAGGGCGGACTCCGGGAAGGGGACGTCGTGACCAGGGTCGGTGACCGGCAGGTGCGTTCCTCCGATGAACTGGTGGTGGCCGTCCGTCGCGCCGGGGCGGACGTCGACGTCCCGGTCGAGGTCATCCGCGGTGGAACGCGGGTCGAACTGACCGTGCGCCCCGCGCTGGGCTGACAGTGATGATGTGTGTAGTGGTTCTTCGGGCGGGTCTGACTCACGGGCTGACCGTCGCGGTGGCTGACTAGAAGCGGATTTGTCGGCCCGCTCGGGGGATCGCTACGCACGCGACCGGACGGGCGTTTGTGACCTCATAGGAGCTTGGTTCAGAAGCCCCGCCACTGTCTTGTCCGCCCGCCTGGCCGGCGCGTGCTGCCCCACCGGGATCAACGAGAAAGGCAGCAGTGACCATGATGTCCGATCAGCACGTGCATGTCATCGCCGGAGTGGATACGCATGGCCAGACCCATCACGCGGCGGTGATCGACTCCCTCGGGCGGCATCTGGCCGACCGAGAGTTCCCGGCCACGGGTTCCGGGTACCGGCAGCTACTTTCATGGCTCGGCGGCCACGGCACCGTGCAGGCCGTTGGGGTCGAGGGCACCGGAGCCTACGGCGCCGAGCTGTCTCGGGTGCTGGCCCGGGCCGGACTACCGGTGGTCGAAGTCGACCGACCCGACCGCAAGACCCGGCGGATGAAGGGCAAGTCCGACCCGATAGACGCCTATGCCGCTGCTACCGCGGTCGCCTCCGGGCGTGCCACTGGCGTGCCGAAGACCCGCGACGGGATCGTGGAGGCCGTCCGGGCCTTGCGTGTGCCTCGGCGCTCCGCGGTCAAGGCCCGCACCCAAGCGATCAACCAGGCCAGGCAGCTGGTGATCACCGCTCCGGAGGAATTGCGAGCCCAGTTGCGTGGCCTGCCCGCCCGCGAGCTGGCCGCAGTCTGCGCCCGGTTCCGTCCCAGCGACCTCGCTAGTCCCCTCGGCGCGACCAAGGCGGCACTACGCATTCTGAGCCGCCGGATCCTGGCACTGAGTGAGGAGATCGCCGACCTCGACGTCGAGCTAAAAGCCCTGACCGCGCAGACGGCTCCGACCCTGATGAACCGCATGGGCGTGGGACCTGACGTCGCCGGGCAGCTTCTGGCCACCGCGGGCGACAACCCAGACAGGCTGCGCTCCGAAGCGGCGTTCGCGCACCTGTGCGGCGTGGCCCCGATCCCTGCCTCTTCAGGACGACGAGACCGACACCGACTCAACCGCGGTGGCGACCGGGCCGCGAACCACGCCCTGCATACCATCGCACTGAGCCGCATGCGATGGGACGAACGCACCCGCTCATACGTTGACCGACGAACCGCGCAAGGCCTGTCCAAGAAAGACATCATGCGCTGCCTCAAACGCCACATCGCGCGCGAGATCTACCATGCCCTGATCAACGACCTGCAGGCTCGCGACCCCGCCACCAAAGCACCGACCACCGCCGACCTCGCCAAAGCCGCTTGACATCCATAGGAGCATCCGGGGGCACCGGTCAACTCGGGTTCCCACCGGTGAGCCCGGCGACGTATCCTGGCTGCGATGTTCACAAACGTGGGGTGGTCCGAGCTCCTGGTGCTCGGCGTGGTGGCCTTGGTGGTCCTGGGGCCCGAGCGCCTACCCGAGGCCGCCCGTTGGCTGGCCTCGGCGATCCGCAAGGTCCGTGAGTTCGCCAGCAACGCCCAGCAGCAGCTCCGGGATGACTACGGGACCGAGTTCGAGGAGTTCCGGGAGCCCCTCAAGCAGCTCAACGACCTGCGTGGGCTGAGTCCGCGCGCGATGGTCACCAAGCATCTCCTTGACGGTGACGACTCCCTGTTCTCCGGGGACTTCGGAGCCGCTGCGCCGGCGGGCGCTCCCGCGGTCGCCGGCGGGGCGGGTTCCGCGGGAACGGCCTCCGCCGACCCCCGCCGGTCGACGGCGCCGCGGACCGCCGGCACCGCACCCGTCCGGGACGCCCCGGCGCCGCCGCCCCCGTCATCGGGACCCGTGTGGGACAGCGACGCCACCTGACCCGCCCTCACGACCGGTCCGGCGCGCGTCCGGCCCGACCCGCGGCGGACAGACGGCACGAACGGCCGGGGGCTGAGCCCCCGGCCGTCGCCGTCCGTCAGAGGTGCCGGGTGGTGTCGATCCCGAGGTTCATCCCCGCCAGGCCCCGGGGGCGCACGGCCAGACCGTCCGCGATCTCGCGGTATGCGCGCCCGGACGGCGAATCCGGCTCGGCGAGGACGATGGGCGTGCCCTCGTCCCCGTGCTCGCGCACGGCCTGCTCCAGGGGGACCTGACCGAGCAACGTGACGGGTGCACCGACCGAGCGGGACAGATTGGCCGCCACCTCGGCACCGCCGCCGGTGCCGAAGACATCCATCCTGGTGCCGTCGGGCAGCTCGAGCCATGACATGTTCTCGATGACACCCGCGATGCGCTGACGGGTCTGCAGCGCGATCGATCCGGCCCGCTCGGCCACCTCTGCGGCAGCCTGCTGGGGCGTGGTGACCACGAGGATCTCCGCGGAGGGGATGAGCTGCGCGATCGAGATCGCCACATCGCCCGTGCCGGGGGGCAGGTCCATCAGCAGGACGTCGAGATCACCCCAGTAGACGTCCGCGAGGAACTGCTGCAACGCCCGGTGGAGCATGGGCCCGCGCCACACAACCGGGGTGTTGCCCTTCGTGAACTGTGCGATCGAGATGACCTTCACGTCGTGCGCGACGGGCGGCAGGATCATCTGCTCCACCTGGGTCGGCCGCGCGTCGGTCCCCAGCATCCGCGGGATCGAGTGGCCGTAGATGTCGGCGTCCAGTACACCCACGGAGAGCCCCCGCGAGGCGAGGGCCGTGGCGAGGTTGACCGTCGCGGTGGACTTGCCGACCCCTCCCTTGCCCGAGGCGACCGCGTAGACGCGGGTCAGGTTGCCGGGCTGGGCGAACGGGATGACGGGCTCCGCGGCATCCCCGCGCAGATGCTTGCGCAGTTCGGTGCGCTGCTCGTCGCTCATCACGTCGAGCTCGACAGCGATCTCGCCGACGCCCGGGACGTCGGCCACCGCCGTGCGGACGCGGTCGGTGATGGTGTCCCGCATCGGACAGGTGGCGACGGTCAGGTAGATGCCGATGTCGACCCGGCCGGTGGCGGGGTCCACCTCGACACCCTTGACCATGCCGAGCTCCGTGAGCGGCTTCCGGATCTCCGGGTCGTCGACCTTCGCCAGGGCGGCCCGGATCAGTTCTTCGCTGGGTGCACTCATGATGCCCCGAGTCTAGGCGTCACGGCACCGAGTGACGATTCAGGCAGGCGGCGGCACGCAGAACGGAGGTATGCAGGGCAACTCGATCACGGGCAAACCCGGTAGCGCCGGAGCCGGGGGCGCCACCGCCGGAGGCGCCGGGCGTTCGGGCGACGGCGTCGGAGTCGGCGTCGCCGACGGCGAAGGCGAGGCGCTGGGCGCGGGCGGGGCCGGAGTCGTCGGGGGCTCGACCTCCGTGCAACCGGGCACCGGGGCCTCGGGCTCACCCGGAGCAACGGGCTCGGGTGCCTCGGTGGGCTCGCCCTCCCATCCCTCGGGGCATCGCTCGGGCGGCTCCGGGGGTTCGATGGTGGGTTCGGGCTGGTGGATCTCCGGCAGGTCCGACGGCAGCGGGACGGCGTTGACCGCATAGCCGTGGGCCCAGGCGTTCACGTTGGCGACATAGGCCAGCGAGTTGTTGTAGGCCAGGACCGCCCGGGTGCGGGCGGCGGGATCGGCCATCGATCCCCCCTGCCCACACAGCAGGGACGCCGCCGACAGCGCGCCGTCGTAGATGTTGTTCGGATCGGCCACCCCGTCGTCGTTGGCGTCGCGACCGAGACCGGCCCAGGTCGAGGGGATGAACTGCACGGGGCCCACCGCGCGGTCGAACTCCGCATCGCCGTCGAACCGGCCCCCGTCCGTGTCGGTGATGACGGCGGTTCCCGGAAGGCTCCCATCGAGGCGGGGGCCCAGGATGCGGCCGATGGTGTTGCCGTGGACGTCGAACCGACCACGTCCCTGGTTGGACTCGACCTGGCCGATACCGGCCAGGAGAGTCCAGTCCATCTCGCAGGCGGGCTTCTCCGCATTGAGGCGGTCCGCGGCGCGGTGATAGGCGTCGAGGGCGATGCCGGGGATGCCCAGCGGCCCGTCCGGGATGGTCGCCGGCTCGATGTGGGCGGCGCCGGGGTCCTCCGGTGCGGCCGGTTCCTCCTCCGGGGACGGCTCTGTGGTGCGGGAGGTGGCGGGAGCCTCGGTCACCGTCGGCGTGCTGGGCGCGTACTCGGCCAGCGGAGTGATGTCCGGCGGCGCGGGGCGACTGGTGTCCATGTTCAGTCCCACGGCCGACAGCACAGCGATCGCGCTGGCGGTAACGGCGGCACTGGTCAGAACCCGGCGATCGGCGTTGTGCGCAAAACGGCGCAAGACTTCCCCCTACGACTTCCCGGTCGGCCCAGCGAACGTGCTGCGCCCCACGACGTTCCGTCCCGGCCGAGGCTACCCCCGGCCCTTGACGTCTGAATCGGTTTTGTTGTGATCGGCGTTACACGTCCCGGGTTCGAGGCCGGAGAGGAGGGCCTCGATCCGCTCGACGGAATCACGGAGGTCGTCGAGCTCCCGCCGGAGGTAGTCGCGGGTGACCGTCTCACCGACGGAGAGCCGGACCGAGGCGAGTTCCCGGGCGAGGAACTCGGTGTCCGCCTTGGTCTGCGTGGCGCGGAGGCGATCCTCCCTGACGGACTCCTTGTCGCGGTCCTCCTGCCGGTTCTGTGCGAGCAGGATCAGCGGAGCGGCGTAGGCGGCCTGCGTCGAGAACGCGAGGTTGAGCAGGATGAAGGGATACGGGTCGAAGCGCAGGGCGACCACCGCGACGTTGATGATGATCCAGACGATCACGATGATCGTCTGGATCAGCAGATATGTGCCGGTCCCGAAGAACCGCGCGACGGACTCGCTGTAGCGGCCGACCGCGTCTGCGTCGAAGCTGATCCTCGGTCTGCGCGAGGTCACCGGCATCGAGAGCGAGGACCGCACGGTGGGCTCGCTCATCGGGTCGCCTCCCTGTCGTCGTGCAGGTCCATGTCCCGCCAGTCGTCCGGGAGGACATGGTCCAGCAGATCGTCGACCGCCACCGCGCCGAGCAGGTGTCCCTCGTCGTCGACCACCGGCCCGCACACGAGATTGTAGGTGGCGAAGAACCTGGTCACGGCGTCCGTCGAGTCGGACGGGCGCAGCGTGGACAGGCTGGTGTCGACGGTCTCGGCCACCATCATCGACGGCAGCTCCCGCAACAGCGCCTGGATGTGGACGCATCCGAGGTACTTGCCCGTCGGTGTCGCGGTGGGGGGCCTCACGACGAAGACGAGGCTGGCCAGGGCCGGGCTGAGGTCGGGGTTGCGGCAGTGGGCGAGGGCCTCGGCCACCGTCGTCTGCGGAGACAGGATGATCGGCTCGGGGGTCATGAGCCCGCCCGCGGTGTCCGCGTCGAACGTGAGCAGACGCCGGACGGGAGCCGAGTCCTCGGGGTTCATGCGTTCCAAGAATGACTCGGCGTCCTGCTCCGGCAACTCGCCGAGCAGATCGGCCACGTCGTCGGGGTCCATCGCCTCGAGCACGTCCGCCGCGCGCTCCAGCTCGAGCCGGGTGACGATCTCGGTCTGCTCGTCGTGGGGCAGTTCCTGCAGGATGTCGGCCAATCGCTCGTCGTCCAGTGTCCGGGCGACCTCCAGCCGACGGACCTCCGGCAGTTCCCGCAGGGCGTTCGCGACGTCGGCCGGGCGCATGTCGGCATAGTGCTCGACCAGGCTCTCGGCACTGTGTTCCGGGGTGCCGATCGCGTCGTCGTCGAGTCCCCGGATCCGGCTCCACGGATGGATCGACACCTCGCCGCGGCGGCCGAGCGAGGCGCGCCCGCGTCGTGCGCGTACGGCGAGTCGGGAGACGAGCCAGTCCCTCGAGCGCTGACGCTCGATCTCCACGTCGACCACCTGGTAACGAATGTCCTTCTGGTCGGCGCCCGACTTCTCCGAACCGACCTGGTCCCGCTCGACTCCGATCACGGAGTCCACCAACGCCCCGAGCACCAGGTTCTCCCCGGGTCGGGACTGGAACCGGTGCAGATTGATGGTGCCCGAGACCAGGGAGACGGACCGGGGGTCGATCGAGGCGACCCTGAGCATCGGCACGAAGATCCTGCGACGCGTGGGTAGTTCGACCACGAGTCCGATCACCCGGGGGGGCTTGTGCCGAGACCGCATCGTCACCACGACGTCCCGGATCCGTCCGATGTCGTCCCCGTCAGGGCCGATCACCGGTAGTCCGGCTAGCCTGGCGACGAAGGCCTTGTTGAGGTTCGCCATGTCGACCAGGCTAGTCACCCACGGGCGGCGCCCGCCCGCCATACCGGACGTAAGGGAGTGCCACTCACGATGACCGCAGCCCCCCACGCGACACCCGCGCCATCGGAGGACGCCGCCACGGCGCTCGCCGAACTCCGTGCCCGTCCCCGGCGCACGGTACTGGCCGTGCCCGGCAGCAGTGTCAAGATGATCGACAAGGCCAGGGGACTGCCGGTGGACGAGGTCTTCCTGGATCTCGAGGACGCGGTGGCGGGTCCCGCCAAGGAGGAGGCCCGCCAGAACGTGGTGGCCGCCCTGAACGGCGGGGACTTCGCCGCACCCACGGTGGTGGTGCGCGTCAACGCGTGGGACACCGAGTACACGGTGCGGGACGTCACCGAGATAGTCGGTCGCGCGGGTGCCCGCGTCGACGCACTGTTGCTGCCGAAGGCGCGCTCCGCGGCGGAGGTCATGGCCCTCGACCTGGTGCTGACCCAGGTCGAGAAGGCGGCGGGCCTACCGGTCGGGCACATCGGCATCGAACCCCAGATCGAGGACGCCCTGGGGCTGACCAACATCGATCAGATCGCGACGGCCAGTCCGCGTGTCCTGACGCTGGTGTTCGGTCCGGCCGATTTCATGGCCTCCGTCGGGATGCGCACCCTCACGGTCGGGGAGCAACCGGAGGGTTACGCCCCGGGTGACGCCTACCACCACGTACTCATGACCATCCTCGTCGCCGCCCGCGCCCACGGCCTCCAGGCGATCGACGGGCCCTTCCTCAAGGTGCGGGACGTGGAGGGGTTCCGCCGTGCGGCCGCCCGCACCGCAGCACTCGGCTTCGACGGCAAGTGGGTGTTGCACCCGGCCCAGGTCGACGCGGGCAACGAGGTGTTCAGCCCCCGCCAGGAGGAGTTCGACCAGGCCGAGGCCATCCTCGCCGCCTACGCGCGGTCGACGTCCGTCGAGGGAGGTGCTCGCGGTGCGGTGATGTTCGGCGACGAGATGCTCGACGAGGCCAGTCGTAAGATGGCGCTGGTCGTGTCCGCGCGGGGTCGTGCGGGCGGGATGACCGTGACGGATCAGGCCGGTGCAGGAACGGACCCGGAAGGACGGACATCATGAGCTCTCCCGTGAATCCGGCAGGCGGTAGGACCCGGGCTGGTCAGACCCCGGGCCTGCCCACGCCGCCGACCGGTTGGGTGGTCGGGTCGTACCCCACCTACGCGCAGGCCCAGGCCGCGGTCGATCATCTCGCGGACGAGGAGTTCCCCGTCCACGAGGTCACGATCGTGGGAGTGGACCTGATGCAGGTCGAGCGTGTGACCGGCCGGCTCACATGGCCCAAGGTCCTGCTCGGTGGCCTGGCCACCGGCGCCTGGCTCGGGCTGTTCATCGGCCTGTTGCTCGGCATCTTCACGCAGCCCATGTGGGGAGTCGTCCTGACGGGCCTGGTGGGCGGGTCGGTGTTCGGGGTCGTCTCGGCCTCGCTGTCCTACGCGGCCACCCGCGGCAAGCGTGACTTCGCGTCCACCTCGCAGCTCGTCGCGGGACGGTACGACGTCCTGTGCGAGCCCGCCAACGCGGAACGGGTGCGCGACGAGCTCGCCCGCCTCGGGCTGAAGTAGTGCTGCCCGGCGGTCCGACGAGCTCCTCGGACGTGCTCTCCGTGGTGCGGGCGCATCTGATCGAGCACCACGGCCCGGAGCCCCAGGAGGCGTCGGTGACATTCCTCGGCGCGTCACCGATCAGGATCCTGCGGTTCGTGGACATCGAGTCCGGCGTGGTGCGGTATGTCTCGCTGGGGTGCTCAGCCGAACCGATGGGGGACCCCTCGGCCCTCGTTCCCGACCCCACCGCGCCGCGGGCGGAGCTGAGTCTGATCCTGCGTGGCGGGGTGGACGGTCTGGTCCGCGCGCTGGCGGTGCTCGCGGCCGCACCCGCGGTGGAGGGCCTCGTCCTGTCGGAGGGAGCACTGATCGACCTGGGCGAGCCGCTCTGGCCGGGCGCGTCGTTCACGGGGGTCGTCCTGCGGGCTCCGGAGATTCCGGACGTGCCGTTGCCCGGTGACGCCGCGCCGGTCACCGTGTTCCGGGCCGTTCCGGTCACCCACACGGAGGCGGCGTGGGTACGGATGAAGGGCGCGGCGGAACTGGAGGAGGCGTGGGCGGAGGCCGGCATCGATGTCACCGATCCCGGGCGCTCGGCGGTCAACCCCGGGCTGAACCGCTGATCACAACCAGCGGTTCCGGCGAAACAGCAGGAAGAGCCCGGCGCACATCGCCACCATGATCCCCAGCACCACGAAGTACCCGTATCGCGCCTCGAGTTCCGGCATGTGGCGGAAGTTCATGCCGTAGACGCCCGCGATCATCGTCGGTACGGCCGCGATGGCGACCCAGGCGGAGATCTTGCGCATGTCGGTGTTCTGTTGGACCCCGACTATCGTCGCCGCCGCGCTGACGAGCGAGGTGCTCTGCTCGTCCAGGGTCGCGACCACCGCTGCCGCCTGTGCGTGGTGGTCCTGGACGTCGCGGAAGTAGTGGCGGGCCTCGGCAGCGACGAGGTCGAGATGATCGACCGACAGGCGTCGCAGGGGCGTGGTCAACGGCCCGATGACGTGTTTGAGTTCGAGTAGCTCCCGCTTGAGGACGTAGATCTGTTCGATGTCCACCCGGGTGCGCGGCGTGAAGAGCGCCGACTCGAGTTCGTCGATGTCCGCGGCCATCCCCTCAGCGGCCTCGATGTAGCTGTCGACGACACGGTCCGCCACGGCGTGCATCACCGCCGCCGGCCCGATCGCGAACCGTTCCGGCGAGTACCCGGGCGCGCCGACGAGGTCCGTGGGGGTGATCTGGTCCCCGTGACGGACGGTCACCACGAAGTCCCGGCCCAGGACCACCATCAGCTCGCCGGTGGACACGATGTCGCTGACCTGCGTGACCGTCTCGTGGGCCAGGTACCGCACGGTCGACATGTTGAGCACGAGAGCGTCGTCGTAGGCCTCCAACTTGGGACGCTGCCGGCCACTGGTCGCGTCCTCGGTGATGAGCTCGTGCAGCCCCAGGTCCCGGGACAGCGCTTCCATCTGGTCGTGCCCCGGGGCGTCGAGGCTGATCCAGACGAAGCCTCGACCGCTGTCGCGCACGCGGCGGATCGCCTCCCGGTGCGGGACCCGGCCGCGTTCACCGACACCGTCGATGTAGACAACGCAGTCCACGGTCGCGTGGTGCGCCGACCCGGCCGGGCCTCGTGGCGTGGCATCTGCTCGGGTTGTCGACGGCCGTCGTGGTGGGATCGCGGGCACCCGGTCCCCTTTCCTCGTCTCGCCTGACAATATCCGCCGTGCGGGCCCTCGGAGTGACGACCGGCGGGCGTGGCTGGGAGACTGTCCCTCGAGGTGATCCGCGCCGACCGGCGCGGCCGGGGTGAGGAAGGGCGTGGTCGGATGCTGCGGACGGGGGATCGGGCGGGGCGGTGCGCGATGGTGCTCGCGGGGGTTGGCGCGATGGCACTGTCCGGCTGCCAGGCGCAGTCGTCGATCGTTCCCGCGCACCGGGACGATCCGGTGGTGGTCGTCGAGACCGCATCCTTCGGCGAGGTCGAGATCGTCGGTCATATCTACGGCAACGCCCTGGTGCGGTCGGGGTCGCGGGTGACCGCCCGCCCGCAGGCCGGGACCCAGGACGAGGTCGTGGAGTCCGTGGTGACCGGGGAGGCGACGTTCACGATCGGGTTCACCGGTGAGTTGCTCCGGACCTTCGACGAGAACTCCACCGAGGTCGAGGCCGATGAGGTGTACACCGCCATGATGGCCGCCCTCCCGGAGGGCGTGACCGCGGCGGATCCTGCGCCCGCCGAGGACGCCCCCGTGTACGCGGTCACCCGGCACACCTCGGAATCGCGAGGCCTGCGGACGATGTCCGACCTGGCCGGGAGGTGCGGTGAGTTCACCCTCGGCGCACGCGAGGAGGCGCTCGCGGATCGGGAGCTCGCCACATCCGTCGGTACCACCTACGACTGCGGTTTCGGCCGTCGCGTGGCGCTGGGGCCCAACCCCCGCGCGGTGTTCGACGCCCTGCGGGAGGGGGAGATCGGGGTGGGTCTGGTCCAGTCGGCCGACCCCGTCCTCCATCCGGAGGACATCGTCGCGTTGGACGACGACGAAGCTGCAGTCCTCGCCCAGCACCTCGTGCCCGTGTTCCGCAAGGGCTCGCTCTCGGAGGATCAGCTCGCCCTGGTGAACCGCATCAGCGGGGAGCTGACCACCGAGGATGTCCGCGAGCTCCTGCTGGGGGTCGAATTCGGTTCCGCGACCCCCGTCGCGTTGGCGAACTACTGGTTGGACGAGCACGGTTACTGACCTCCGCGAGGGGTGGAACACGAGGAAGGGCCCGACCTGGTGGTCGGGCCCTTCCTCCTACGCGGTCACTCGAGGTCCGCAGTCCTCCGATTCGGCGGTCACTCGAACGCCTGGTCCACCAGCGCCTTCTGCTCGACGGCGTGGACCTTGCTCAGACCCGTCGAGGTCGCGGCCATCGGGCGACGCGAGACCCGCTTGAGGGGCGGGAAGTCCTCGATGCGCTCGGGCAGCTCCAGGGCGAGGAAGCTCCACGCTCCCTGGTTCGCCGGCTCCTCCTGCACCCACCGGACCTCGGTGAGGTTCGGGTAGTGGTCCAACGCCTCGCGCAGGCGGCGGTGCGGCACCGGGTGGATCTGTTCGACCCGGACGATCGCGATGTCGTCGCGGCCCTCCTTCTCCTGGCGGGCGGCGAGCTCGTAGTAGAGCTTGCCGGACACCAGCAGCATGGTCTTGACCTTGCCCGGGTCCTTCGAACCGTCGGCGAACGTCGGGTCGTCGAGAACCGAACGGAACTTGCCGTTGGTGAAGTCCGAGATCGCGCTGACGGCCTTCTTGTTCCGCAGCATCGACTTCGGCGTGAAGACCACCTGCGGCCGCTTGATGCCGTCGGTGGCATGACGACGCATGAGGTGGAAGTAGTTCGCCGGGGTCGACGGCTGCGCGACGGTCATCGAGCCCTCGGCACACAGCTGGAGGAACCGCTCGATGCGGCCGGACGTGTGGTCCGGGCCCATCCCCTCGTGCCCGTGCGGCAGGAGAAGGGTGACGGAGGACTTCTGACCCCACTTGGCCTCGCCGGAGGAGATGTACTCGTCGATGATGGTCTGCGCGCCGTTGACGAAGTCACCGAACTGCGCCTCCCACAGCACGAGGGCCTCCGGGTCCCCGACCGAGTAGCCGTACTCGAATCCGACGCCCGCGTACTCGGTGAGTGCGGAGTTCCACACCTCGAAGCGGCCCTCGGCGTCCTCGAGGTTCTGCAGGGGCGAGTAGGGCTCCGACGTGGTCTTGTCGACCACCACGGCGTGGCGTTGCGTGAAGGTTCCGCGTTGCGAGTCCTGACCTGCGAGACGCACGGTCCGGCCCTCCAGGACGAGGGAACCGATCGCCAGCAGCTCGGCGAACGCCCAGTCGATGTTGCCGTTGTAGGCCATCTTCTGGCGCGCCTCGTAGACCGGCTTCACCCGCGAGTGGATGTGGAAGTCCGCGGGCAGGTTGCCGAAGGCGTCGCCGATGGCGTGGATGACCGACTCGTCCACCGCCGTCACCAGGCGCTTGGGCAGCGGCTGGTTGGGCAGGATCGACTCGGATGCCTTCACCGGGTGCTTCTCGAGCTCGCGGACCTCGTTGAAGACCCGCTCGAGCTGCCCCTGGAAGTCGCGGAGAGCGTTCTCCGCCTCCTTCTCGGTGATGTCGCCGCGACCGACCAGATCCTCGGTGTAGGACTGGCGGACGCTCTTCTTGTCGTCGATGACCTCGTACATCCGCGGCTGCGTCATCGACGGGTCGTCGGCCTCGTTGTGACCGCGGCGGCGGTAGCAGACGAGGTCGATCACGACGTCCTTCTTGAACTGCTGGCGGAAGTCCATCGCCAGCCGGGCGACCCGCACGCATGCCTCGGGATCGTCACCGTTCACGTGGAAGATCGGCGAGCCGATCATCTTGGCGACGTCCGTGGAGTACTGGCTGGAGCGCCCGGCCTCGGGCGCCGTGGTGAACCCGATCTGGTTGTTGACGACGATGTGGATCGTGCCGCCGGTGCGGTAACCGTCGATCTGCGAGAGGTTCAGGGTCTCCGCGACTACTCCCTGTCCGGCGAATGCCGCGTCACCGTGCAGCATGAGCGGCACGACCGGGTACTCGGAGCGCCATTCCGGATCCTCGATGAGGTCCTGCTTGGCGCGGACGATTCCCTCCAGGACCGGATCGACGGCCTCGAGGTGCGACGGGTTGGCGGTGAGCGACACCTTGATCTCGTTCTCGCCGAACATCTGGTACTGGATGCCCTCGGCCCCGAGGTGGTACTTGACGTCACCCGACCCGTGCGCGGCGGAGGGGTCCATGTTGCCCTCGAACTCGGTGAAGATCTGCCGGTAGGGCTTGCCCACGATGTTGGCGAGCACGTTGAGCCGCCCGCGGTGGGGCATGCCGATCACGACCTCGTCGAGGCCGAACTCGGCGGCCTCGTCGATCACCGCGTCCATCATCGGGATGACGGACTCGGCGCCCTCGAGGGAGAAGCGCTTCTGGCCGACATACTTGGTCTGCAGGAACGTCTCGAAGGCCTCCGCGGCGTTCACCTTGGACAGGATGTACTTCTGCTCGGCGACGGTCGGCTTGTCGTCGACCCCCTCGAGGCGCTCCTGGATCCACTGGCGCTGCTCGTTCTCGAGGATGTGGGTGTACTCGATACCGATCTTGCGGCAGTAGGCCGCGCGCAACGCGGACAGTACGTCCCGCAACCGCATCTTGTCCTTGCCGACGAAACCGCCGACGGAGAACTTGCGGTCGAGGTCCCACAGGGTGAGCTCGTGGGAGTTGACGTCGAGGTCCGGGTGGAACGTGCGACGCCGCTTGGCGTGCTTCCCGTCGAGCGGGTCGATGTCGGCCATGAGGTGGCCGCGGTCGCGGTAGGCGGCGATCAGCTCGAGGACGCGTGCGTCCTTGTCCACCCGCGGGTCGGTGATGTCCTGACGCCACCGGACCGGCTCGTAGGGGATGCCGAGGACGTCGAAGATCTCGTCATAGAACTCGTCCGCGATCAGCAGACGGTGGATCTCACGCAGGAACTCGCCGGATTCGGCGCCCTGGATGATCCGGTGATCGTACGTGGAGGTGAGGGTGGTGATCTTGCCGATGGCGTTGTTGGCCAACTGCTCGTCACTCGCGCCCTGGAACTCGGCGGGGTACTCCATCGCGCCCACGCCGAGAATGGCGCCCTGGCCCACGGTGAGGCGCGGGACCGAGTGCACCGTGCCGATTCCGCCGGGGTTCGTCAGCGAGATCGTGACGCCGGAGAAGTCGTCCATCGTCAGCTTGCCCTCGCGGGCGCGGGCGACGATGTCCTCATAGGCGTCGAGGAATCCGCGGAAGTCGAGCTTCTCGCAGTTGCGGATCGCGGCCACGACCAGGGACCGGCCGGCCTTGGTCTTCATGTCGATCGCCAGACCGAGGTTGATCCCGTTCGGGGTGACGACGTTCGGCTTGCCGTCGACCTCCTCGTAGTGGTTGTTCAGGTTCGGGTAGGCCTTGACGGCCTGGACCATGGCGTACCCGATGAGGTGGGTGAACGAGATCTTCCCGCCGTGGGTGCGCTTGAGGTGGTTGTTGATGACCACCCGGTTGTCGACCATCAGTTTCGCCGGGACCGCGCGGACCGAGGTCGCGGTGGGGAGGGACAGCGACGCGTTCATGTTCTTGACGATCGCGTTGGCCGCGCCCCGGATGACCTTGCTCTCCTGCTCCGCGGGGGGCTCGTACTCGGGGCGTGACGGCTTCTTCGTCGCCGCGGTGTCGGACTTCTTCCGAGTCTCCGACTTGTGCTCCGGGGCGGGCACCCCCTCCCCGCGGGCCTTGCGCTTGGGCGAGGCGTCGGCAGCGGGCTTCGCCGCGATGTCCTTGGCGGACGCCTCGGGGGTGGAATCGTCGACGGTGATCTCGGACGGCTTCTTGTCTGATGTGACCGATTCCCCACTGCTCCCACCTCCCGATCGGGGCCGACTGCTCTTGCCGGATTTTCCGCCCGAGCTGCCGGGGGAGGTGCCGTTGGTCGAGTCACCACCGGAGGAGGAGGCGGCCTCCGGGTTGGCGTCGAAGAACTCGTGCCAGGACTTGTCCACGGAGGACGGGTCCTTGGCGAACCGCTCGTACATCTCGTCTACGAGCCACTGGTTCTGTCCGAACTGTGAGACGTTGTTGCTCACGATCTCTTGGTGCCTCTCTGGTTCTGTGGTGGGTTTCACACGTCAATGGATCCAGGCTAGACCTTCTGCCCGTGCCGGGCTCTCCGATCTCACCTGACAGGGGGATGCCCCCGGCCCGTCACGGCCGGTTCACGTGGCGGGCCACGAGTCCGGTGGCGTGCCGAACGCGGCATCAGCGGTCTCCACGACCGTCCGCCCCAGCTTCCGGTTGCCCCATCCACCCACAGCGGCGCCGAGCCCCGCGGGTGCCAGTTTGCCCACGGCGAGCCCTGCCCGCTTCACGGCGAACTTCCTGACGAAGCGGGTCATCATCCGACGGTTGATCTCCTTCAGCCCGGGTACCCGGAGTGCACGGCCGGCCAACGAGCCGCCCGTGGCCGCCCCTCCCGACGAGCTGACCGCGTTGGCCAGGATGGCGGTGCCGGACGCACCCAACATGACTGTCATGACCAGCAGTTCCTCGTGCTCGTCGTGGCGGACGTCCACGCCGTGGACCTCGGCCACGGCGAGCGTGTAGAACGCGGCGGCCTCGAGGAACACCAGCGACTCCGCGCCGATCGCGCCGAAGGCGACGATGGTTCCGAGACCCGGCACCGCGGCCGTGGCACCCACGGCCGCACCGGACGCGGTGACGGTGTTCAGGAACCGCGCGTCGAGACGCTCGCGGATCCGGGCCGGGCTCTCGTCCGGGTGATGGGCCCGGAGTGTGCGTACGTAGGCGCGGGCGGCACCGGTCTGGCTCCGGATCGCCCGGCGCAGGGCGGCAGTGATCACCCCCGCGGCCGGGCCGGAGACGTCGGATTCAGCGGGCACTCGATCGGGCACTGGGCACTCCTGGAGGTCAAGGCGGCGCGGGGGCGGGCCGGGCTCGAACCTCCACCGTACGTAAGGCGCGCGGGGTGGTGGCTCAGGGCAGCACACGCTCGGTGTAGTCGTTGCCAAAGACACGCTCCGGGTCGAGACGGTCACGGACGGACACGAAGTCGTCGAAGCGGTCCACCATGGCGGACAGGTCCTCCGCGGTGCGGGTGTGCATCTTTCCCCAGTGCGGTCGCCCGCCGGCGGCGAGGAAGATCCCTTCCGCGAGACGGAACAGTTCGGTGTGATCCATCAGGTGGTACTGGTGCACGGCGATGTAGCAGACCTCGCGCCCGTACGCCGTGGACATCCACACGTCGTCGGCGGCGGCGAACCGCACCTCCACGGGGAACGGGGTGACGATGCCGGAGCGGTCGATGGTGTCGCGGAGGTCGCGCAACACCCCGGCCGCCGCCGCGACGGGCACGGCGTACTCCATCTCCCGGAAGCGGACCCGCCGCGGGGAGGCGAAGACCCGGTAGCTCCGGTCGGTGAAGTCCCGTGCGGACAGAGCCCGTGAGGCGACCCGGTTGAGCCGGGGGGTCAGCGCCGGACGTCGGGTCGCGGCCCGGCACAGCACGTCGAAGACCTCGTTGGAGAGGAGTTCGTCGCCGATCAGACCCCGGATGCGTCCCACCGGGTGCAGCTCGGCGTCCCCGGGCAACCGGGTGTTGCGTTTGACGTTGATCGCGTCGGTGTGGGGGAACCAGAAGAACTCGGCGTGGTCCGCGGAACGGGCGAAACCCTCCAGGTCCGCCAGTGCGGCGGTCAGGGTCCACGGACGCTCCTCGGCCTGCAGTGCGAAGGCCGGGACGCATCGGACCGTCATCTTGGTGATGATCCCCAGTGCGCCGATCCCGAGGCGGGCCGCCTCGAACACCTCGGGGTCGGATTCGCGGGAACAGGTGAGAACGGAACCGTCGGCGGTGACGAGCTGGAGGCCGACGACCGTGGCGGGCAGGCCCGGTGCCGCACATCCCGTGCCGTGGGTCCCGGTCGACACCGCCCCGGCGAGGGACTGTTCGGCGAAGTCCCCGAGGTTCGGCTGTGCCAGACCGAGCTCCCACAGCAGCGGTCCCAGTCGGTGCAGCCGGGTACCCGCCCAGACGGTCACGTCCGCGCCGTCGACGCGACCGTCAGCACCACGGGTCGGCACGATCGATTCCACACCGGCGAGGTCGTCCAACGACACGAGCACGCCGTCCGTCGCGGCCGCCGGCGTGAAGGAATGGCCCGCGCCGACACATTTGACCCTGGTTCCGCGCTCGGCCGCCCGCGTGACCACGTCGCTCACCTCGGCGACGGTCGTCGGGAGCGACCGGCCCGAGGGAGAGGCCAGGACATTGCCGGCCCAGTTCTGCCAGGGGGCCACCGAGGTCGTCATGGCAGGAGAGGGTACCCGCGCGAGGCGGGGCGGGAGGCGGTCCTGGACCATCGACCCGGAGTGGGGGCGGACGTCCGGCACGCCGGGGGAGCGGGTGCGGTGAACGGTGTGCACGTCCACCTCGTCGTCGTACCATGGACGGGTGACCAGACGACTTCCTGCCGATCAGCGCCGGGCGCAGCTCCTCCAGGCCGCCCTCGAGATCGCCGAACACGACGGACTGGGTGCGGTGACCGTCCGCGGCGTGGCCGAACGGGCGGGCGTGTCGCTGGGGGTCGTCCACTACTGCTACACGGATAAGGAAGAGCTTCTCCGCGAGGTCATCGGCGCCGTCAACTCGGAGGTCCACCAGGCCGCCCGGGCCTTCGTGAGCGTCGACTTCGATTCCGGGATCCGGGGCACCGAGGGCCTGCGGCGACGGCTGTACGAGGCGATCGACCTGATCTGGGCGGTGATCTCCGCATCGCCCGACCGGCAGCTCCTCACCTACGAGATCGTGTCGTACTCGCTGAGGACCCACGGGTTGCCCGAAGTCGGCCTGGCCCGCGACCAGCAGGAATCCAACGAGGCAATCGTGCGTTCGGTGCTCGAGCGCACGGCGCAGTCCGCCGACGTGCAGTGGGCGATGGGCCTCGACGACATGGTGCGCGTCGTCCTGTCGGTCATCACCGGCATCAGCCTGCGGTGGCAGATCTACCGGAACGACGACGAGGCCAACGACCTCCTCCACCGGGCGGTCGACCTCGTCGTACGGGACGCGCGACCGGTCGACGGTGCCTAGCAGGGAGGCGGACGGCCTCCCCGTGGTCGTCGACTCGCTCCGGGTCGCGACCGCGGGCCTCGACGCGCCCCTCGCCGCTCTGCACCTGCCGAGTCTGCGGGCGAACGTGGACGACCTACGCCGCCGGGCAGGGGGCACCAGGATCCGGGTGGCGAGCAAGTCCGTGAGATCCCGAGGCGTGCTGCGGGAGGTGCTCGGCGACCGGCTGCGCGGCGACGACTCCGTCCGCGGGATCATGGCCTACTCGCTGGACGAGGCGTTGTGGTTGGTGGAGTCGGGGTGCGACGACGTCCTGATGGGGTACCCCACCGTCGACCGCTCGGCCCTGGGACGCCTCGGAGCAGATCCGCAGGCGCTGGACTGCGTGACACTCATGATCGACCATCCGCGCCAGCTGGAGATCGCACGGGAGGCGGGGGCGTCCGGGGCGCGGGTGTGCATCGACGTCGACTGCTCCCTCCGGCTGGGGCCCGTCCACCTGGGCGTGCGCCGCTCCCCGCTACGCGGACCGGACGACGTCGAGCCGCTGGTACGGCGGGCTGTCGCCACCGGCTTCCGCGTGGTGGGCGCGATGTTCTACGAGGCGCAGGTGGCCGGGGTGCCCGATGACGTACCGGGGATCGGCGTCGTCAAACGGCTCTCGATGCGGCGGCTGCGGGATGTGCGACCGGCGGTGGCGTCCACGATCGAGTCGATCACCGGGACACCGCCGCAGATCATCAACTCCGGGGGATCCGGGTCCGTCACCGAGAGCGCCGGGGCGCCCGCCGTCACCGAGGTCACCGCGGGATCGGGACTGTACGTGCCGGGGCTGTTCGACGCCTATCGGACCTTCACCCCGCGGCCGGCGCTGCTGTTCGCACTGCCCGCCGTGCGGACGCCGGCGCGTGGTCTCACCACGTTCCTGTACGGGGGATACGTCGCGTCCGGCGTCCCGGGGCGCGACCGGCTCCCGGTGCCCGCCGCCCCGGCGGGGTTGCGATACCTCGGTCGGGAGGGGGCCGGAGAGGTCCAGACGCCCGTGCGGGGGCAGGTGCCCATCGGCGAGCGCGCATGGTGGCGTCACGCGAAGGCGGGGGAACTGTGCGAGCGGTTCGACACTCTCCACGTGGTGGACGAGACTGCTGACGGGCCCGCCGTGGTGGATCGCTGGCCCACCTACCGTGGTGAAGGGAAGTGTTTCGGATGACAGACGCCCAGCAGATGTCCGAGCAGGCGCGGGAGCGGATGCATGCCGAGGCCGTCGCGATCACGGCGGATCTCGTGTCGATCGACTCGACCAACACCGGTGACCCCGCGACGATCGGCGACGGCGAGACGAGGGTGTGCCGCCGGATCGCCGAGTACCTCGACGAGGTCGGCATCTCCAGCGAACTCGTGGAGTCTGTTCCCGGACGAGGGAGCCTGTTCGCCCGGATCGAGGGAGCCGACCCGGAGGCGGGTGGTCTGGTCGTGCACGGCCATGTCGACGTCGTCCCCGCGGTCGCCGAGGACTGGACCGTCCCGCCGTTCGCCGGTGAGATCCGCGACGGCTGGCTCTATGGTCGAGGCACCGTCGACATGAAGAACATGATCGGCATGATGCTCGCCGTGGTCCGCCACTACCGCCGGGAGGGGATCGTGCCCCGGCGGCCGCTGCTGCTCGCGTTCTTCGCGGATGAGGAGGCCGCGGGGATCATGGGTGCCAAGTGGGTGGTCCGGGAGCGGCCCGAGATCTTCGACGGCATGACCCAGGCGCTCAGCGAGGTCGGGGGCTGGTCGGTACCTGTCGACGGCCGCCGCCTCTACCCGATCGCCGTGGCCGAGAAGGGCGTCGCCTGGGCCACGGTGACCGCACACGGGACCGCCGCACACGCGTCCCGCCCGACCGGGGACAACGCCGTCGCCGCGATCGCCGGGGCGGTTCATCGCGTGGCCGATCTCGACTTTCCGGTGCAGCCGACAGAGGCCAACACCGCGCTGGCCGCGGCGGTCGGTCGGCTGGCCGGAGGAAGCGGCGAGGTCGCCGAACTGCCGGATCGGCTCGGGGTCCTCGGGCACTTCGGGCCCCTCGTCTCCGCCTCGCTGTCCCACACCGCCTCGCCGACGGTTCTGTCCGCCGGATACAAGACCAACGTCATCCCCACCGAGGCACGCGCGGAGATCGACTGCCGAGTACTCCCCGGAGGTGAGGACACGTTCCGTGCCGAGATCGAACAGGAGCTCGGCCCCGACGTCACGGTCGAGTGGATCTGGGAACCACCGATCGCCGCACCGGCCGACGCACCGTTCGTGGAGGTGATCCGCGAGGCCGTCAGGGAATCCGACCCCGATGCCATGGTCGTGCCGTACCTGTTGCCCGCCAGCACGGACAACAAGCATCTGGCCCCGCTCGGGATCGACGGCTACGGGTTCGTCCCACTGCGCGTGCCCGATGAGTTCGACGTCTTCGGCCATTTCCACGCCGTCGACGAGCGGGTACCGGTCGACGCACTGCATTTCGGTGCCGACGTGCTCGCCCGAGTGCTCCGATCCGCGTGAGGGGCGCGCTCACCGGACATCCGACGCCGTCTGCGCGGACCCGCCTGCCCGCGGACGTCTGGGTCCTCGTCGCGGCCGCGTTCGCCGTCGCGATCGGCTACGGCCTGGTCGCGCCGGTGCTGCCGCAGTTCGCCCGCAGCTTCGACGTGTCGGTCACGGCGGCGTCGGTCATCGTCAGCGCATTCGCGTTCTTCAGGTTGGTGTTCGCGCCGGCCGGTGGGTTCCTCGTCGACAAACTCGGCGAGCGGTGGGTCTACATGTCCGGTCTCCTCATCGTGGTGGTCTCCACGTTGGCGACCGGGCTGGCGCAGAACTACTGGCAGCTCCTGCTCTTCCGCGGTCTCGGCGGTCTCGGGTCGACGATGTTCACGATCTCCGCGATGGCCCTGCTCACCAGATTGTCCCCGCCCGGCGCCCGGGGACGGATCGCCGGCCTGTATGCGACCGCGTTCCTCATCGGCAATATCGGCGGTCCGGTCCTGGGCGGATTGTTGGCGGGCTTCGGCATGCGCATCCCGTTCTTCGTCTACGCCGGCACGCTGCTGGTGGCGACCGGCGTGGTGGCGGTCTTCCTCCGCGGGGGCCGACGGCCCTCACCCGACGACGGGTCCCCCGAGCAGGAACCCCTCCCGGTCGCCGAGGCGCTACGGCACAGCGGGTACCGCGCCGCGCTGATCTCCAGCTTCGTCAACGGGTGGACCTCGTTCGGTGTGCGGGTCGCCATCGTCCCGCTGTTCGCCGCGGCCAACTTCGATGCCGGCGCCGGTATCGCCGGCACCGCGCTGGCGTCGTTCGCCGTGGGGACCGCCTCGGTGGTCTCCGCGGCCGGGTGGTTGTCCGACAGGTACGGGCGACGTCCGATGGTGATCCTGGGTCTGGTGATCTCCGGTGTCACCACCCTCGTCCTGGGCTGGTGTGACACCGTGCCGTTGCTCGTGGCGGCCTCGGTCATCGCCGGGATGGGGGCCGGGATCCTCAACCCGTCGCAACAGGCCGCTGTCGCGGACGTGATCGGCGCGGACCGGGCAGGCGGCAAGGTCCTCGCCACCTTCCAGATGGCCAGCGACTCCGGAGCGATCCTGGGACCGGTCGTGGTGGGACTGGTGGTAGACCTGCTGGGCTACAAGGCGGGGTTCGCGGTGTCCGGCGTGCTCCTACTGGGGGCCGCGATCCCGTGGATCATCGCCGAGGAGACCCGTGAGGCCACGAACCCGGTGACCACGGGGGAGTGACCTGCGGCAGCCGTGTCGCTCAACAGCCCCCGGACGCCGTAGAATGTAAAACCTCATGGAGAACAACGACGAGGACCGTACCGCCACCGCCGGCGACGAGGTCGACACCGACGCCAGCAATCCCGAACCAGCCTCCGCCGCGGACAACGGCGCCGCGAACAACGGCGCCGCAAACAATGGCGCCGCGGACAACGGCGCTGCGGACACGGCCGCGCCCGCGCGCACCGGCGCCGCCGCCCCTGCAGCCGGCGGTGAGGACGAGCCCGAGGTGACGTTCGCCGACATGGGGCTGGCCCCCGCGGTCGCGCAGGCGGTCAGGGACGTGGGTTACGAAGTCCCCTCCGCCATCCAGGCCGCGACGATCCCGCTGGTCCTCGAGGGGCGTGACGTGGTCGGCCTGGCACAGACCGGCACCGGTAAGACCGCCGCGTTCGCGCTGCCCATCCTGTCGCTGATCGACCCGGCGGTGAAGAGCCCCCAGGCCCTCATCCTGGCGCCGACCCGAGAGCTCGCCCTCCAGGTCGCCGAGGCCTGTGTCACGTACTCGGCGAACATGCCGCAGGTGAACGTCCTGCCCATCTACGGCGGGCAGGCCTACGGCATCCAGCTCTCGGGGCTGCGGCGCGGTGCGCAGATCATCGTCGGCACCCCGGGGCGTGTGATCGACCACCTGAAGAAGGGCACGTTGGACCTGTCGGGTCTGCGGCACCTCGTCCTGGACGAGGCCGACGAGATGCTCGCGATGGGGTTCCAGGAGGACGTCGAGCGGATCCTGTCGGACACCCCGGAGACGACCCAGGTGGCCCTGTTCTCCGCGACCATGCCCGCCGCCATCCGGCGGATCTCGCAGAAGTACCTCACCAATCCGACCGAGGTGAAGGTGGCGTCGAAGACGTCGACCGCGCCGAACATCACGCAGCGCTACGTCCTGGTCAACCACCGGGACAAGCTCGACGCTCTGACGAGGATCTTCGAGGTCGAGGACTTCGACGCGATGATCCTGTTCGTCCGGACGAAGTCCGCCACCGAGGAGCTGGCAGAGCGACTCCGTGCACGGGGGTTCTCCGCCGCGCCCATCAACGGCGACATCCCGCAGAACCTGCGTGAGCGCACGATCGAGGCGCTGAAGGACGGTCGCACGGACATCCTCGTCGCCACCGACGTGGCCGCCCGAGGTCTCGACGTCCCCCGGATCAGCCATGTCGTCAACTACGACATCCCGCACGACACCGAGTCCTACATCCACCGGATCGGCCGGACCGGTCGCGCCGGTAGGAGCGGTGAGGCGCTGCTCTTCGTCACCCCGCGCGAGCGCCGGCTCCTCTCCCAGATCGAGCGGGCCACCCGCCAACCGTTGACCGAGATCCAGCTCCCGAGCGTGGACGACGTCAACGAGATGCGGATGGCCAAGTTCGCACAGTCGATCACCGAGAGCCTCGAGGACCCGAGCATCGCGCTCTTCCGCCGACTGGTGGAGGAGTACGCCTCCGAGCACTCGGTCTCGATGTCCGACATCGCCGCCGCTCTGGCGACCCAGTCGCGGAACTCGGACGACTTCCTCATGCGGGAGCCCGAGCGCCCGCCGCGCCGGGACGACCGTCGCGAGCGGCCGGCACGCGACTTCTCGGACGGGCCGCGTCCGTCGCGGTCGGGGAAGAACATGGGGCAGTACCGGATCGCCGTGGGTAAGCGGAACAACGTCAAGCCCGGCTCGATCATGGGCGCCCTGGCCAACGAGGCCGGGCTCCGGGGCGGTGACATCGGACGCATCTCGATCCGGTTCGACCACTCGATCGTCGAGCTGCCGGCGGATCTCCCCGCGGACCAGCTCAACTCGATGAAGGGAATCCGGGTCGGGGGTTCCGAGATCGACATCCGCCCCGACTCCGGCGCTCCGTCGGGTCGTCCGTCGTCGTTCCGGGACGACAGGGGCGGCAAGCCGCGTGGCGGCGGACCCCGTCGCGATGACCGTGGCGACCGAGGTGACCGTGGTGACCGGCGCGGCGGCCGTGACGAGAAGCGCGACGACCGTGGGGGCTTCCGCCGCGGTGACGACGACCGCCGCGGTGGCGGGTTCCGCGGGCGTTCCGGCGGGGGCCCGGACCGCCACTGACGCCGGGCCCTACGGGCCGGTCGGGCACCGCCGGACCGCACCGGCGAGAGCGTCATGGTCGGCCCTCGTCACCGGCAGGCCGTAGGCGACGGCCGCGGTGAGGTACCGGGAGGCGTAGAAGCAGTGTCGACCGGGATCCGGGGGTAGCCAGTCCGCCGGGGTCGAGTCGCTCTTGCCGGTGTTGACCGACGCTGTGACGGCGAGCAGGTTCCGGTCGATGTCGTTGGCGAACGCGGCACGGCGCCCGGCCGGCCACGACCACGCCCCCAGGTCCCACGCCGCCGAGAGCGGGTAGACGTGGTCGACGTGGATGCCGCGCACCCCCGTGGTGCCCGCGTCGACGAGCCTGCCGGTGTACGGATCGGTCAGGACTCCGCCAGACACCTCGCACCGTGCCCCGGGTGTCCTGGTGCCGCCGACGAGGTCGCGGGCCAGGACATCGTGACGGGTGGAGCACCCGTTTCCGGCCCCCGGCGCCCCGGTCGTGTCACTCCAGGCCGGGCCGAACACGCACCCTGACGCGCCCGAGCAGTCCCGCTCGTACCCGGGAGCGGGGTTCCGCGACTCCACCACCTCGACCGCGTCGAGCAGTGCCCCCACCGCGTCCCGCGGTGGGCTGCCCGGGACGGAGCGGGGCGGTTGGCCGGACCACCACACGGCGGCGAGCACGCCGAGCACGACGAGGGCCAGGGCGAGCGCCCGGGGTGCGGGCGGCGGCACGACTCGGCCAGCAAGGTGCCTCCGGGTACGGGGATCATGGCTCACGCATCGAGTCTGAACGCGGATGTCGCCGGCTCCCGCCCGCCGAGGGGGTCGGCAGGGCGGGACTGTGGACAGGTGGGCGCCTGTGGACAGCGGCCTCGCCCGTACCTCTCAGGGGAGCACGCCGGCCCGCTGTCGGACCCACGTGCTTACATGTGCACGTGACCCCGACCGCCGCACCCCGACTACACGCCGTGTGGCAGTCCGGGGTCGTCGGCTTGTGGTGCGAGACGGGATTGCGTAGGCCGGTATCGATCGCCCCCGCCGCCGAGGTCACGGCTGTGGGCCGGGCCGGAGCCCCGCCGGAGGTGATCCGGTTCCTGGAGCGCTACTCGCTGACGCACCGGATCGGGGTTCGTGCCCCGGTCGAGGGCCGGGTCCGGACCGCGACGGTGCCGGGGATCCGGGTCTCGGTCGGCGCGGCGGTGGATCTGTGCGGGATGGTCGACGCCACCGACCACTGGGTCGGATCCGGGCTGCGGGCCCTCGCGGCGCTCTCGTCGGGCGTGGCCGCCTTCGTGCGTGCGGGGCACGTCGTCCCCGTCCTCGGCCGTTCGGAGGGCGCATGGGACGCGTCATGGACTCTCGCCGCCTCACCCGTGGTGTCGGCGTGGGCAGCGGAGAGCCTGTCCCGGTGCCACGGGCTGGTGGCGAACCGCGAGGACCTCGACCGACTACTCGCCGCCCTGGCGGACCAGCACGCGCGGATGGCCCTGGCGCCCCTGGCGGGCGATCGCCGGAGCGACCTGGGCACGGCCTTGATCACGGGCGGGGGCGTGACGTCCGGGGGCCAGGCGTTGGCGGAAGCGATCGGCGAATTCGGACGGGCGGCGGCGGCACGGGACGTCGAGGTGGTGTTCCGGATCGTCGAGCCGACCGGCGGTGACGACGAGGGCCCGGGCGATTCCGACGGCGGGGCCGGGCACGCCGCGCCCGGGGAGATCCTGTGGCGGCTGGAGACGCTGGTGCGCACGGGCAACGATTCCCTTCGGCCCTTCACCGAGCTGCCCGATACGTCGGCCGTGGGTGACGCGGTGCGCGACGTCGTCGACCGGGCGGTCCGGTCGTGGCCACCGCTGGGGCGTGCCACCCACACCGCCGGCAGTCCGGACCTGATGATGCCCACCGACCTGGTGGTGCAGTTGGTCGACGAGGGGGTGGAGGCACTACGGGGGAGAGGTGTCGAGATCCTCCTGCCGCGAGCCTGGACCAGGGTGCGGACCGCCGTCCGGGTCTCGGTCACGGAGCCGGGCACCGAGAACGTCGACTCGGGTCGCCGGCTCGGGCTCGATCAGCTGGCGGACGTGAACTGGGAGATGGTCGTCGACGACGTCCCCCTCGACCCCGCCGAGGCCCAGATGCTCCTCGACGCCGCGTCCGATCTGGTCAAGCTCCGCGGCCAATGGGTCCGGGCGGACCCCGGTGCACTGCGTCGGGCGGCCCGCTTCCTCGCCGCGCGGCGCGGGGGGCGGGTCACGGCACCCGCACTGGTCGCCGCCCTGATGTCCGAGGAAGGCGAGGGCGTCGAGGTGGAGGCGCCCACGACCATCGACTGGATCCCCTCGTCGTCGTCGATCCCGGTCGACCTCCCACCCTGGTTCCGCGCCACGCTCCGTCCGTACCAACTGGAGGGGGTGCGGTGGTTGACCGCGCTGTCCAGCGCCGATGTCGGCGCCGTGCTGGCCGATGACATGGGGCTCGGAAAGACCATGCAGGTGCTCGCGCTCACCGCGTCCGAGCACGCGGCGGGCCGGACCGGCCCCACTCTCGTCGTGGCGCCGCTCACCCTGGTGGCCACCTGGGCCCGGGAGTCGGCGACGTTCGCCCCGGAGCTGCGGATCCACGTCCATCACGGACCGGCCCGCGAACGGGGTGACGACGCGGCCACACTACTCGGAGCCGCCGACCTCGTGCTGACCTCCTACGGGACGGCGTCCCGGGACGCGGAACTCCTCGCCCGGGTGGCCTGGCGGCGGCTGGTCGCCGACGAGGCCCAGACCATCAAGAACCCCTCCACCTCGGTCGCGCGCGCCGTCGTCTCGATCCCGGCGGAGCACCGGATCGCGCTGACCGGGACACCGGTGGAGAACCGGTTGGACGAGCTCCGCGCCGTCCTGGACTTCGCCAATCCGGGGATGTTGGGTTCGGCCAGCACCTTCCGTGCCCGGTTCGCGATCCCCATCGAGTCCCACCGCGACGAGGCCGCGGCATCGAGGCTCCGGGCACTCGCCGCACCGTTCGTGCTGCGCCGCCTCAAATCCGACCCCCGCGTGGTCGCCGATCTCCCGGACAAGCAACACATCAGGGTCGATTCGCCGCTGACCCGTGAGCAGGCGACCCTGTACCGGGCGGTCGTCGAGGACATGATGGAACAGGTCAAGGAGTCCGAGGGGGCCGCCCGCAAGGGCGCCATCCTCTCGGGGCTCACAGCCCTGAAGCAGGTGTGCAACCACCCCGCCCACTACCTCGGGGACGGGTCCGCACTCCTGCGCGGCGGCCGCCACCGTTCGGGCAAACTCGCCGCACTCGACGAGGTCCTCACCGAGATCCTCGACGCGGGGGAGAAGGTGCTGCTGTTCACCCAGTACCGGGCGTTCGGCGATCTGATCCTGCCCCTACTCGAGCGTCGGGCCGCCACCGCCGTGCCATTCCTGCACGGCGGGGTCACCGCGGCCGGACGGGCTCAGATGGTCGAGGAGTTCCAGGCATCGCACGGCCCACCGGTGATGCTCGCGTCGCTACGCGCGGGAGGGACCGGACTGACCCTCACCGAGGCCAACCACGTCGTACACCTGGATCGCTGGTGGAACCCGGCGGTGGAGAACCAGGCCACCGACCGGGTCCACCGCATCGGCCAGACCCGGGTGGTCCAGGTACGCACGCTCGTCGCACCGGGCACGGTCGAGGACCGTATCGACGAACTCCTCGAAGCCAAGCGGGACCTCGCTGAGTTGACGCTGGGACCGTTGGCAGGCGCGCTGACCGAGCTCGCGGACGCGGACCTGGCGGCACTCGTCGAGTTCACCGACGTGGGGCGGGACGAACCGTGAGCGGCGAAGCGGGCATCCGGGCGAGGTCCCGGGCCGGGCAGTTCGGCGCACACATGTGGAGCAGACGCTGGGCGAGTGACATCGAATCCGGGGTCTCCCGGGGTGACGCCCACATGGCCCGACAGGACGCCCGCAAGAACAAGGTCCTCTCCCTGCACCACTCGGGCCGGTCGGTCCGGATCGACGTCGACGGGAGCAGACCGGAACCCTTCACAGTGGAGTTCACGTTCGCCCCGCTTGACGACACCGACTCCGACGCCCTGCGCACCGCCCTCAGGCGGGAGGAACGGGGCGTGCTCGGCGCCCTGGCCGGGGACTTCTCCGACACCGTCGGGTTCCTCCTCCTGCCCGCGGTGCACGGGGCAACCGCGTTCACCTGCCACTGTCCGGTGCAACCCGGCCCCTGCCGACACGTGCTGGCGGCCGCCTACATCATGGTCGAGTGGTGGGACTCCCGGCCGGAGGTGTTGTTCGAGCTCAGGGGTCTGCGACCCGAGCAACTCGGCGCCGTCCTCCGGGGCGGAGGGGACGACGACGAGGTGTCCTTCGACGTGGAGGAGGCGCTGTGGGGTGGTGAGCCGATCCTGCCGGCGTCGCCGTCACCCGGACCGGCCGGTCTCGAGGACCTGCTGGACGCGCCCGTCACCCGCAGGCTCGCCGCGGCGGCGACCAACGACGCGCTCGAGCAACTCCGGGTGGTGGCGGACCTCGAGGACTTCCTCGACGCGTTCGGCCGGTACCGGCCGCGGTGAGGCGGGCCGCCGATGCGTAGCGTGTCCGACCCGCGTCCTACGATGCGGCCATGACCAACCCACGGGACGGCGACGCCATCCGATTCCTCCACTCAGCCGATTGGCAGCTCGGTATGACCCGGCGGTTCCTCGGAGACGAGTCCCAGGCCGTCTTCACGGCGGACAGGCTCGCGGCCGTGGAGGCACTCGGTGGGTTGGCCGAGCGACACGGGGCACAGTTCGTGGTGGTCGCGGGCGACGTGTTCGAGGACAACGCGGTACCCCGGTCGGTGGTACTCCGCGCGGTCGAGGCCCTGTCCGCGTTCCCGGTGCCGGTGCTGGTGCTGCCGGGCAATCACGATCCACTGGACGCGTCCTCGGTGTTCCGGTGCAGGGACTTCTCCCCGGCGCTCGAGGGCGGGGCCGTCGTGGTCCTCGACGGTTCGGGCCCGGTCGAGGTCGTTCCCGGCGTCGAGGTGGTCGGCGTCCCGTGGACGTCCAAGCGTCCGGACCCCTCGCGGTTACCGGCGCTCCTGGCGTCTCTCGAACCCACTGACTCCGTGCGGGTCCTCGTGGCGCACGGGGGTACCGACGAGATCTACGGCGGGCACTCCCCGTCGGTCGAGGCGATCGCCGTGGCTTCGCTGGAGGAGGCGATCGAGTCCCGCCGCCTGGACTACGTGGCGCTCGGGGACAGGCACTCGGTCACCCGCGTGGGCTCCGGCGGGCGCATCTGGTTCTCGGGGAGTCCGGAGACCACGGACTTCGACGACGTGGAGAAGGACTCCGGCAACGTCCTACTGGTCGAGCTCGGTGGGAGAGGTCCGTCGGGGGAGAGGCGAGCGTGCGAGGTCACCCCGCTGGCGACGGGCCGGTGGTCCTTCCTGGCGGTGGACGCGGAGATCGATACGGACGGGGACCTCGACTCCCTCGCCGAGCGGATCGAGGCGGTGCAGGACAAGCCGCGCACCGTGCTGAAACTCGGGCTGACCGGCACCGTCGGGGTGGCCCTGCGCGCGCGGATCGATGCGCTCCTGGAGACCTGGGACGCGGTGTTCGCCTCCGCGTACCTGCGCCAGTCACGCACCCACCTCGTGGTCCGCGCGGAGGACTCGGACTTCACGGATCTCGTGGACGGGTATGCGGGCCGCGCGGTCGCGGACCTCGTCGACATGGCGGCCGACGGCGGGGTGGACGCCGAGGACGCCGGGCACGCCCTGAGCTTGCTGTACCGGCTCGTGGACGGGGGAACGCGATGATCCTGCACCGGTTGATGATCGAGGACTTCCGCGGGGTGGTGCGCGAGGAGGTCGACCTGCCCCCACGTGGGGTGCTGGTGATCGAGGGCCCCAACGAGTCGGGGAAGACCAGCCTCATGGACGCCTTGGAGATGCTGCTCGAGCACAAGGCCTCGTCCGGGCGTGCCGAGATCAAGGCCGCCAGCCCTGTCGGCAGGGACGTCCCCGTGGTGGTGGAGGCCGAGTTCTCCGTCGACGGCGAACGGATGCGCTACCGCAAGGAGTTCGTCCGCGGCAAACGCACCTCCCTCGAGTTCCCGGGATCGGCACGCACGGCGATGGCGGGAGACGACGCCCACGACTTCGTCCGCGACCTGTTGGACCGTCAGGTCGACAGGTCACTGTGGCGCGCCCTGCGCATAGCCCAGGACGAACCTCTGGGCCAGGTCGACGCGGCCAAGGGTATGGACTCTCTCCGCCGCGCGTTGGACGCCGCGGCGGGCGGTGAGGACCCGACCGGCGACGACTCGCTGGTCGAGCGCGTCGCCGAGGAACGCAATCGCTATCTCACTGCGCGGCGGGGCGAGCCGACCGGCGACCTGGCGCGGTCGGAGTCCCGGCTCACCGAGGCGCGGGCCGCGCTGTCCGAGGCACGGGCCCGGCACTCGGAACTCGACGCGGCGGTCGCGGACCACGAAGCCCGGTCCGCCGTCCACCGCGCGCGACTCGATGCGCTCGCCACGCTCGAGAAGGAAGTCGGGCGTCTCGAGGCCGCGGGCCGGGCAGTCGCGGACCTCAGAGGGGTCAGCGCATCCGCCGATGCCGAGGTCGACCGGGCGGTGGCCGCGCATGACGCCGCGCTGCGCGAGCAACGAGAGCGTCGGGAACTCATCGACAGGGCGATGACCGAACAGCGGAGGGAGACCGATCTGCGGGCGGCCGCCGCCACCGCGGCCGAGAGGCTGGAACCAGCCCAGCAGCGGGCCCGTCGGGCGCGGGCCGAACTGGAGGCGGCGGAGAAGCGAGTGATCCGGGCCCGCACGCGCCTCGATGCCGCACGCGCGGTCGAGGAGGGCGACCGCAGGCGGGCGGACCTCGAGCACCTGGAACGACTCCTCGGGACCCTGACAGAGGTGGGGGACGAGCTGCGCCGCAAGGAGGCGGAGCTCGCCGCGGTCGACGTCGCCGATGGCTCGGTCGACGCCATCCGCCGCGCGGACGAGACGCTGCGGGAGGCCGTCATCCGGTCCGCAGCCAGTGCTCCCCGGGTGGAGATCACCGGGGAGGGCGAGTTCCGGGTCGGAGGGGAGGGCCTCGACGCCTCTGCGGGGTGGACGCACGAGATCGTGGAGGACACGGTCTTCGAGGTCGGGACGGTATCGCTGACTGTCGTCCCCGCGGGTGACACGGACTCCGTCCGACGGGACGAGCAGTCCGCTCGCCTCCGGCTGGACCACCTTCTCGCGGAGCTCGGTGTGGAGAACCCCACGGAGGCGGAGGAACGCTCCCGGCGGGCGGGCGCGCTGCGTGCCGAGATCGAGGCACTGCGTCGACGGCGATCGGACCTCCTCGGCGGCGAGACGGCGGATGATCTCACCGCGAGACGGGACGACCTGCGCTCACGGGTCCCGGCCGGGACCGTGCCGTCCGGCCAGGTCGCGGACGAGAGGGCAGGAGGAGCCGTCGCGGAGGGGGAGGACGATCCGGAGACCGAGTACGCCGCCGCGGAGGAATCGGTCGTCCGCTGCAGGGCGGAGGATCGTGCCGCATCCGCCGAGGCCGAAACACTCCGCACCGAGTACGCGACCCGTATCGCACTGGCAGACGAGGCAGCCGGCCGGCACGGTGAGTGCGGGGAGGCGCTGTCGGCCGCGCGTGACGCCGCCCCGGACCTCAGCCTCGAGGAGAGGGCGGGGGAGGCGCGCCTCCGGGCAGAGACCGCCCGTGGGAAGGCACGGGAGGCGAAGGCGGAATTGGACGAGGCGCTCGCCGACGCGCCGCCCGGTCTGCTGGACAACGCCCGGGCCTCACTGTCCTCACTGGCCGCCGAGGAACGCGAATCGGCTGCTGCCGTCGCCACGTCGATGGGCCGGGTCAACGCGATCGGCGACCAGGGCCGGTTCGAGGGGGTCGCTTCCGCCGAGCGCGAACTCGAGGCGGCGGAGAGGGAGAACGCAGCGCTGTGGCGCCGAGCCCGTGCGGCGGACTTGCTCCACCGCACACTCGCGGCGCGTCGATCGGAGGCTCTGCTCGCGTACCAGGCCCCGTTCCACAGGGCGGTCGTCGAACTCGGTTCCCTCGTGTACGGGCGTGACTTCGACGTCAGGCTCGGCGAGGATCTGACCATCCTGTCCAGGCGGGTCGGGGATGTGACCGTCGACTACGAATCGCTGTCCGGGGGCGCCAGGGAGCAGTTGGCGGTGATCGTCCGGATCGCCTGTGCGCGACTCGTCGGTGACGACGGCGTCCCCGTTTTCCTCGACGACACCATGGGTTATACGGATCCCTCTCGCCGACTCACCATGGGAGCGGTCATCGCCGCGGCTGCGGCGACGTCACAGGTCATCGTGCTCACGTGCGACCGCGCCCGGTTCGCGGGCATCGGGGGCGCACACACCCACGTCATGCAGAGGTCTGGCGCCGATCGCGAGTGAACGCCGTTGACGGCGGCGGGCGCCCCGGAGCGGTGGTGGAGGAATGCCGAGTGGGTCGTCGTGCTGTAATAGCCCCATGACGGAGACACGCTGGTTGAGCGATGACGAGCAGCGCATGTGGCGCCGGTACCGCGATGTGAACCAACTGCTCGAACTCGCCATGGAGCGCCAACTCCAGCGGGACGCCTCGATGTCTCAATCCGATTACTCGGTTCTGGTGAGCCTCAGTGAGGCCGACAACCGGGGACTCCGGGCGAGGGAACTCGGCGCCGCACTCGGCTGGGACCGCAGCCGGGTCTCTCACCAGGTCCGGCGTATGGAGGGGCGCGGCCTGGTGGCCAAGGGAGAATGCGCGGAGGACGGTCGCGGGACCGTCGTCACCCTCACCGAGGCGGGCGCCCAGGCGATCGCGTCAGTGGCCCCCAAGCACGTCGAGAAGGTCCGGGAGCTGTTCATCGATGTGCTCTCCGAGCACGAGGTACTCGCACTCACCGACATCTACGAGCGAATCGTCGACCGCATCGGTGAGGTGGACGGCATCACCCGGCCCACCTGACGCGGAGCGGGAGAGACGAGAAGGGCCCGGGCAATCGCCCGGGCCCTTCTCGTCCTGCGTGTGCCCCCGAAGGGAATCGAACCCCTGACCTTTGGTACCGGAAACCAACGCTCTATCCCCTGAGCTACGAGGGCGGGATACCGACCCTCACGGGCCGGAGGCCGCTCCAGCGGACACCCCGCACTGGCGGGGATCGCTCGAACAGCGAGACTGATCGTAGCACCGGCGGTCGGGCAGGACCGCATCGGGCCCGTCGGGGCTCGGACGGGTCGCCCGGACAGACGTCCGATTCCCCCCGCGACGTGCCGACACCTAGGATAGGAAGACGTGACTCCCGCCGATCTCGCCGCCGTCATTCGCGCAGCCCTCATCTCCGTTCTCGCCGACCGCGGGGCCGACACGTCGGTCGTTCCGGAGTCGGTGACGGTGGAGCGGCCGCGCAACCCCGAGCACGGGGACTACGCGACGAACATCGCTCTCCAACTGGCCAAGAAGGTCGGGTCGGCCCCTCGCGAGCTGGCGCAGGATCTCGCGACCGCGCTGGTGGCCGACCCGGGCGTGGCCTCGGCCGAGATCGCCGGACCGGGGTTCCTCAACATCCGTCTCGATTCCGGGGCCCAGGGCTCGCTCGTCGCCACCGTGCTCTCCGCGGGCGAGGAGTACGGCAACGGGGACGCGATGGCCGGCCGCCGGGTGAACCTGGAGTTCGTCTCCGCGAACCCCACCGGGCCCATCCACCTGGGCGGTACACGCTGGGCGGCGGTCGGTGACGCCCTCGGCCGTGTGCTCGAGGCCTCCGGCGCAGCGGTCACGCGTGAGTACTACTTCAACGACCACGGGGCGCAGATCGACCGCTTCAGCCGTTCGCTGGCCGCGGCTGCCCGCGGCGAGGCGACCCCCGAGGACGGCTACGCGGGAGCGTACATCCAGGACATCGCGTCGAATGTGGTCGCCGAGCACCCGGACGTGCTGGAGCAGCCGGAGTCCGAGGCCCTCGAGACGTTCCGAGCGGTCGGCGTGGACCTGATGTTCTCCCACATCAAGAACTCGCTGGCCGAGTTCGGAACCGTCTTCGATGTCTACACCCACGAGAACTCGATGTTCACCTCCGGTGCGGTGGACCGCGCGATCGAGACGCTCAAGGGCAACGGGAACCTCTACGAATCCGAGGGCGCCTGGTGGCTCCGGTCGACCGCGTTCGGTGACGACAAGGACCGCGTGGTTCTCAAGTCCGACGGCGACGCCGCCTACATCGCCGGCGACATCGCCTACTTCCTGGACAAGCGCGAACGCGGCTTCGACCTGTGCATCTACATGCTGGGAGCCGACCACCACGGGTACATCGCCCGGCTCAAGGCCGCCGCAGCGGCCCTGGGCGATGACCCGGCGACGATCGAGGTGCTCATCGGTCAGATGGTCAACCTCGTCAGGGACGGCGCCCCGATCAAGATGAGCAAGCGGGCGGGAACCGTCATCACGCTCGACGACCTCGTCGACGCCATCGGCGTCGATGCCGCGCGGTACGCGCTGATCCGGTCCTCGGTCGACCAGACGATGGACATCGACCTGGCGCTGTGGACGTCGGCGACGAACGACAACCCCGTCTTCTACGTGCAGTACGCGCACGCCCGTCTCTGCTCCCTGGCGCGCAACGCCGCCGATCTGGGGGTCACCCCCGAGGGCGCGGACCTGGCGCTGCTCACCGAGGACCGGGAGGGTGCGCTCATCCGCACCATCGGTGAATTCCCCCGGGTCGTCGCCAGCGCCGCGGACCTGCGCGAGCCCCACCGCATCGCGCGCTACCTCGAGGAGTTGGCCGCCGCGTATCACCGCTTCTACGACACCTGTCGTGTGTTGCCGATGGGTGACGAGGAGCCGGGCCCGCTGCACGCCGCCCGGTTCGCGTTGAGTACGGCCACCCGGCAGACCCTCGCGAACGGCCTCCGCCTGATCGGCGTCAGCGCACCGGAGAAGATGTGAGCGCCCACCCCGCCGGGGCCCGGCACGAGGTCCCGCACGCGCCGGGGATCGGTGAGCGGCCCGCCGACGCGAACGACGTCATGGCACTGGCGCCCTCCGTGTGGCCACGCGGTGCCGACCGGCGCGACGACGGAGTGGTGGAGTTCGCGGGTGTCACCGCGAGCGAGCTCGCCGCGGAGTTCGGTACGCCACTGTTCGTGATCGACGAGGACGATTTCCGCTCCCGGTGCCGCGAGATGGCGGAAGCGTTCGGCGGGGCGGACCGCGTGCACTACGCATCCAAGGCGTTCCTGACCACGGAGACTGCTCGCTGGGTCGCCGAGGAGGGGCTGGGGCTGGACGTCGCCTCGGGCGGCGAGCTCGCGATCGCGCTGAGGGCCGGGTTCCCGCCCGAACGGATCACCGTCCACGGAAACAACAAGTCAGCGGACGAGCTGCGCCTGGCCGTCCGCAGTGGCGTCGCCCACGTCGTGATCGACGCGATGTCGGAGATCGAGATCCTCGACCGGATCGCCGGTGAGGAGGGCGTCGTCCAGGACGTGTTCATCCGGGTCACGGTCGGCGTCGAGGCCCACACCCACGAGTTCATCGCGACCGCTCACGAGGACCAGAAGTTCGGCTTCTCGCTCGCGGGCGGTGCGGCGATGCAGGCCGTCCGCGCGGTGTTCGACGCGCCGAACATCCGGCTGACCGGGCTGCACAGTCACATCGGGTCCCAGATCTTCGACATCGACGGGTTCGAACTCGCGGCGCGACGGGTGATCGGACTGCTGCGCGAGATCGTCGACGAGTTCGGCGCCGAGCGGACAGCTCAGCTCGACCACCTCGATCTCGGCGGCGGTCTCGGCATCAGCTACGTCTCGTCGGATGATCCGCCGCCGGTGGCCCAGTTGGCGGCGTCCCTGCGGGAGATCGTCGAGGGTTTCGCCCGGGATGCCGGGCTCGTCCCGCCGACGCTGGTCGTCGAGCCCGGTCGTGCCATCGCCGGCCCGGGCACGGTCACGCTGTACGAGGTGGGCGTGGTCAAGGACGTCGAGCTCGCGGGCGGGGAGAACCGGCGCTACATCAGTGTCGACGGCGGGATGAGTGACAACATCCGCACGGCCCTGTACGACGCCGTCTACGACGCCCGGCTGGTGGGACGCTCGTCAGACGCCGAGCCAGTGGTGTCCAGGCTGGTCGGCAAACACTGCGAAAGCGGCGACGTGGTGGTGCGCGACCTGTGGATGCCGGAGGACGTGGCTGGCGGTGACCTGGTGGCCGTCGCGGCCACGGGCGCATACTGCTACTCCATGTCGAGCCGATACAACATGATCGGGCGACCCGCCGTGGTGGCGGTGCGCGACGGGCGGGCACGATTGGTGCTGCGCCGTGAGACCCTGGACGATCTGACGAGCCTGGAGGTGGGACAGTGAGCGACGCAAGCGCGTCAGGCGTGCGACCCGTGGGGGTGGCGGTGCTCGGGATGGGCACCGTCGGATCCGAGGTCATCCGCTACATGACCGAGAACGCCGACGCACTGGCGGCCCGCATCGGCGCGCCCCTGGCCCTCCGCGGCGTGGCGGTGCGCGATCTCACCAAGGATCGCGGGCTCGATCCGGACCTGCTCACCGCGGACCCGTCGTCGTTGGTCGCGCGCGACGACGTCGACGTCGTCGTCGAGCTCATGGGCGGCATCGACGTGCCGCGTCCGCTCCTCCTCGAGGCGCTGCGTCACGGCAAGGCCGTGGTGACGGCCAACAAGGCGCTGCTCGCGGAGTACACGGACGAACTGGCGGCGGTGGCCGACTCCACGCACACCGATCTGTACTTCGAGGCGGCCGTGGCCGGTGCTATCCCGGTGATCGGCCCGCTGCGCCGATCGATGGCCGGCGACCAGGTGGAGCGCGTGCTGGGGATCGTCAACGGCACCACCAACTACATCCTGTCGGAGATGGGTTCGACCGGGGCCGACTACTCGGAGACCCTCGCGGAGGCCTCCCGTCTCGGGTACGCCGAGGCCGACCCCACGGCCGATGTCGAGGGGTATGACGCGGCCGCCAAGGCCGCCATCCTCGCGTCGATCGCGTTCCACAGCCGCGTCACCGCCGGGGATGTCTACCGCGAGGGCATCTCGCGGATCTCGCCGGACGACTTCGAGTCGGCCCGCGACATGGACTGCACCATCAAGCTGCTCGCCATCTGCGAGAAGCTCACCCAGTCGGACGGGTCCGAGGCCGTGTCGGCGCGCGTGTACCCGGCGCTGCTGCCCAACACCCACCCGCTCGCCACGGTGAACGGGGCGTTCAACGCCGTCGTCGTCGAGGCGGAGGCCGCCGGTCGACTCATGTTCTACGGTCAGGGTGCGGGAGGTTCCCCGACCGCCTCCGCGGTCCTGGGCGACATGGTCGCCGCCGCCCGCAACAAGGTCGGTGCGGGTCGCGCCCCGGGGGAGTCGACGTACGCCGCTCTTCCGGTCGCCTCCATGGACGAGATCTCGACGCGCTATCACGTGCGCATGCGGGTCGCCGACAAGCCGGGCGTGCTCGCCCTCGTCGCCGCCGAGTTCTCGCGGCACGGCGTCTCCATCGCACAGGTGCGACAGACCGAGGTCGAACTGCCGGAGACCGAGCTCGACGATGTCGAGCCCTCCGCGGAGCTCACCGTCCTGACCCACCGGGCGTCGGAGCGCGCGCTCTCCGACACCGTGGCAGCACTGTCGGATCAGGACGCCGTCACGGCCATCACCAGCGTCATCCGTCTCGAGGGAGTGGACACCGAATGAGCAACACCCACCAGCCCGTGCACAGCCGGTGGCCCGGCCTCATCGAGGCCTACCGCGACCGACTCCCGATCGGGGACGACTGGGAGCCGGTGACGCTCTACGAGGGCGGGACCCCGCTCATTCGCGCGACCCACCTGTCCGCCGTGACGGGTTGCGAGGTGTACCTCAAGGTCGAGGGCCTCAACCCGACCGGATCCTTCAAGGACCGGGGCATGACGATGGCGGTGACGGATGCCAAGGCTCGCGGCCAGAAGGCCGTCCTCTGCGCGTCGACTGGCAACACGTCCGCATCGGCGGCCGCCTATGCCACCCGTGCCGGGATGGAGTGCGCCGTGCTCATCCCGCAGGGCAAGATCGCCGCCGGCAAGCTCGCCCAGGCCGTGATGCACGGGGCCACCATCATCCAGGTCGACGGCAACTTCGACGACTGCCTGGAGTTGGCCCGCAAGACCACCGCCACCTACGCTGAGATCGGGTTGGTCAACTCGGTCAACCCGGTCCGGATCGAGGGACAGAAGACGGCGGCGTTCGAGATCGTCGATGTTCTCGGGCGCGCCCCCGACCTGCACTTCCTGCCCGTCGGCAACGCGGGCAACATCACCGCGTACTGGAAGGGTTACACCGAGTACCACGCCGACGGGATCATCTCGTCCCGCCCGCGGATGATGGGTGTGCAGGCCGCCGGCGCCGCACCGCTGGTCGACGGCGCCCCGGTCAAGAACCCCGAGACCATCGCCACCGCCATCCGGATCGGCTCCCCGGCGTCGTGGGACGGCGCGGTGGCCGCCCGCGACGAGTCCGGGGGGACGTTCCGCAAGCGCACCGACGAGCAGATCCTCGAGGCGTACCGCATGGTCGCCGGCAAGGATGCCGTCTATGTCGAGCCCGCCTCCGCGGCCTCGGTGGCGGGGTTGCTCGACGCGCACGCGGGCGGTGAGCTGGAGGCGGGACAGACCATCGTGTGCACCGTGACCGGCAACGGACTCAAGGACCCCGACACCGCCCTGCTGGGGATGCCCGAGGTCGAGGCCATCCCGGTGGATCCGTCGGCCGTCGCCGGCGCCCTCGGCCTGCAGTGAGCGAGGTGAGCGGTCCCGGCCCGGAGGTCTTCGGCAGCTCGGGTGGGCACATCCTGCCGGTCGGGCGCACGGTCACGATCGAGGTACCGGCGTCCAGCGCGAACCTCGGGCCGGGTTTCGACGCGCTCGGGGTGGCCCTGGGGCTGTACGACACGATCACGGTGACCACGATCGACTCCGGCCTCGAGCTGGAGGTGTCGGGGGAGGGCGCCGGTCAGGTTCCCGAGGACGCCTCGCACCTGGTGGCCAAGGCCGTCGAGGCCGGGCTGCGTGCCGGTGGTGTGGGTGTGCCGGGCGTACGGATCTCCTGCCGGAACGCGATCCCGCACTCCCGCGGTCTCGGGTCGTCGGCGTCCGCCGCGGTCGGCGGACTGGTCGCGGCGAACGGTCTGATGGGCGGGGTGCTGACGAACGACCACCTGGTCCAGCTCTCGAGCGAGTTCGAGGGCCACCCGGACAACGCGGCGGCCAGTGTCCTCGGCGGGGTCGTGGTGTCGTGGACGGAGCGCTCGGCGACCGGCGTGCACTACCGTGCGGTCCGCATGGAGGTGGATCCCTCGATCGTCGCCACCGTTCTGGTGCCGTCCGAGACGTCGTCGACCGCGCAGACCCGCGGCCTGCTCCCGGCCACCGTCCCGCACGAGGACGCGGCCTTCAACGCGAGCCGCGCCGCGCTGATGTCGGTCGCGCTCGCGGCCCATCCGGAGTTCCTGCTGGCCGCGACCGAGGATCGGCTCCACCAGTCCTACCGGGCCCCGGCCCTGGTCGGCACCACCGAGTGGGTCACCAGACTGCGTGAGCGGGGTCTCGCGGCGACGGTCTCCGGCGCCGGCCCGACCGTGCTGGTGTTGGGCACCGACGGGTTGCCGACCGACCTGCGCGCCGATGCCGAGGCGCAGGGATGGACGGTGCTGGACCTGCAGATCGCGGACGGTGCCCGGGTCGTGGCCGGAGACTGACACCCGGTCGGGCGACGCCCCGTCCGATCGGTAGAGCGTCCCTTCGAGACCCCGTCGGAGGGATTCAGTCGGACGCCTCCGGGGCGATCGTCGTGATCTCGTAGTCGCCCGCGGCGTGGCGCGCCCGGATCCTGATCTTGTCGAACTTTCCGACCGTGGTCTGCGGGATGTGGTCGACGAACGCCCAGTGATCCGGGCGCTTCCAGTTCTCCACGACGCCCTCGAGACCCTCCCAGAGGGCGCGGGCGGACGCGGTCGCCCCGGTCTTGAGCTGGACCAGGACGAGCGGCCGGTTGCCCCAGCGTTCGTCCGGGACACCGACCACGGCCACCTCCGCGACCCGGTCGTCGAGCAGGATCGCGTGTTCGAGTTCGACCGTCGAGATCAGTTCACCGCCGGAGGCGATGATGTCGTCGACCCGGTCCACCACGTCGAGGTAGCCCTTGGGGGAGATGCTGGCCACGTCCCCGGTGCGTAGCCACCCGTCGACGAAGCGATCGGAGGCCTCGTCGCCGAGGTAGCGGGCTGTCACCCACGGGCCGCGGATCTGGAGTTCGCCGACCGACCACCCGTCGTTGTGCTGGACCCGACCGCCGTCGACGATGCGTGCCTTCACGCCGGCGGGAAAACGTCCCTGACCGAGCATTTGTGCGCGTCGCCGGGTCGCGGAGGAGTGGGGGTCCGGGCGCGCGAACGACGCGATGGGGCTGGACTCGGTGAGTCCGTAGGCCTGCATGATCGTGACCCCGTGGCGCTCGACGAACGCGTCGAACAGGGCCTCGGGGACGGGCGATCCGCCGACGAGGACCTCGCTGAGATGTGCGATCGACTGCGGATTGTTCTCCAGCCGCCGGAGTAGCCGTTGGAGGGTGGCCGGTGTGGTGGCCATCTTGTTCGGCCTGTATGTGCGCAGCAGGTCGGCCATGTCGTGGCCGGTGGTGAGCACCCGGCCGGGCCGTGGTCGCGCGGTGATGAGGCCGGCGCCGGTCATGAACGCGGCGTACGGCAGCCCCCAGGACATGACGTGGTACATCGGCACGGTGGTCAGGACGGTGTCGCCGCTGCGCAGGGCCGCGCTCTCGGCCATGGACATCTGCATGGAGTGCAGCCAGATGGACCGGTGGGTGTAGGCGACGCCCTTGGACGCGCCGGTGGTGCCGGAGGTGTAGGCGATCGCCGCGGCGGAGCGTTCATCGAGGTCGGGCCACGGGTAGGTGGTGGGTTGGCCGTCGAGGAGGGTCTCGAGGGCGTGGACGTCGGCATCGAGCTCGCCGAGGTCTGGGGGTACCTGACCGTCGACGACGACGAGGTGGCGCAGCGAATCGAGCTGCGCGGCCACCGGGAGTGCCGAGGAGAGCAGCTCCGGGTCGACGAGTACGACCGACACCCGGTTGTCGCTCAGGACGGAGAGCATGAACTCCCGCGAGCGGAGGACGTTCACCGGGAGGGCGACCGCGCCCATCGCGGGGAGGGCGAACATCGCCTCGACGACCTCGGTGCGGCTGCCGGACAGGATGCCCACCACATCGCCGGGTCGTACCCCGAGCCCGGCGAGGGCGTGCGCGGTGGCGGCCGCGCGGGAGGCCAGCACGTCGTATCGCACCGGACGGGGTTCCAGGTCGCCGACGAATCCGGTGACAGTGGACCCACCGTGTCGTTCCGCCGCGTGCTCGAGGATCCGGGACACGAGCAGTGGCGTGTCCAGCATCGTTCCGAGCACGGTCACCTCCGAGGTCGTGTGGCCCTTGTCGTGTGCTGTACGTTACCGCCCGCATCCGACGCGGTGAGCGCCAGTCGCGACTCGCGGAAGGGGGACCTGCGCGCGATCGGCCACAGAGTAGTATGCTTGCACCCAGCCACGGGCGCCCGGTCGTCCCAGCATTCCGAGTCAATCCTCGCAGCACCCTCCGCACCAGGTCGGTGTGGTGTGGATCGGACTCGGTGGGACAGGCCGATCGGCGAGTGGCGTACAGGGATCCCCACTATCGAGCGGTTCTCCCCTCACGAGGATCCCCCTCAGACGAAAGATCCGTGTCCGGCCACGTTGCCGCCACGGAAGGCCCCAGCGGCCACCCCGGGACGCCGAGTCCGCTTCCCGGACACCTGCTCGATGCGAGGCGGCGTACGCCGCCCCGGCCCCGGGCCCAGAAAGGATCCCCGTGACCTCGACGGACACCACTTCCACGCCAGCACAGGGTGCCTCGCTGTCGGCGATGCGCCTGAACGATCTCAAGTCGCTGGCCCAGCAGATGGGCCTCAAAGGCCTGTCGGGTAAGCGCAAGGGCGACCTCGTCGCGATGATCGAGGGCGCCCGGGGTGGCAGGCCCGAGGGCGGCATACGATATTACTACGCGTCTCGTGGGCTCGGAGATGGGTATAAGAGACAGAACCGAACCCCCGGTGGCCGGCGAGCCCGCGGCGAAGGCCGAGTCGGCTCCGGAGAAGGCGCCGGACCGCGATGAGGCGTCTGCACGAGACGAGGCGTCTGCACGGAGCGGGGCGCCCGCCCCGCAGGCCGAGTCCGGCCGACGGGATCGTGGCGACAGGGCCGGGGGCGGTGCGGAGAACCCCCGGGGCGGGTCGGATGACTCCGACTCCGGTCGCCAGGGGGACCGGTCCCGTCGCGAGGACGGCAACCGCGGTGGCGGGCAGCGACAGGGGCGTAACCAGCAGAACCGGGATCAGCAGGGCGGCCGCAACCGCGATCAGCAGGGCGGGCGCAACGACCAGGGCAACCAGGGCGGCAACCGCGATCAGCAGGGCGCGCGCAACGACCAGGGCAACCAGGGCGGCAACCGCGATCAGCAGAGCGGCCGCAACGACCAGTCCGACCAGGGCGGCGGCGACAACGGCCCCCGTGGTGACGGTCAGAACCGTGATGACGACGGAGGGGGCCGCGGCCGTCGCAGCCGCCGCCGTCGCGAGCGCAATCGCGGCGGGGGGCGCCCGGCCGAGGGTGAGACGGAGGTGCGGGACGACGACGTCCTGCAGCCGGTCGCGGGCATCCTCGACGTGCTGGACAACTACGCGTTCGTCCGCACGTCCGGCTACCTCGCGGGACCCAACGACGTCTACGTCTCCATGAACATGATCCGTCGTCACGGCCTGCGTCGCGGTGACGCGATCACCGGCGCGGTGAAGATGCCCCGCGACGGCCAGAACGACGGCCAGGGCGGCGGCCAGGGCGGCGGCGGGGGCCAGGGTGGCGGCAAGAACCGTCAGAAGTTCAACCCGCTGGTTCGCATCGACACCGTCAACGGTGGCCCGGTGGACCAGGTTCGCAACCGCCCGGACTTCGCGAAGCTCACCCCGCTGTACCCCAACCAGCGGCTGCGCCTCGAGACCGAGAAGAACATCATCTCGACCCGCGTGATCGACCTGATCATGCCGATCGGCAAGGGGCAGCGCGCGCTGATCGTCTCCCCGCCCAAGGCCGGTAAGACCACGATCCTGCAGAACATCGCCAACTCGATCGCGGTCAACAACCCGGAGTGCCACCTCATGGTCGTCCTCGTCGACGAGCGGCCGGAGGAGGTCACCGACATGCAGCGTTCGGTGAAGGGCGAGGTCATCGCCTCGACCTTCGACCGTCCGCCGTCGGACCACACCCAGGTCGCGGAGCTCGCGATCGAGCGGGCCAAGCGTCTGGTGGAGATGGGGCAGGACGTCGTCGTCCTCCTCGACTCCATCACGCGACTCGGCCGCGCCTACAACAACTCCTCGCCCGCCTCGGGTCGCATCCTGTCCGGCGGCGTCGACTCCACGGCCCTGTACCCGCCCAAGCGGTTCCTCGGCGCGGCGCGCAACATCGAGAACGGTGGATCGCTGACGATCATCTCCACCGCGATGGTGGAGACCGGCTCGGCCGGCGACACGGTGATCTTCGAGGAGTTCAAGGGCACCGGCAACGCCGAGCTCAAACTGGACCGGCGCATCGCCGAGCGGCGGGTGTTCCCCGCGGTCGACGTGGGGCCCTCGGGTACACGCAAGGAAGAGCTGCTCATGACCCCCGAGGAAGCCGGGATCATGCACAAGTTGCGCCGCGTGCTCTCGGGGCTGGACTCCCACCAGGCCATCGACCTGCTCATGTCGCAGTTGCGCAAGACCAACAACAACTACGAATTCCTGCTGCAGGTGGCCAAGACGACGCCCACCCTGCCGCAGGACGAGGAGTGAGCGGGAACGAGGGACGGTCGCCGTCCTCGATCGACGACGTCCTGGCCGAGTACGGGGGCCTCGAGGCGCAGTTGTCCGACCCCGCTCTGCACGAGGACGCCTCCGCCGCGCGCCGGGTGGGCAAGCGCTTCGCCGAGCTCACCCCGATCGTGCAGTGTCACCGTGCGCTGGTGTCCACGCGCGAGGACGCCGCCGCGGCGCGGGAGCTCGCCGGCGACGATTCCTCGTTCGCCGGGGAGGCCGAGGAGCTGGAGGCTGAGGCGGCCGAGCTCGAGACCCGCTTGGCCGACCTGCTGGCGCCCCGCGACCCACACGATGCGGACGACGTGGTCATGGAGATCAAGTCGGGGGAGGGCGGCGAGGAGTCCGCACTGTTCGCCGCCGACCTCGCCCGCATGTACACGCGGTACGCCGAGAAACACGGATGGGTGATCGAGGTCCTCGGCCTCACGGAGTCCGACCTCGGCGGGTACAAGGACGCGACCTTCTCCATCCGGGCTCGCCAGCCGTCTCGCGACGGGGTGTGGTCCCGCCTCAAGTTCGAGGGCGGGGTGCACCGGGTCCAGCGGGTGCCGGTCACCGAGTCCCAGGGCCGGGTCCACACCTCGGCCGCGGGCGTGTTCGTCTACCCGGAGCCCGAGGACGTGGGTCCGGTCGAGATCGACGAGTCCGACCTGCGCATCGACGTCTACCGCTCATCCGGCAAGGGCGGGCAGGGCGTCAACACCACCGACTCCGCGGTGCGGATCACCCACCTGCCCACCGGCACGGTCGTCACGTGTCAGAACGAACGCAGTCAGCTGCAGAACAAGCAACGCGCGCTACAGGTGCTCGCGGCGCGACTCCAGGCCGCCGCCGAGGAGGCCGCCAACGCCGAGGCGTCTGAGGGCCGGGCCACCCAGGTCCGCACCGTCGACCGGTCGGAGCGCATCCGCACCTACAACTTCCCGGAGAACCGCATCGCCGACCACCGGGTGGGGTTCAAGGCGCACAATCTCGACGCCGTGCTGGACGGTGACCTCGACGCGGTGCTCGACGCCCTCGCCACCGAGGAGCGGCGGCGACGAATGGAAGAGGCCTAGGCCGTGAACCCGCGCTCGGCCGGGGTGACCGGGGTCGTGCGTTCGGCCGCGCAGGCGCTCGGCGCGGCGGGCGTCGACTCCGCGCACGTCGAGGCCCAGCTCATCTGTGCGCACGTGCTCGGCGTCGACCGCACCCGGCTCATGCTCGCCGACGACCTCGACGCCGCCGCGGTGAGCGAGCTCGAGCGGATCGTCGCCGCCCGCGCCCGCGACCGGACCCCCCTGCAGTACCTGCTCGGCCGCGCGGTCTCCGGACGGCTCGAGTTGGCCGTCGGGCCGGGGGTGTTCATCCCGCGACCGGAGACCGAGTTGCTGGTCGAGTCGACGCTCGCGGCCCTGCCCGCACCGGGCCCCGGCCCCGGCCCGGTCGTGGTGGACCTCTGCGCCGGCAGCGGCACCCTCGCGTTGGAGATCGCCCACGCCCGGCCCGACGCCCGCGTCCACGCCGTCGAACTGTACGAGGCCGCGCTGGAGTGGCTGCGCCGCAACGCCGCCGAGCGCGCCGCCGCCGGGGACACCCCGATCGAGGTCCACCACGCCGACGCCACCGACGCGGACGTCCTCTCGCACCTGCGGGGCAGCGCCGCCGCCGTGGTGTCCAACCCCCCGTACATCCCGGTCACCGATGATCTCCCCGCCGACGTCCTCGCGCACGAGCCGGCGACGGCGCTGTTCGGGGGACGGGACGGCCTCGTCGTCGTCACCCCCCTCGTCGGCGTGGCCGCCGCCCTCCTCGTCCCGGGAGGGCACCTCGCCGTCGAGCACGACGACACCACCGGCGCCGCGGTCGCCGCGGTCGTGGCCGCGCAGGGGGGCTTCGGTACCGTGGAGCAGCACACCGACCTCGCCGGCCGACCGCGATTCGTCACCGCGACGCGACTCGACGCGGGCCACGACGACACGCACGACGACGACGACCGCGACGACGACAAGGTCGACACGACAGTCCGGAAGGGGACCACCCGGTGACCATCACCTACGACTGCACCGAGGACACCGGCCGCGAGGTCGGTCTCAGTTCCGCTGCCGGCGCCCTGCGCTCGGGCCGGCTGGTCGTGACCCCCACCGACACGCTCTACGGCATCGCCGCCGATGCCTTCGACCCGGACGCGGTGGTCTCGCTGCTGTCGGCCAAGCGCCGTGGCCCGGACATGCCGGTGCCGGTCCTGGTCGGCTCGTGGGAGACCATCGACGGCCTCGTCGTGAGCACCCCGGCCGCCGCCCGCGACCTCATCCGCGCCTTCTGGCCGGGGGGCTTGAGTCTCATCGTGCACCAGGCACCGTCCCTGGGCTGGGACCTCGGCCAGACCCGCGGCACGGTCATGCTCCGGATGCCGCTGCACCCCGTCGCCATCGAACTCCTGCGCGAGGTCGGCCCGCTCGCGGTGTCCAGTGCCAACGTCTCCGGTCAACCGCCGGCCACCACCGTGGCCCAGGCCCGGGAGCAGCTCGGCGACTCGGTGGCCGTGTACCTCGACGGCGGCCCATGTGCGATCGGCCAGCCCTCGACGATCGTCGACCTCACCGGGCCCGGTCCGCGCATCGTCCGCGAGGGTGCGGTGACCGCCGAGCGCGTGGGAGAGGTCCTCGGCGTCGACCCCGCGGTCCTGCGCGGCTGAACCATGGGTGCCGGGGTCCCGTTCCGGGAGCTGCTGCTCATCGCGGTCACCGCCGGACTGGTCACCTTCGTCGTCACCGGTCTGGTCAGGGGAGTGGCACCCGCGATCGGCGGGCTCGCCTACCCGCGGGAGCGGGACGTGCACCAGGTCCCCACCCCCCGGCTCGGCGGGGTGGGCATCTTCACCGGGATGCTCATCGCCGTCTACCTCGCCGCGCAGCTGCCGGCCCTGAACCGGGCCTTCCCGCCCTTCGCCCCCGACGTGGAGGCCACCATCGTCGCCGGCGGGGTGATCGTGCTGGTGGGGATCGTGGACGACATCCTCGGGCTCGGGGCCGTCACCAAACTCGCGGGCCAGGCCGCCGCGGCCGGGGTCCTGGTCGCGATGGGCGTGTCGTGGACGCTGCTGTACATCCCCTTCGGGGACGGCAACATCCTCGTCCTCGACCAGCTCCAGGCCGGACTGCTCACGGTCGTGTTCACACTGACGATCGTCAACGCGATGAACTTCGTGGACGGACTCGACGGGCTCGCCGCCGGACTCGGGGCCATCGCGGCCACGGCGATCTGCGTGTTCTCCGTGGGCATCATGCTGGACCAGGGCGGGACCGTCGGGGCCTACCCGCCGGCACTGGTCACCGCGGTCCTGGCCGGGGCGCTCATCGGGTTCCTGCCCCACAATTTCCAACCCGCCCGGATCTTCATGGGCGACTCCGGGTCCATGCTGATCGGACTGGTCCTCGCCGCGGCCTCGACGAGCGCCTCCGGGAAGATCTCGCAGAGCCTGTACGGGCCCCAGGACATGATCGTCCTGCTCTCGCCGGTGATCGTGGTCGCGGCCGCGATGTTCGTGCCGATGCTCGACCTCGTCATGGCGGTGGTGCGGCGGGTCGGGGCCGGCCGTAGCCCCTTCGCACCCGACAAGATGCACCTGCACCACCGGCTGCTCGCGCTGGGGCACTCCCACCGGAGGGTCGCGCTGGTCATCTACGCGTGGGTCTCCCTCATCGCGTTCGGGGCCGTCGGGGCGACGATGCTGCCCACCGAGGTGATCGTCCCCGCGATCGCGGCCGGTCTCCTCTCCGTCCTGGCGGCGACCCTCGTCCCTCGCCTCCGCAGTTCGCGCGGGAAGCACCGGACGGCCGACGGGCCCCGATCCCCGGGCGACTAGGCTGCGGGGTATGGACGACACCCCCGGACACGACGCCCCCGGACACCAGGTCGAGAGCGCCCACACCATCGGACTACGCAGGGCGGTGACCCTCGGCGCCGCCGCGCTCGCCGTGCTCATGGTGATCAGCGCAGGGCTGTGGTGGGCGGTGGATGGTCGCTCCGGCCTGTGGGGCGCCCTGCTCGGGGCCGCGATCGGTGGCGTGTTCGTCCTCCTCACCGCGGTGGTGGTGATCGCCACGGCCCGAACCTCACCCCAGGTGACCGGAGCCGTCCTGTTGGGAACGTGGCTCCTCAAGCTCATCGTGGCGATCGGGGTCGTCGCGGCTCTCAAGCCGCTCGACTTCTACTCCAAGCCCGCGTTCGCCACGACCATCGTCGTGGCCATGGTCGTGGTCCTCGCGTCGGAGACGGTGGCCATTCTGCGCACGCGCGCCCCGTACGTGGAGCCCTGAGCTGGGATTTTCCGGCACTCCCGATCGGTCACGGACTGGTTTCGGGGAGATGTGGAGCTGATAACGGCGTGAGGTGCCCCCAGGGGTCCGCAGGGGATGGCCTTTGCTACGATGCTCTGCGGAGGGAAACCGGAAAAGGGTGCGGCGGTACACGCCGCGAGAATCCCCGGGCCCTCCCGGGTTCCGCAGGTCGGAACGAAACACTGGACATGACCACCGTCTCTGCAGGCGGCCCGAACAGGGGAGAGAGCGCTGAGCACGTCACTGCTGGCATTCAAGGGCGAGTTCCATCCGCCGTCACTAAATGACTTCTTCCCGCCGGCCGTGCTCTTCGAGGGGACTCCGTTCGCTCTGGACCGGCTGATGATCATCCGGCTGATCGCGGCGGCCGTCGTCGCGGTGCTGTTCTACCTGGCGATGCGCCGGTCGGCCGTCGTGCCGCGCGGACTGCAGAACGTCGGCGAGATCGCGCTGGACTTCGTCAAGAACAACATCTCGGACGAGATCATCGGGAAGAAGGACGGTGACCGGTTCCTCCCGGTCATCGCGACGATCTTCTTCCTCACGCTGTTCATGAACCTGCCTGCCGTGATCCCGGGCTTCAACATCTCGCCCAACGCGCGGATCGGCATGCCGCTGGTCATGGCCGCGGTCGCGTATGTGGTCTTCATCTATGCGGGAGCCAAGAAGTACGGCTTCTTCTCCTTCGTGGGCAAGTCGGTCGTCGTGCCGAACCTTCCCCCGGCGCTGCACCTGCTGGTCGTGCCGATCGAGTTCGTGTCGACCTTCATCCTGCGGCCGGCCACGCTGACCATCCGTCTGATGGCCAACATGCTGGCCGGGCACATCATGATCGTGCTGCTGTTCTCCGCCACGAACTTCTTCTTCTGGCAGTTCAACGGGTGGACCGCGGTCAGCCTCGTGACCATCATCGTGTCGGTGGCGTTCACGTTCTTCGAGCTGCTGGTGATCTTCCTGCAGGCGTACATCTTCGCGCTGCTCACCGCGGTGTACATCGACCTGTCGTTGCACGCCGACAGTCACTAAAAGACTTCCGGCGCCGCGAGCGCCGGGACACCCAGACCACACCGACGACCGAGTGCGGACATCCCGCACCGGCCATCTGAAAGGGAACGGAAACCCACATGGATATCGTCACTCTCGCCCAGGCAACCGAGACGACCGCCCGCGGTTACGGCGCCATCGGCTACGGCCTCGCCGCGATCGGCCCCGGCATCGGCATCGGCATCGTCGTCGGCAAGGCGATCGAGGGCATGGCCCGCCAGCCCGAGATGGCCGGCCAGCTGCGCACCACGATGTTCCTGGGCATCGCCTTCACCGAGGCCCTGGCGCTCATCGGTATCGTCACCGGCTTCATTTTCTGATCGCCGGCTGGCGAAGGTCAACGACATGAATCCGATCCACATTCTCGCCCAGAGCGAGACCGAGGGGCTCCCGCTGGAGGAGACGCCCAACGTCCTCTCGCCGGCGCTGTACGACATCGTCTGGTCGCTGATCCCGTTCGCTGTCGTCCTGTTCGTGTTCTGGAAGTTCGTCCTCCCGATGTTCAAGCGGGTCCTGGACGAGCGCACCCAGCGCATCGAGGGCGGCATCGAGAAGGCGGAGGCCGCACAGGCCGAGGCGAAGGCGGCCCTGAACAAGTACAACGCCCAGCTCGCCGAGGCGCGTGGCGAAGCCGCGAAGATCCGCGACGACGCGCGTGCGCAGGGGCAGCAGATCCTCGCCGACATGAAGGCGGAGGCCCAGGCCGAGAGCGACCGCATCGTCGCCGCCGGGCAGCAGCAGCTCGCCGCGCAGCGTCAGCAGATCGTCACGGAGCTCCGTGGCGACCTCGGACGCCAGTCGGTCGAGCTCGCCGAGCGGCTCATGGGTGAGCAGCTGTCCGATCCGGTCCGCCGTTCGGGCACCATCGACCGTTTCCTCGCCGACCTGGACAAGGTCGCCGGGGCGGGCCAGAAGTAAGGAACAAGCAGACTATGCACGCAGCAAGCCGCGACGCCCTCGAGCAGTCCCGGTCGGTCCTGCAGTCCACGCTCTCCGCGAACCCGGCCGGGGGCGCCACGGGCGCCAAGGTCGGTGCCGAGCTCTTCCGGGTCGTCGACGTCCTGGAGGGTGACCGCTCCCTGCGGGTCGCCGTCGCGGACTCGTCCGCACCGGTCGAGGCCCGCGAGGACCTCGCCCGTTCGGTGTTCGGCTGGAAGATCGACGAGTCGACCCTCGCGGTCGTGCTTGCTGCGGTCGCACTGTCCTGGTCCACCCCGCGGGATCTCCGTGAGGGCCTCGTCACCCTCGGCCGGGAAGCGCTCCTGCTCTCGGCCCGGGAGCAGGGTCAGCTCGGGACGGTCGAGGACGAACTGTTCAGATTGGGCCGCATCGTCGCCGGCGACGCGGAGTTCGAGCAGGCTCTGTCCGACCGCACGACCACCACGGAGTCCAAGCGCGCACTCCTCGGTCAGGTCCTCTACGGCAAGGTGACCGCGGTCACCGAGGCGCTCGCCGGACAGGCGATCGCCCGGCCGGACGCCATGCCCGCCGACGATCTGGACGCGCTGTCCAGGCAGGCGGCCGAACTCCAGGGACAGTCGGTGGCCGTGGTCACCAGTGCTACGGAACTCACCACCGAGCAGCGGGCCGCACTCGAGGGCAAGCTCGCCGAGATCTACGGACGGGAGATGGCGGTCCACGTCCAGGTCGACCAGGCGGTCCTCGGCGGCATGGTGATCCGCGTCGGTGACGAGATCATCGACGGTTCCGTCGCCGGGCGGCTCTCGGCCGTACGACGGGCGCTTCCCTAGGCCTCGACACCCGACGAGCAACGGTCGCACTCGGTCGATGCTCACCTGACAAGACACATCCAGACCACACTTAGTGAGAGCAGGAATGACATGGCGGAGCTGACTATCTCCTCCGACGAGATCCGCAGTGCGATTGCGAATTACACCTCGACGGTCTCCAACGAGGCGTCGCGCGAGGAGGTCGGAATCGTCACCGACACGGGCGACGGTATCGCCCACATCAGCGGACTCCCGTCCGCGATGGCCAACGAGCTGCTGGAGTTCCCGGGCGGCATCCTCGGCGTCGCACTGAACCTCGAGGACCGCGAGATCGGTGCGGTCGTGCTCGGCAACTTCGACGAGATCGCCCAGGGGCAGGAGGTGCGTCGCACCGGGGAGGTCCTCTCCGTTCCGGTCGGCGACGGCTTCCTCGGTCGCGTCGTCAACCCGCTCGGGCAGCCCATCGACGGCCTCGGCGATATCGAGTCGGAAGGCACCCGCGCCCTCGAGCTGCAGGCGCCGTCCGTTCTGGAGCGCCAGCCGGTCGAGGAGCCCATGCAGACCGGCATCAAGGCCATTGACGCCATGACGCCGATCGGTCGCGGTCAGCGTCAGCTCATCATCGGTGACCGCAAGACGGGCAAGACCGCGGTCTGCATCGACGCGATCCTCAACCAGAAGGCCAACTGGGAGTCGGGCGACAAGACCAAGCAGCTCCGGTGCATCTACGTCGCGATCGGCCAGAAGGGCTCCACCATCGCGGGTGTCAAGGCGACGCTCGAGGAGAACGGCGCGATGGAGTACACCACCATCGTCGCCGCCCCCGCCTCTGACTCGGCCGGCTTCAAGTGGCTCGCGCCGTTCACCGGTTCGGCCATCGGGCAGCACTGGATGTACGACGGTGCGCACGTCCTGGTCGTGTTCGACGACCTGTCCAAGCAGGCCGACGCGTACCGCGCGATCTCGCTGCTGCTCCGTCGCCCCCCGGGTCGCGAGGCGTACCCCGGCGACGTCTTCTACCTGCACTCCCGCCTGCTCGAGCGGTGCGCCAAGCTCTCGGACGAGATGGGCGGTGGGTCGCTGACGGGTCTCCCGATCATCGAGACCAAGGCCAATGACGTCTCGGCGTTCATCCCGACCAACGTCATCTCGATCACCGACGGTCAGGTCTTCCTCGAGTCCGACCTGTTCAACCGCGGTGTGCGTCCGGCCGTCAACGTCGGTATCTCCGTCTCCCGAGTCGGCGGTGCCGCGCAGACCAAGGGCATGAAGAAGGTCTCCGGCTCGCTGCGTCTGGACCTGGCCGCGTACCGCGACCTCGAGTCGTTCGCGACGTTCGCGTCCGACCTCGACGCCGCCTCGAAGGCGCAGCTCGAGCGTGGCCAGCGTCTGGTCGAGATCCTCAAGCAGGACCAGAACTCGCCGGTCGCCGTGGAGGACCAGATCGTCTCGATCTACCTCGCCGGTGAGGGTTTCTACGACTCCGTCCCGGTCGAGGACGTCCGTCGCTTCGAGGGCGAGCTGCTCGAGACCCTGCGGCACTCCGCCTCCGACGTCTACAGCCAGATCGAGGGGGGAGCCGCGCTCTCCGACGAGTCCAAGTCGACCCTCGAGGCCAAGACCAACGAGTTCAAGCAGGGCTTCGTCGCCACCGACGGTTCCCGTGTGGTCAACGAGCCCGAGGCCGAGGCGCTGTCCGAGGACGAGATCGATCGTGAGAAGCTCACGGTCACCAAGAAGAAGAAGGCCTGAGGCCTGCGATGACAGCCATCCGATTCAAGGTCGAGAGGAGAGTGATCCACGTCCATGGCCAACATGCGTGAACTACGCGACCGGATCAAGTCGGTCAACTCGACCAAGAAGATCACCAAGGCCCAGGAGCTGATCGCGACCTCGCAGATCTCCAAGGCCCAGGCCCGGGTCGCGGAGGCCAAGCCCTTCGCGGACCAGATCACCGCGATCCTCACCGATCTCGCGAGTGCCTCGTCGCTCAAGCACCCGATGCTCAACGAGCCGGAGAACCCGAAGCGGTCCGCCGTGCTGGTGGTGACCTCCGACCGGGGCATGTGTGGTGGTTACAACCACAACGTGCTCAAGGAGGCCGCCGAGCTCATCGCCTACCTCGAGAGCGAGGGGCGTGAGGTCGACATCTACGTGATGGGCAACAAGGGGATCGTGTACTACACGTTCCGCGAGGTCGAGCTCGCCGGTGCCTGGCACGGGCATTCGCAGAAGCCGGACTACCAGGAAGCGCGTCCGGCGTTTCAGCTCCTGTCGGCGGCTTTCAAGGCCGGCGGCGAGTCGACGTTCGACGCCTCCGAGTTCCTCGAGGGGGACGGCACGGACACCACCCGCAAGGGCGTCGACGAGGTCCACATCGTCTACACCCAGTTCAAGTCGATGCTCACGCAGACCCCGCGGGCGCGTCGACTGGCCCCGATCGAGACCGAGGTCGAGATCGAGGAGCTGGACCTCAGCGACGGCATGATGGACGACAGCCCCAGGTCGGAGTCCGAATTCAAGCCGGAGGTCTCCTTCGAGCCGGATGCGGACACCCTCCTGGACAACATCCTCCCGAGGTACATGTCGACCCGTGCCTTCGCCTCGCTTCTCGAGGCGGCGGCGTCGGAGTCGGCGGCACGACGGACCGCCATGAAGTCGGCGACCGACAACGCCACCGAGCTGGTGGAGGGCCTGAGCCGCGAGGCGAACCAGGCACGCCAGGCACAGATCACCCAGGAAATCAGCGAGATTGTCGGTGGCGCTGGTGCGCTCGCCGCTAGCGCAGGAAGTGACTAAGCAATGACCACAGCTGTTACCGATCAGAGCACGACGGGCACGGCCGGTCTCACCGGTCGGGTCGCCCGCGTCCTGGGTGCGGTCGTCGACGTGGAGTTCCCGCGCGGCGCCCTCCCGGCCCTCTTCAACGCCCTCACCGCCGAGATCACCCTCGCGGCGGTCGCCAAGACCGTGACGTTCGAGGTCGCCCAGCACCTGGGCGACAACATGGTGCGCTGCATCTCGATGCAGTCCACCGACGGACTCGTCCGCGGTGCCGAGGTGGTCGACTCCGGTCAGCCGATCTCGGTTCCGGTCGGCGACGTCGTCAAGGGCCACGTCTTCAACGCCCTGGGCGACTGCCTCGACGCGCCCGGCACCGGCCGGGACGGCGAGCAGTGGGGTATTCACCGCGAGCCGCCGGCCTTCGACCAGCTCGAGGGCAAGACCGAGATCCTCGAGACCGGCGTCAAGGTGATCGACCTGCTGACCCCGTACGTCAAGGGCGGCAAGATCGGTCTGTTCGGTGGTGCCGGTGTCGGCAAGACGGTGCTCATCCAGGAGATGATCACCCGTATCGCGCGTGAGTTCTCCGGTACGTCGGTGTTCGCCGGCGTCGGTGAGCGCACCCGTGAGGGCACCGACCTCTTCCTCGAGATGGAGGAGATGGGCGTCCTCCAGGACACCGCCCTGGTGTTCGGTCAGATGGACGAGCCGCCGGGGACGCGTATGCGCGTCGCCCTCTCGGCCCTCACCATGGCCGAGTACTTCCGCGACGTGCAGGGCCAGGACGTCCTCCTGTTCATCGACAACATCTTCCGCTTCACGCAGGCCGGTTCCGAGGTCTCGACGCTGCTCGGCCGCATGCCGTCCGCCGTCGGTTACCAGCCGACCCTCGCGGACGAGATGGGTCAGCTGCAGGAGCGAATCACCTCGACGCGTGGTCGCTCGATCACGTCGCTGCAGGCGATCTACGTCCCCGCCGACGACTACACCGACCCGGCGCCGGCCACGACGTTCGCCCACCTCGACGCCACCACGGAGCTCTCCCGCTCCATCGCGTCGAAGGGCATCTACCCGGCCGTCGACCCGCTCACCTCGACCTCTCGGATCCTCGAGCCGGGCATCGTGGGCGAGGAGCACTACCGCGTCGCCCAGGAGGTCATCCAGATCCTCCAGAAGTACAAGGAACTCCAGGACATCATCGCCATCCTCGGTATGGACGAGCTGTCCGAGGAGGACAAGGTCACGGTTCAGCGTGCCCGTCGCCTCGAGCGCTTCCTCGGCCAGAACTTCCTGGTCGCCGAGAAGTTCACCGGTCAGGTCGGTTCGGTCGTCCCGCTGTCGGACACCATCGAGGCGTTCGACAAGCTCTGCAAGGGCGAGCTGGACCACCTTCCGGAGCAGGCGTTCAACGGCATCGGCGGTCTCGACGATGTCGAGGCCAACGCCAAGAAGCTCTCCGGGAAGTGACGGTCGTCCATGGCTGAGATCGAAGTCGAGTTCGTCACCGTCGAGCGCAGGTTCTGGTCCGGGACCGCATCCATGGTGGTCGCCAAGACCAGCGAGGGTGAGATCGGTATCCAGGCCGGTCACGAGCCTCTGCTCGGTGAGCTGGATGCCGCCGGTACCGTCACGGTGTACACGGACGAGGGGCGCAAGGTCGCTGCCGTCCAGGGCGGCTTCCTGTCAGTGACCGCGAACAAGGTCAGCATCCTCGGGGAGTCCGCAGAGTGGTCGGACGCGATCGATCGCGCCGCCGCGGAGCGGCAGCTGTCCGAGGCCGGCGATGACGCCTCCGCCGCGGCCACCGCCCGGGGCCGACTCCTCGCCATCGAGAAGGCCGGCGCCTAGTACGCACGGTCCGCCCGTCACACACGGCCGCGACCGCCGGAAGGGGATGAGCAGAGTGACGGCTCCCATCGAGATCATTCTCGGTGTCGTCATCCTGCTCGTGCTCGTCCCGGTGGTCGCGGCCGTCGTGTATCGACTGGTCGTCGTGCGTCGTAATTCCACGTCGGTCCTCGTTCGCAGGGCCGGGGAGGATGCGTGGGGATACGGCGCCGTCCGGTACTCGGATACCGAGGTCGCGTTCTACCGTCTGCTGAGCGTGAAGTTCGGTGCCGACGTGCGGTTGGACCGGCGGACCCTCGTGCTGGGCCCGCGTCGACAGCCCACCGGTCCGGAGCTCGACGTGGCAGAGGAGGGCGAGGTGATCGTTCCGTTCTCCGGACACGACCGCCGCGCCCGTCCGGTCGAAGGTGAACTCTGCGTGGCCCTCGCAAAACTGACCGGGATGCTCGCGTGGGTCGAGGCCTGCTCCACCGAGCAGGTCCGCCCCCGGCGTCCCCACCGCTGACACCATCCGCGCCGCGTGCCGGGGGCGGTGCCCGTACCCAGGAGGAACCGTTGCGTCTCGTCGTAGCCACGTGCCAGGTCGACTACGTCGGTCGCCTCACGGCTCATCTTCCGATGGCCCCGCGGTTGTTGCTCGTCAAGGCCGACGGGTCTGTGAGCGTTCACGCCGACGACCGCGCCTACAAGCCCCTCAACTGGATGACCCCGCCGTGTTCCCTCAGCGAGCGGGATCACCCGGAGAACCCGGAGCATCAGTTGTGGGTCGTGGAGAACAAGGCGGGGGAGCAGCTACGGATCACCGTCGCCGAGGTGCACCACGACTCCCGACACGAACTGGGCGTGGACCCGGGACTGGTGAAGGACGGTGTCGAGGCCCACCTGCAGGAGTTGCTCGCCGAGCACATCGAGACGCTCGGTCAGGGGTACAGCCTGGTCCGCCGGGAGTACATGACGGCGATCGGCCCCGTCGACATCCTCGGCCGTGACGGGGAGGGCACGACAGTGGCGGTGGAGATCAAACGTCGCGGCGAGATCGACGGGGTGGAGCAACTGACCCGCTATCTGGAGCTGCTCAACCGCGACCCGTTGCTCGCGCCGGTCAGCGGGATCTTCGCGGCCCAGATCATCAAGCCCCAGGCTCGCACCCTCGCCGAGGATCGTGGCATCCGATGCGTGACCCTGGACTACGACTCCCTGCGAGGGATCGAGTCCACCGACCTCCGGCTGTTCTGAACGAGTCGTTCGCGATGCCCAGACGACACCGACGTGGCGGGTCCGACCGACCGCTACCGCAGCGGCACGGACTCGGGGGCTCGGCGCTCGAACCAGGACCCGCGGGTGACCCCGACTCCTACCACGTCCGACGGATCCCCGGCGCCAGGGCGGGCAAGGACTACCGGTGCCCGGGGTGCGATCACCTGGTGACCTCCGGTACCGCGCATGTGGTGGTGTGGCCGGACCGGCCCGGAGGGGACGAGGAACGTCGCCACTGGCACACCGGGTGCTGGTCCGGCCGGGGCCGGAGAGGCCTCACCCGTCGCTGGAGTTGAGGTCCGGTTCCTCCGGCAGGTCGAACTCCACGTCGTCGCCTGTCCCGGGGACAGGTTCGAGCTTCGCCCGGATCGCGCCGAGATCGTCGAGCACACGCTCGCGGAGCACGCGCAGATCGTCGACATGTCGTCGCGCCCGGGAGACCAGCTGGTCCGCCCGGCGATGGGCGTCGTCGACGATCCGTCGGGCCTCCTCCTCGGCCTCGCGACGCGTGGTCGCGGCGGCCGCCATCGAGGCGTCATGTTGCCGAGTGACCTCGCGTAGGGTCTCGCTGCGACGCAGATCAGAGGCCAGCCGGTGGTCCTCATCGATCTCCTGCCGCCGACGCGCCGCCTCGTCGTCCAGCCGGCGGGCGTCGCGCTCCGCGACGAGGATGATCTCCCGGGCGCGCGCACGCGCCGCATCGAGTACGGCCGTGTGCTCTGCTCGGATGGCCTCGGCACTCCTGCGGACCGCGGCCAATTCCGCGCCCGCGGTCTCCCGTAGCCGCCACGCGTCCTCCTCGGCCTCCGCGCGAATCCGGTCGGCGGTGGCGTGCGCGGAGTCACGGATGGACTCCGCTTCGGCGGTGGCCAGCGAGAGCATCGTCGACACCCTGTCCGACATCTGACCGCTGGTCACGGGAGCCCGACCGAGTTCGGCGACCCTGGCCTCGAGGTGTGCCACCCGTGCTCGTTCCCGGTCTGCGTCCGCCGCGGCCCGCTCGGCCCGGGCGACGGCGGCATCCCGGTCAGCGCGCAGGACCCCCGTCTCGGACTCGAGTCGGGTGAGGGCGCCCATCACCTGCTCACGGTCAAATCCCCTGCGCACCACCGCGAAAGACTCCGCGGTGGTGGGTGGCGTGTGCATGCTCGACATGTCCCCACCCTAGCGGCGGGACCCGGGCGAGCGACTAGTGCTGCCCGTCGGCCGGCTCGACGAGCTCAAGGAGCACGCCGCCCGCGTCCTTGGGGTGGACGAAGTTGATCCGCGAGTCCGCGGTGCCCCTCTTGGGTGCCGGGTAGAGGACCCTGACGCCCCGGCCCGTGAGATGGGCGGTGATCGCGTCGATGTCGGTCACGCGGACGGCCATCTGCTGGATGCCGGGGCCGTTGCGGTCGATGAACTTGGCGATCGTGGAGGACTCGTCCAGGGGCGCGAGGATCTGCAACAGGGCGCCGCCTTCCGGGCGACCGGGGGAGCCGAGCATGGCCTCGCGCACGCCCTGCTCCTCGTTGACCTCCTCATGGAGGTTCTCCATCCCCAGGTTCTCGCGATACCAGTCGACGGCGGCGTCGAAATCGGGCACGGCGACCCCGACGTGGTCGATCGCCAGGACGAGCTCGGAGGGGAGGAGGGGCTGGCCTGCTGGGGTAGTCGTCATACCTCCCACGCTAGTCGGTCCCCACTCGCGGTAGTTTGGCCCCACAGTCTCATCCCCTCCATCGGAAGGTGTCTCATGACCGCCGACCCCACCCGTACCGTCATCGTCTCCGGCGCCCGCACCCCGTTCGGCCGCCTGCAGGGCGGCCTGTCCTCGCTGTCCGCCCCGGAGCTCGGCGGCATCGCGATCAGTGCGGCCCTCGAGCGGGGCGGCGTCTCCCCGGAGGCCGTCGATCAGGTGATCATGGGACAGGTGCTCTCGGCCGGCAACGGCCAGATGCCCGCGCGTCAGGCCTCGCTCGCCGCCGGGCTGCCCAAGCGCGTCGACGCGCTGAGCATCAACAAGATGTGCCTGTCCGGTATGACCGCGATCGCGCTGGCGGACCAGGCGATCCGGTCCGGGTACTCCGAGGTCATCGTTGCCGGCGGCCAGGAGTCGATGTCCCAGGCTCCGCACCTGCTGCCCAAGAGCCGCGCCGGGTACAAGTACGGGTCGATCGAGGTCCTCGATCACATGGCGTACGACGGCCTGCACGACGTTCCGACCGACCAGCCCATGGGTGCGCTCACCGAGGCGCGCAACGTCGAGCTGGAGATCACCCGTGAGCACCAGGACGAGTTCGCGGCGACCTCCCACCAGCGCGCGGCCGCGGCGGCGAAGGAGGGGCGGTTCGCCGACGAGATCGTGCCGGTGACGGTAAAGGGCCGCAAGGGCGACACCGTCGTGGACACCGACGAGGGCGTGCGCGCCGACTCGACCCCCGAGTCGATGGGCAAGCTCCGTCCCGCGTTCTCCAAGGACGGGACCATCACCGCCGGTTCGTCGTCGCAGATCTCGGACGGCGCCTCGGCGACCATCATCACGTCCGCGGCCCGTGCCGAGGCCGAGGGCTGGCCGGTGCTGGCCGAGATCGTCGGCTACGGCACCGTGGCCGGCCCGGACTCGACCCTGCAGCACCAGCCCGCCGACGCGGTGCTGAACGCGTGCGAGCGGGCGGGAGTCGACGTCTCCGACATCGACCTGTTCGAGTTCAACGAGGCCTTCGCCTCCGTCGGACTGCACTCGACCCGCATGCTCGACCTGAGCCCCGACAAGGTGAACGTGAACGGCGGCGCCATCTCGATCGGTCACCCGATCGGGGTGTCCGGCAACCGCGTGGTGCTGACCCTGGCCCTCGAGCTCGCACGCCGCGGCGGCGGGCTCGGAGCGGCTGCCCTGTGCGGCGGCGGCGGCCAGGGTGACGCCCTGATCATCCGGGTGCCCGCGGCCGGCTGACACCCCCGCGCGCCCGTCGTGGCAGGATCGGTGCCGTGACGAGACCAGGTAACCGACCCCCGTCCGCCGCCGAACAGAAGCTCGCGGCGTCGCTCGCAGGCGCCGTCGACCTGTCCGGTCTGAAGAAGCGGGCCGAGACCCGCCGGGGCGCGACCGACACCGGTCGCGCCCCGGGTCAGGGCGGCCCGCCGCCGGGCTCCGGTCCGGAAGTGGTGGTGGAGGTGGACGAGGCCTCCTTCGAGCAGGAGGTGCTGGCCCGCTCCGCTCAGGTTCCGGTGATCCTCGAGCTGGTGTCCCAGCGGGCGCCGACCGCGTTGACCGGCTTGTTGGACGCGCTGGCCGTGGAGGCCGGCGGGCAGTGGGTCCACGCGACAGTGGACGTCGATGCCTCCCCGGGCATCGCACAGGCGCTGCAGGCCCGCGCGGTGCCGACCGTGTACGCCGTGGCGGCGGGCCGCCCGCTCGCCGACTTCGAGGGCGAGCAGCCGGAGGAGGCCCTGCGGCAGTGGCTCGCGGCCGTGCTGCGCGCGACCGAGGGCAAGTTGGGTGGGCCCGCACCGGACACCGACGACGTGGAGCCGGAGGAGCCCACCGACCCCGAGCGGGACGCCGCCGAGGACGCGCTCGCCGAGGGGGACCTGGCGGCCGCGGAGGAACGGTTCACCGCGCTCGTGGAGGCCCGCCCGGGCGAGCACTCCCTGGTGGAGGCGCTGCGCTACGTGCAGGCCGCGCGCCGGTCGACGGAAGCGACCGACTCGGGAGAGGGTTCCGTCCCCGACGCGTTGCGGGCTGCAGACACTGCCCTGGTGGGCGGAGAGTACGAGGCCGCGTTCTCGACACTGGTGGACGCGATCCGTGTCCACGTCGGCGACGAGCGCATCACGTTGCGTGCGCGCCTGCTCGAGCTCCTCGAGGCCCTGCCGGTGGACGATGAGCGGGTGCTGGCCGCGCGCCGGAACCTCGCGAGCGCTCTCTATTGACGCTCCGCTTCCGATACGGACAACGGGCGCCCCGCACGGGGCGCCCGTTGTCGATTGCGACGTCGCCGGTCAGCCTCCCGCCGTCCCCGCCGGCTCCGCAGCCGTCGTCGGGGCCGTGTGTCGGAACCACACGGTGGCGCGGGGGCCGACCGTGATCGCCGCGGAGTAGGGCCGCCCGTGGTGGGGTGCCGGCTCGGCGTGGACACCGCCGAGGTTGCCCGCGCCCGAGCCCTCGTAGGCCGAGGCGTCGGTGTTGAGGATCTCCTCCCAGTACCCGTCCTCGGGGAGCCCGATGCGGTAGTCGCCGAGCGCGGCGCCGGAGAAGTTGACCACGCACGCGACGGTGTTGCCGGCGTGGTCGGTCCGCAGGAAGGACAGCGTGTTGTGGGCGGCGTCGTTGGCGTCGATCCACGAGAACCCGGAGGGGTCGTCGTCGAGCGACCACAGGCCGGGATTGTCGGCGTAGCGGGCGTTGAGGTCACGCACGCAGGCGAGGATGCCTCGGTGGTACTCGCCCTCCCAGCCCTCGAGATTCTCCCAGGCGACACCCTTGTCGGCGTCCCACTCGGTGGTCTGCCCGAACTCGAGGCCCTGGAAGAGCAGCTTCTTGCCGGGGTGCGCCCACATGTAGGCGTACAGGCTGCGGATGCCGGCCGCACGGTCCCACGAGGTGCCGGGCATGCGCTCCCACATCGATCCCTTGCCGTGGACCACCTCGTCGTGGCTCAGGGGGAGGACGAAGCGCTCGCTCCAGGCGTACATCATCGAGAAGGTGATCTCGCCGTGGTGGAAACCGCGGTAGATCGGGTCGAGCCCCACGTAGCGCAGGGTGTCGTTCATCCAGCCCATGTTCCACTTCATGGAGAACCCGAGGCCGCCCGTGTAGGTGGGCGACGTGACGCCGCCCCAGGACGTGGATTCCTCGGCCACGGTGAGGAAACCGGGGTGCTCCCGGGCCAGGGTGGCGTTGACCTCCTGGAGGAACGAGATGGCCTCGAGGTTCTCCCGTCCACCGTGGATGTTGGGGGTCCACTCGCCGGCCTCGCGGGAATAGTCGAGGTAGAGCATCGAGGCCACGGCGTCCACCCGCAGTCCGTCGATGTGGAACTCCTCGGCCCAGTACAGGGCGTTGGCGACGAGGAAGTTGCGCACCTCGTGGCGGCCGAAGTCGAAGACGTAGGTGCCCCAGTCGGGCTGTTCGCCGCGTCGGGGGTCGGCGTGCTCGTAGAGCGGGGTGCCGTCGAACCGGCCGAGCGACCACTCGTCCTTGGGGAAGTGGGCGGGTACCCAGTCCACCAGGACTCCGATACCGCGGGAGTGGAGGTGATCGATGACGTAGCGCAGGTCGTCCGGGGTGCCGAACCGGCTGGTCGGGGCGAAGTACGACGAGACCTGGTAGCCCCACGAGCCGCCGAAGGGGTGCTCGGCGACCGGCATCAACTCCACGTGGGTGAACCCGGTCTCGATGATGTGGTCGGCGAGTTCGTGCGCGAACTCGCGGTAGTCGAGGCCGGGCCGCCAGGAGCCGACGTGGACCTCGAGGACGGTCATCGGGGAGTGCGAGTGGTCGCGGGTCGCGCGGGCGGCGATCCACTCGTCGTCGTTCCACTCGTAGCCGGAGGTGAACACCTTCGACCCGGTCGAGGGCGGCACCTCGGTGGCCACCGCCATGGGGTCGGCGTGGTCGATGGTCCGGCCGTCGGCCCCGCGGACGCAGTACTTGTAGACGGCGCCGTCGGCGACGTCGGGGACGAACAACTCCCACACCCCGGAGGACCCGATCGAGCGCATGGGCAGCGCGGTGGGATTCCATCCGCAGAAGTCGCCGACGACGCTCATCCCGCGGGCGTTGGGCGCCCACACGGCGAATGACGTGCCGGTGACCGGTCCGCCCGCGGTCTCGTAGGTGCGCACGTGGGCGCCGAGGACATCCCACAGTCGTTCGTGGCGCCCTTCGCCGATGAGGTGCAGGTCGACCTCGCCCAGCGTCGGGAGGAAGCGGTAGCCGTCCGCGACGGTGCGCGTGTGGCCGTCGGGGTAGCGAACCCGGAAACGGTAGTCGGGCACCTCCGTCTCGGGCACCGCCGCGTGGAACAGTCCGTCGCCGACCGGGGTCATGGGGACGGTGCGGTCGTCGAACACGATCTCCACCTCCACCGCGCCCGGCTGGACGGTGCGGACGACCGAGCCGTCGCCGTCGCGGTGCGCGCCGTAGACGGAGTGCGGGTCGTGGTGGGTGCCGGACCGGAGCCGGCCGAGGACGTCGTGCGGGATCGGCGTCGGTTCCGTGGGAGTGACGGGCCCGGGGGACGCGACGGGCGCCGTGGCCGGCGCGGGCGGTGTCGGTGACGGCGGTGACGGCGGTGATGAAGACGGCGGCGACGACGACGAGGGCGACGACGACGAGGTCTGCTCCGGCTGGAGCCGGTCGGTGGAGCGGTCCTTCTTCTTGTGCTTTGCCATGGCCGTTCGCCTCAATCCACGGTGTGCGTGCGGTAGGACAGTTCGACCCTACGTGCTTCGTCGCAGGGCGGGATCGCGATGATGTGTGCGACGGCGGTCCACGGCTCGAGCCGGACGTAGTTGCTCGACCCCCAGTGGAACTCGGAGCCCGTCACCTCGTCGCGGACGCTGAACCGGGCGTCGGCGTCGTACCCCAGGGCCGCCATGTCGAGGTGGAGGGTGCCCTCCTGGACGCCGAGGGAGTCCAGGGAGACCACCGTGAGAACGCAGTCTCCGGTGGCCGGGTCGACCTTGGAGTAGGCGATGATCTGGTCGTTGTCCACGTCGTGGAACGTCAGGGTGCGCAGCTGCTGCAGGGCGGGGTGCTCGCGGCGGACCCGGTTGAGGGTGCGCAGCCACGGGGCGAGCGACTGCCCGGCGGCCTCCGCGGCGGCGAAGTCACGGGGCCGCAGCTCGTACTTCTCCGAGTCGAGGTACTCCTCGCTGCCGTCGGCGACGGGCTGCCATTCGTAGAGCTCGTAGCCGGAGTACACGCCCCACGCGGGCGAGAGCGTCGCGGCGAGCACCGCCCGGATCGCGAACATCGCCGGGCCGCCACGTTGGAGCGACTCGTGGAGGATGTCCGGGGTGTTGGTGAACATGTTGGGGCGGGCCTCGTCGACGTGGGCCAGCAGCTGCTCGCAGAACTCCACCAACTCGGCCTTCGTGGTCTTCCACGTGAAGTAGGTGTAGGACTGCGAGAACCCGCGCTTGGCCAGTCCGAACAGCCGGGCCGGCCGGGTGAAGGCCTCCGCCAGGAACAGCACGTCCGGCTCGGTCCGCTTCACCTCGCTGATGAGTCGGTTCCAGAAGTCGGCCGGCTTGGTGTGCGGGTTGTCCACCCGGAAGATCCGTACCCCGAGGGACGTCCACAGCCGGACGACACGCAGCACCTCGGCGTAGATGCCCTCGGGGTCGGTGTCGAAGTTGACCGGGTAGATGTCCTGGTACTTCTTGGGCGGGTTCTCGGCGTAGGCGATGTGCCCGTCGGGCAGCACGGTGAACCACTCGGGGTGTTCGGCGGCCCACGGGTGGTCGGGCGCGCACTGCAGGGCCAGGTCCAGTGCGACCTCGACGCCGCGCTCCCCGGCGTAGGTCACCAGGTCCCGGAAGTCGTCGACGGTGCCGAGGTCGGGGTGGACCGCGTCGTGTCCGCCCTCGGCGGAGCCGATGGCCCACGGTGACCCGACGTCGTCGGGCCCGGGGGTCAGGGTGTTGTTGCGACCCTTGCGGTTGATCTCTCCGATGGGGTGGATCGGCGGCAGGTACACGACGTCGAACCCGAGGTCGGCCGCGTGGTCGACGTAGGAGCGCGAGGTGGTGAACGTCCCGTGGACGGGACGGCCCTCGTCGTCCCACCCGCCGGTGGAGCGGGGGAAGAACTCGTACCAGGAGCTGAACTGCGCCTCGCGACGGTCCACCCACACGCGGTGGGTCTGACCCACGGTCACGAGTTCGCGGACGGGATCGGCGGCCAGCGCGGCCGCGGTCTCGTCCGACAGCGCCGGGGCGGTCCGGGTGGCCGCGTCGCCCGGACCACGCAGCGCGGCGGTGGCCCCGGTCAGCAGGTCGACCCGGGCGGCGGCGCCGGCGACCGTCGCCCGGGCGATCGCGGTGTCGAGCACGCGGGCGCCCACCTCGAACTCGTTGCCCAGCTCGCCCGAGTCCAGGCCCGCGGCCATCTTCTTGACGATGCCGCTGCGCCACGTGGCGAACGGGTCGGACCACGCCTCCACCCGGAACGACCACATCCCCGCCACATCCGTGGGCAGCAGCGCGTGGACGGTGTCCGGCTCGGTGCCGGGCACCATCGTGGTGCGGGAGGACGCGCCGCCGGGTCGGCGGACGACCAGGCTGGCGGACAGGGCGTCGTGGCCCTCGCGCCAGACGATCGCGGAGACGGGCAGGATCTCCCCGACCACGGACTTGGACGGGAACCTCCCGCAGGAGACGAGGGGGCGGACCTCATCGATGGCCAGACGGTCGTTCACGTCGGTGCTCCTCTCGGCGGGTGGGCGCCGCGGTGGGCGGCGTCACCTCCACGACGCTAGCGAAGTCGGGCCGATCCTTCAGGGGTGCCCGAGTCGGCGTTCACCTGCACGGCCGTGTTCTTCGCCACCCGTCCTCCCGATTACCGGTTAGATGGGCGTCGTGAGCACCCTGATCGACATCGACCCCGACCTCGTCCTCGACCTCCGCGACGTCTCGCTCCGGCGGGGCGGCACGTCCCTCGTGGGGCCCCTGTCCTGGCAGGTGGAACTGGACGAGAGGTGGGTGGTGCTCGGCCCCAACGGCGCGGGCAAGACCTCGTTGCTGCGGATCGCCTCGGCCCTGGAGTACCCGAGCACGGGGACGGCCGTCATCCTCGGGGAGCAGCTGGGCCGGACGGAGGTGACCGAGCTGCGCAGCCGTGTCGGCCTGTCGTCGGTCGCGGTGGCCGGTCGCATCCCCGGCGACGAAGTGGTGCAGGATCTGGTCATCTCCGCCGGATACGCCGTGCTGGGCCGCTGGCGGGAGAAGTACGACCCGGAGGATTTCGAGCGCGCCGCGGACACCCTCGAGTCGATCGGGGCGGAGCACCTGGCCGAGCGAACCTGGGGCACCCTCTCCGAGGGGGAGCGCAAGCGCGTGCTCATCGCCCGCGCCATGATGACCGATCCCGAACTGCTGCTCCTCGACGAGCCGGGGGCGGGGCTGGACCTGGGCGGCCGGGAGGACCTGGTCGCCCGCCTCGGGGACATGGCGATGGATCCGGACGCCCCCGCCACGGTCCTGGTCACCCACCACGTGGAGGAGATCCCCCCGGGGTTCACCCACGCCATGCTCCTGGCGGAGGGCGAGGTCACCGCGATGGGGCTGATCGACGAGGTGATCACCTCCGACAATCTCAGCAGGGCCTTCTCCCAGTCGATCGTCGTGGACGCGATCGACGGACGCTACTTCGCGCGCCGGGCGCGCCGCTCGGGCCGGCACCGGCGGGCACCACGGGCATGACGGCACGTGAGGCTCCCGCGGCGTTCGCGCCGGAGTCCGTGCCGGTCCGCGAGGCCGCCACGGTCGCCCTGGTCCGCGACGCGCGGGTCGGCGGGGGAGTGGAGGTCTTCCTGCAGCACCGGGTGGCGACCATGCAGTTCGCCGCCGGGATGTCGGTGTTCCCCGGCGGAGGCGTCGAACCGCGGGACTACCACGGCACCCGCCCCTGGCGCGGGCCCGAGCCGGAGTGGTGGGCCGGGCGGTTCGGGATCGACGCGGGCCGCGCCGCCGCGGCCGTCCGCGGGGTGGCGCGGGAACTGTTCGAGGAGACCGGGGTGCTGCTCGCCGAGCCGGCGACCGGGCCGGGAGCCGCCGCACCGGCCGACCCGCCGGGCCCCGACGAGCGGCGCGCACTCGACGCGGGGGAGGGCGACCTGGATTCGCTGCTCGCCGCGCACGGGCTGGTGCTGTCCGCGCACCTGCTGCGCCCGTGGGACCGGTGGACCACCCCGGTCGGACCCCCGCGCCGGTACGACACCTTGTTCTTCGTGGCGGCCCTGCCCCACGGCGTCGAGCCGGACGGCGGCACGACCGAGGCGCGCGCGACCGAGTGGATCCGCGCCGACGACGCCGCGCAGGCGGGGACCCTCGGCCGGCTCGGCATGCTGCGCCCGACCCTCGACGTGCTGTCCGATCTGGCCGCCGCCGCCGATGTCGACGAGGTCCTGGCCACCCCGCGGGCCATCGCTCCGGGCGGGAACTAACGTTGCGTCGGTGACCCCCGAGGACCTGGAGTTCCTGCGCACCGCCGCCGGACGCGACCTGCTCGACCTCGCAGCCGGCCTGGCGTGGTCCCGCGCGGACCTCGTGGCCTCGACAGCGGCCGTCCGGCGCGCGGATCCCGTGCATGCGGCGGCGGCGATCGACGTCGTCACCGCCCGGGCGCGCGCGAGGGGTCGAATCCGGGGTGCCGGGGCGATGCTGCTCACCGACGAGGCCGTCCAGCAGGCCACCGCGTGGCCCGTCGCGGCCCTGCGGGCCGGGCGCCTGGCAGGACGGGACGTCCACGACGTCACCTGTTCCGTCGGCGCCGAGCTCACCGAACTCGTCCGGACGGCCGACCGGGTGATCGGCTCGGATCTGGATCCGGTCCGCGCGCGGATGGCGGCCCACAACGTCCCCGGAGCACTCGTGTGCGTGGCCGACGCGCTCGCCCCGCCCAGCCGCGACGCCGTCCTGGTGGCGGACCCCGCCCGCCGGTCCGGGGGCCGTCGGGTCCACGACCCGGCGCGGCTCAGCCCGCCGCTGCCCGACCTGCTCGCCGTCGCCGCCGACCGCGATCACGTCATCAAGTGCGCCCCGGGCCTCGACACCTCGGTGCTCGACCACTGCGGGGAGGTCGAACTGGTGTCCCTCGACGGCTCGGTGCGGGAGGCGTGCCTGTGGTCGCCGGGCCTGTCCGCGGGTGTGCGCCGCCGTGCGACCGTGGTCCGCACCACCGCCGCCGACGCGGCCGGACCGTGGGGACCACCGCGCCTCGTCGCGGACGGGGTCGCGGTCCACGTGGAGGAGGTGACCGACGGCGACGACGACGAGGTCGACGCCCACGAGGAGGCCGAGCGGTTCATCGTGGACCCCGACGGGGCGGTCGTCCGCGCCGGACTCGTACGGCACTGGGCCCGCCGCCACGGGCTCCGTCAGCTCGACCCGAGGATCGCCCATCTGACCGGGCCACGGGTCCCGGACGGCTACACCGGGTTCGAGGTGCTCGAGAAGTGCAGGCTCGACCGCAAGCAGCTGCGTCGCGTGCTGCGCCGGCGAGACTGCGGGTCGTTGGAGATCCTCGTCCGCGGCGTCGACACCGACCCGGACGTGCTGCGACGCTCGCTCTCGCTCAGCGGGTCACGGCCACTCGCGCTGGTGGTGACCCGGATCGGCAGCTCCGCCGTGGTGTTCGTGTGCGGGCCGCGCACCGCTCACTCGAACACGTAGAGGGCGCCCACCGCGGTCGTCAGCGCGATCCGGCCATCCGCGTCGACGCTGAGTCCCGAGACCGGGCCCGTCGCCGCGGGCACCTCGATCCGGTGGAGGGTGGCGCCGTCGGCGCCGTCGAGCAGGTGGACCGCGATGCCGGGCTCGTCGTCGGATCCGCCCGAGCGCACGGCCACCAGCACCCGCCCGTCCGGCGTCGCGGCGGGGTTGGTGAGCTGGCGCAGGTCGTCCCGGCGCCAGACCACCCGGCCGGTTCCGTCCTGCCCGCGAACGGCCACCACCGGCGCCGGGCCCGCGTCGTCGTCGTGGTCGTCGTCGGGTCCCCTCCACACGGTCGTCGTGCGACCGCCGCTGACCACGGTGCCGTCGGGCAACAGGGCGGGCGGCGTGTCCGGCCGGTACCCTACGGGGGCGGACCACAGGGCCGCGCCGTCGGACGTCGAGTACGCGGCGAGACCGCCGTCGGCCGCGTGGACGTAGACCTCGTCCCGGTCGTTCGACAGCACCACCGGCGTCCCCAGGCGCCCGTCGGGCAGGGGTGCACGCCACAGCACGTCGAGGGCAGTGAACTCACCGGCGACCAGTCGCACCGCCACCAACTCCGGATCGTCGGCGCCCGGCGTCCACGCGGTGAGGTAGGCGGTGGCCGTGTCCGTGTCCACGGCCGCGGGGGCGGGGACCGGGCAACCCCGCGCGCCGGTCGCGCACCACGGGAGCCCGTACGCCGGGTCGTCCGTGGAGATGTCGCCGGCGATCCGCAGTTCGGGCGTGACGTCCAGACCGGTGTGGGCGTTGATCACCCGTGCCGCCCCCAGGTGCGACACGAGCAGCAGGTGGCGTCCGTCCAGCAACGTCACGGTCGTGGGCACGCCCCGGGTCGCGGCGGTCCATCGGTTCTCGCCCTCGGCCGTCAGGGCGCCGACCCCGCCGTAGAGGGGCACGAACAGCGAACCGCGCCCGTCGACTGTCGCGGTGATCCGCGGCCCGTCGGTCGGCAGGCGCAGACACCACCGCTTGCGGCCGTCGTCGGCGGTAAGTGCGAAGAGGTTGCACCCGCGCTCGGAGATCGTGGCCTGGAACGACGTGCCGATGCCGTCCGAGGAGGCCACGCCGACCGCGGGCGCACCGAGGGCGCGTGACCACAGCAGTCCGGGGGCGTCCGAGACCCCGGAGTGTGCGCGACCGGAGTTCGGCGGGCCACCCGCGAGCGAGGACCAGCTCGCGGCCTGGCCCAGGCGGGCGCCGCCGCTCTCGGTGTCCGAGGCGCACCCGGCGACCACCCCCGCCGTCAGCGCGACGGCGACCAGGGCCCGCGCGGTGCGCGGTGTCAGTGCCGGTGTAGGTGCCGGTGCCACAGGTCCCCCCGTCGAGTCGAGACAGTCACACGAGAGAGTAGTCCGCCGCCCGCCGCCCGCCCGACCGGCGCTCCGACGACGCGGACGTGGGGACCGACGGGCAGGGGTGCGGGGCGGGGGCATCTCGGATCGCGGGGGGTGCGGGGCGGGGGAATCTCGGATCGCGGAGTGCACTCCGCCGCTACCGTGACGGGCATCACCCGTGCCCACGGAAGGCGGCCACACCCCGATGACAGCGAACTCCGGACTCGACACCGCGCTCACCCCGCTGAGCTTCCTCGAGAAGGCCGCGCGCGTCTCACCCGACGCCACCGCGGTCATCGACGGCCCGCGCCGTCAGACCTACGCCGAGTTCGCCGACCGGGCCACCCGGCTGGCCTCCCTGCTGAAGATGCGCGGCGTGGCGCGCGGTGACCGGGTGGGCGTGCTGGCGCCGAACTCGGCCGAGGCGCTGCTCGCGCAGTTCGGCGTCCCCCTCGCGGGCGGCGCCGTGGTCGCGCTCAACACCCGCCTCGCCCCGGCCGAGATCGCCTACATCGTGGAGCACGCCGGGATCGCCGTCCTCATCGCCGACGCGGAACTCCTCGCGGGGCTGGGCGACGAGGTCCCCGACGCGCTGCGTCTCGTCCTGGTCGCCCCGGACGCCGACGGCACGCAACCCGACCCGGCCCGCTTCGGCCCGCGCGCCGAGGCCCTCGAGGACGCCCTCGCGTCCGCCTCCCCGCAGCCGGTCTCGTGGACGGTCGCCGACGAGGACTCCGTCATCGCGGTCAACTACACCTCCGGCACCACCGGCCGACCCAAGGGCGTCATGTACACGCACCGGGGCGCCTACCTCAACTCCCTCGGCGAGATCGTCACCCAGGGCCTGGACGCCGACTCCAAGTACCTCTGGACGCTGCCCATGTTCCACTGCAACGGGTGGTGCACGACCTGGGCGCTGACCGGTGCGAGGGGGACCCACGTGTGTCTGCGCGCCGTCCGCGGGGACGAAATCTGGAGACTGTTCGACGACGAGGGGGTCAACCGCCTGGCCGGTGCACCAGCCGTGTTGTCCACCATCGCCGACGACCCGGCCGCCCGGCCGATCGACGGGATCCGCATGGTCACCGCCGGGGCGCCGCCCTCGCCGACCATCCTGCGCCGCTTCGAGGACCTCGGCATCGACGTCACCCAGGTGTACGGACTGACCGAGACCTACGGCCCGTTCACGGTGTGCACCCCGCAGCCCGGATGGGCCGACCTGGACCCTGACGAGCGGGCCGGGCTCAAGTCGCGCCAGGGCGTCGCCATGATCCACGCCGACACCGTGCGCGTGGTCGAGCGCACCTCACCGGGGGAGACCCGGCTGGTCGACGTCCCCGCCGACGGCGTGACCATGGGCGAGGTCGTCATGACCGGCAACGGGGTCATGAAGGGGTACTTCGGCGACCCCGAGGCCACGGCCACCGCGTTCGCCGGCGGGTGGTTCCACTCCGGCGACCTGGGCGTCATGCACCCGGACGGATACGTGCAACTGCTGGACCGCGCGAAGGACGTCGTGGTCTCCGGCGGCGAGAACATCTCCACCATCGAGGTCGAGCAGGCGGTCGTGTCCCACCCCGACGTGGTCGACTGCGCGGTCGTGTCCATGCCCGACGAGAAGTGGGGCGAGCGTCCCAAGGCCTACGTCGTGGTGAGGCCGGGCTCCACGCTCGACGAGGCCGCCGTGATCGAGCACTGCCGGACCAGGATCGCGCGCTACAAGGTGCCCGGTGCGGTGGAGTTGACCGAGGCGCTGCCCCGGACGTCGACGGGAAAGGTGCGCAAGAACGAACTGCGCGACGCCGCCTGGTCAGGCTGGGACAAGCGCATCAACTGACGGCCCCGGTCCGGCGGTCGCGGGCCGGATCACGTTATTGTGTCTGGCAGGACCACAATCCGGTGCGCCCGGTCTAGACGGGGGCGCACCCCGCCCCGACTCGCAGGAGGTCGACGCAGGCCCATGACGAACATCGTCGTACTGATCAAGCAGGTTCCCGACACCTATTCCGAGCGCAAGCTCACGGACGGGGACTACACCCTGGACCGCGAGGCCGCGGACGCGGTCCTGGACGAGATCAACGAGAAGGCCGTCGAGCAGGCGCTCCAGATCAAGGAGGCCAACGGCGGCGAGGTGACCGTCCTGTGCGCCGGTCCGGACCGCGCCACCGAGGCCATCCGCAAGGCCCTGTCCATGGGCGCCGACAAGGCCGTCCACCTCAACGACGAGGCCCTGCACGGTTCCGACGTCGTCCAGACCTCGTGGGCCCTGGCCAACGTGCTGGGCACCATCGAGGGCACCGAGCTGGTCATCGCCGGCAACGAGGCCACCGACGGCCGCATGGGTGCCGTCCCGGCCATCCTCGCCGAGTACCTCGGCCTCCCGCAGCTGACGCACATGCGCACCCTGGAGATCGCCGACGGCGTCGCCAAGGGCGAGCGTGAGACCGACGAGGGCCTCTTCGAGGTCGAGGCCACCCTGCCGTGCGTCGTCTCCGTCGGCGAGAAGATCAACGAGCCGCGGTTCCCGTCCTTCAAGGGCATCATGGCCGCCAAGAAGAAGCCGGTCGAGTCCCTCACGCTGGCCGACGCCGGCGTCGAGGCCGCCCAGGTGGGCAAGGACAACGCCGCGTCCAGCGTCACCTCCGCGAGCCCCAAGCCGCCGCGCGCCGCCGGCGAGAAGGTCACCGACGAGGGCGAAGGCGGCAACGACGTCGCCAAGTACCTCGTGTCGCAGAAGCTCATCTGACGCGAACTCACCCCGACCGACTCATCCCAGTCTTTTTCAAGGAGAATCCACCATGGCTGAAGTCCTCGTCGCGGTCGAGCACGTCGACGGCGAACTCAAGAAGGTGTCCCTCGAGCTGCTGACCGCCGCTCGTGCCCTCGGAGAGCCCTCCGCGGTCGTCTTCGGTGAGACCGGCACCGCCGCCGCGCTCACCGATGCCCTCAAGGAGGCCGGCGCGGAGAAGATCTACGTCGCCGAGGGCGATGCGGTCCAGAACTACCTCGTCACCCCCAAGGTCGACGTCCTGGCAGGCCTCGCCGAGCAGGGTGCGGCCGCGATCGTCCTGGCCGCCACGTTCGAGGGCAAGGAGGTCGCGGGTCGTCTCGCGGCCCGCACCGGTTCCGGCACCCTCTGCGACGTCGTGGAGATCAAGTCCGACGGTTCCGCCGTCCACTCGATCTTCGGTGGCGCCTTCACCGTCGAGGCGACCGTCTCCGGCGAGACGCCGATCTACACGCTGCGTCCGGGCTCCGTCGAGGCCGCCCCGGCCGCCGGCGCCGGCGAGGTCGTCGAGGTGCAGGTCCCCGAGCCCGAGAACGCCGCCAAGGTCATCTCGCGCAACCCGATCGTGGGCGGCGACCGCCCCGAGCTCACCGAGGCGACCGTCGTCGTCTCCGGTGGTCGTGGCGTCGGCTCCGCGGACAACTTCGAGAAGGTCGTCGAGCCGCTCGCCGACTCGCTCAAGGCCGCCGTCGGCGCGTCGCGCGCCGCCGTGGACTCGGGCTACTACCCGGGCCAGTTCCAGGTCGGCCAGACCGGCAAGACCGTGTCGCCGCAGCTGTACATCGCGCTCGGTATCTCGGGCGCCATCCAGCACCGCGCCGGCATGCAGACTTCGAAGACCATCGTCGCCGTCAACAAGGACGAGGAGGCCCCGATCTTCGAGATCGCGGACTACGGCATCGTCGGCGACCTGTTCAGCGTCGCCCCGCAGCTCACCGAGGCCATCAACGCCCGTAAGTGAGCAGGACGCACCCCGTCCACCAGCGTCACCCGGACCCCGGCACCCCTGCGGTGCCGGGGTCCGGCGCGTTCGGGCGTATCCTTGCCAGCGATATGCCCACCACCCGCTCCGTGCACTATCTCGACCACGCCGCGACCACCCCGATGCGCGCGGCGGCCGTCGACGCCTACGCCGAGGCGTCCTCCTCGGTCGGCAACGCGTCCTCGCTCCACGGCTCCGGACGCCGCGCCCGCCGCCGCGTCGAGGAGGCCCGTGAGTCCCTCGCGCACCACCTCGGCTGCCGACCGTCCGAGGTGGTGTTCACCTCCGGCGGGACGGAGTCCGACAATCTCGCCGTTCTCGGGCAGGTGGGTGCCTCGGCGGGCGACGTGGTGGCCGTGGGGGCGACCGAGCACCACTCCGTCCTCGACGCCGCCGCCCACCTGGCGACCGACCGTGGCGGTCGGAAGGCCGTCCGGGTGTTGCCCGTGGACCCCCGCGGCGCCGTCACCCCGGCAACGGTCCGCGACCTCGCCGACGAGCTCGGCCCGCGACTGGCCCTCGTCGCGGTGATGCTCGGCAACAACGAGATCGGCACCCTCACGGATGTCGCGGCGGCGGCCGGCCCGGCCCGCGCGGTGGGCGCGGCCGTCCACACCGATGCCGTCCAGGCCGTCGGGCACGTCCCGGTCGACTTCTCCGGCCTCGGCGTGACCTCTCTCAGTCTCTCCGCGCACAAGTTCGGTGGACCGCTCGGCGTCGGTGCGTTGCTCCTCGACCGCGGTGCCGACTGCGTGCCGATCGGGTACGGGGGTGGCCAGGAGCGGGACCTGCGGTCCGGATCCGTGGACGTGCCGGGGGTTGTCGCGATGGCCGCCGCGCTCGGGGAAGCGGTCCGTGAGATGGAGTCCGAGGCCCTGCGTCTGAGCCGGTTGCGCGATCGGCTCGTCGCCGGGGTGCTCGCCGAGGTCCCCGGTGCGATCGCCAACGGGGGCGGGGAGCGCCTTCCCGGGATCGCCAACCTCACCTTCCCCGGCTGTTCCGGCGAGTCGCTCATCCTGCTGCTCGACGCCGCCGGGATCGAATGCTCCACGGGCTCGGCCTGCACCGCCGGGGTGGCCGAGCCGAGTCACGTCCTGCTGGCCCTGGGTGCCGACGAGGCCGCTGCCCGCAGCAGTCTGCGCCTGAGCCTGGGGTACACCACCACCGAGGACGACGTCGACGCCGCCGTCGCGGCCATCGGGCCCGCGGCCGAACGCGCCCGCGTCGCCGGCCTCGGGCTCGCCCGCACCGGGATGGCCGCATCATGAGGGTCCTCGCCGCCATGAGCGGGGGAGTGGACTCCGCCGTCGCCGCCGCCCGAGCCGTCGCCGCCGGACACGATGTCGTGGGCGTCCACCTCGCACTCAGTGCGGATCCGGCGACCCTGCGAACGGGATCGCGCGGGTGCTGCTCGCGGGAGGACGCCGGGGACGCCCGCCGGGTCGCCGACCTGCTGGGCATCCCGTTCTACGTGTGGGACTTCGCCGAGCGCTTCCGTGCCGACGTGATCGACGACTTCGTCGAGTCCTACGCGCGGGGTGAGACCCCCAACCCGTGCCTCCGGTGCAACGAGCGGATCAAGTTCGAGGCCCTCCTCGACCGGGGCATGGCGCTCGGTTTCGACGCGGTCGCCACCGGCCACTACGCGCGGTCGTCATCCGAGGAACTGCCCGACGGCACCCGGCGGCCGGTCCTGCGCCGCGCCGTGGACGACGCCAAGGACCAGTCCTACGTCCTCGGAGTGCTCACCCCGGAGCAGCTCGCGCACTCGATGTTCCCCCTCGGGGATTCACTCAAGTCGCAGGTCCGCGCCGAGGCCGAGGCCGGCGGGCTGCCCGTCGCCTCGAAGCCCGACAGCCATGACATCTGCTTCATCCCGTCGGGCGACACCCGCGCCTTCCTCGGGGCGCGTATCGGCATGCGTCCCGGCGCTGTCGTCGACGCCGACACCGGCGACGAGCTCGGCCGCCACGAGGGAATCCACGGGTTCACCATCGGCCAGCGCAAGGGCCTCGGGGTCAGCGGCCCCGCGGCGGACGGCCGCCCCCGCTACGTCACCGCGATCGACGCCGACAGTGGCACCGTCACCGTCGGTGGCGCGGACCATCTGCTCTCGTCCGGCATGACCGCGTCCTCGCCCTACTGGCTCGTCGACGACGACATCCGCGAGACCGACTGCCTGGTGCAGATCCGCGCCCACGGCGAGGCGACCCCGGGCCACGTCCGACGCCTCGGCGACGGACCGGATGCCCGGCTCGAGATCACGCTCGAGAAGCCGATCCGCGGCGTCGCCCCCGGGCAGGCCGCCGTGCTGTACCGGCCCGAACCGGGCGGCGACCGCGTTCTGGGCAGCGGCACCATCTCCGCGTCCCGTCCGGCCGCGGAGAGCGCGTGACGCCGGTGGGACCGTCCAGCACCGGGGCCGGCCCCATGCCCGGCACCGACCCGCGGGAATCGGCGCGGGTGATCATGGGGGAATGCCACGCGCTGCCGTTCCTGCCCGAGCTTCCGGATCGCGGCCCCGGGGCCGACCAGGTCGGCCGCACGCTGGCGATGCTCGCCGACCTGCCGGTCGACGTCTCGCCACGCGGATGGCGACTCGCCGACGCCCCGGGCCGCCTCGCCCGTCGTGCCGCCGACTTCCTCGACCGGGACGCCGACGCCCTCGAGGAGGCCGACGCGCGGGCCCGTGATCCCGAGGGGGACCCCGCCACCGACTCCCGTCGTCTGCAGGCCCGAATAGTGGGCCCGTGGTCCCTTGCGGCCGGGGTGGAACTGCCCGGCGGTTTCCCCGTCCTCAGCGACCGCGGCGCCCGGCGGGACCTGGCCGCCTCCCTGGCGGAGGGCGCGGGTGAGCGAGCCGTGCGGCTGGCGGGCCGGATAGGGGCAGGCGCACGGATCCTGGTGGACGAGCCCCTGCTCTGGCATGTCGCCGCCGGGACGGTCCGCTCGCCCAGCCGTCTCGACCCGATCGCGGCCGTCCCGCCCGATCGACTCGCCCTGTCGCTCTGCCGGTTCGCCGATGCGCTCCGCTCCGCCGGGGCCGCAGAGGTCCTGATCCGGCTCCCGGTCACCTCCGACCCGGGGGCGCCCCCGGTCTGGGAGATCGTCAGCGACCCCCCGCGGGGTGAGACGCCCCTTGACGGGGTGTGCCTGGCGGCCGCGCCGCTGCACGCTGCCCGGTCGCATGCCGCGCTGGATGCAGCCGGAACGGTCCTCGGTGACGGCGGGATCCTCCACCTGGAGGGCCTACCCGGTGGCGGCCCGCCGCCACGCACCGTGGCGGAGGCCGAGGACACCGCAGTGGGGCTGCTGGCCCTGCTCGACCGACTGAGCGCACCCAGGTACTCGAGCCTGGACCGCGTCGTCCTCACGCCCACCGAAGAGGAGACCTCGACCGGTGAGGGCCGAGCCGCGGCCGCCCTCCGCGGCGCCCGTCTGGTGGCCGAGACCACCCCACGGGTGGCGGAGTAGCAGGCGTCGCGGCGCTACGGCATCGCCATCGGCCAGAGCGTGTTGACGTCGGACGAGTCCTTTCCGGACCGCTCCAGGTACGCGACGAAGTCCCGCTGGCGCGTCTCGTGCCAGCTCGCCTGGCGCGCATTGACCTCCCGCCAGTCCGGACCCGACAGTTCCGGCTGTCCGCCGAGCATCTTCCACGCCAGCCGGGCGGCGGCGAGCGCATCCGCCGCGGCCTCGTGGGCGCTGTCGAGTCGTACCCCGTGTAGACCGCACAGGGCCTCGAGCGTCCGCTTGCCCTTCCGGTAGGGATCCACCGCGCGGTCCACGACGTACGGGTCGATCACGGGACCGAGGATCTCGAACGACGGGTCCCACCGTCGCAGGATCGTCAGGTCGTAACAGGCGTTGAACACCACCAGCGTGCGTCCCTCGCCCCATCCCCGGCGGATGGCGGCCACCGTCTCGGCGATGACCTCGGCGTGGGGGCGGCCGTTCTCGCGGGCATGGGCCGTGGTGATGCCGTGGACCGCCGTCGCCCCCTCGGGAATCTCTATGCCCGGGTCGGCGAGCCAGTTCCGTTCCTTCTTGTGCTGCCCGTCTATCGCGATGAGGGCGGAGGAAACGACGTGGGCGGTCCGGGGGTCCGGGCCCGTGGTCTCGAGGTCGAACGCGAGCAGTCGGTTCCGGTCGATGGCGAGGGGTGGCTGTGTGTGGGTTGTCATGGGCTCACCGTAGGGCAGCGCTCCGACATCGAGGCCCCGCCCGGCATTACCCTGTCCTCGTGAGCCTTCCCGATGACAACAGTCAGCCCGTCGGCACGGGGGACATCCCGCCCGAGGTGCGGCAGGAGTGGACCGAGCTCGCGGAGACGGTCCGCGATCACCAGTTCCGCTACTACGTCAAGGACGCGCCCATCGTCTCCGACGCCGAGTTCGACCGGCTCTTCGAGGAGTTGCAGGCGCTCGAGGTGACGCACCCGGGGCTGCGGACCGCCGATTCGCCGACCCAACTGGTCGGCGGTGGCTTCTCGACGGATTTCGCCCCGGTCGAGCACCTCGAGCGGATGACCAGCCTGGACAACGTGTTCTCCGAGGAGGAGCTGCGCGACTGGGTCGCCTCCGCCGTCGAGCAGGCGGGAGTATCGGAGGACCGGCTGCCGTTCCTGTGCGAGGTCAAGATCGACGGGGTGGCCCTGGACCTGGTCTACCGCGACGGGAGGTTGGTCAGCGCCGCCACCCGCGGTGACGGGCGTACGGGGGAGGACGTGACCCTCAACGCGCGGACCATCGACGACATCCCGGTCACGCTCACCCCGTCGGACGACCGCCCGTTGCCCTCGCTCATCGAGGTGCGGGGCGAGGTGTTCTTCCGACTCGAGGACTTCGCCGAGCTTAACGCCCGTCTCGTGGCCGAGGGCAAGGCACCGTTCGCCAACCCGCGCAACAGCGCGGCCGGGTCACTGCGCCAGAAGAACCCCGCCATCACCGCCCAGCGCCGACTCGGCATGTACTGCCACGGTCTGGGCGCGGTCGAGGGCGCGACCTTCGAGAGCCTCCACGACGTCTACCTCGCCCTCGCCGACTGGGGACTGCCAGTCTCACCGCACACGGCGCCCGCCACCGGGGTGGAGGAGGTGGTCGATCGGATGAGGTTCTGGGGTGAGCACCGCAGCGACCCCGAACACGAGATCGACGGTCTCGTCGTGAAGATCGACGACCGCGCGGTCCAGCGTCGACTCGGCCAGACCTCTCGCGCGCCGCGGTGGGCGATCGCCTACAAGTACCCACCGGAGGAGGTCATGACGGAACTACTGGACATCCGGGTCTCCGTCGGGCGCACCGGGCGGGTGACCCCCTTCGCCCACATGCAGCCGGTCACGGTCGCCGGTTCGACGGTCTCGTTGGCCACCCTCCACAACCAGACCGAGGTGATCCGCAAGGGCGTGTTGATCGGCGACACGGTGGTGATCCGCAAGGCCGGTGACGTGATCCCCGAGGTCCTCGGCCCGGTGGTCGAGCGGCGCGACGGTACCGAGCGCGAGTTCGTCTTCCCCGAACGTTGTCCGGAGTGCGATACGGTCCTGGCCCCGGCGAAGGAGGGCGACGCCGACTGGCGCTGCCCCAACCAGCGTTCCTGTCCCGCCCAGCTGCGGGAGCGGCTGTTCTATCTGGCCTCGCGCAACGCCCTGGACATCGAGGCGCTCGGGTACGAGGGCGCCTCGGATCTACTGACCAGCGGGGTGCTCGTCAACGAGGCCGGACTGTTCGACCTCACCGAGTCCGACCTGCTCAGGACAGACCTCTACACCCGCGTCGACAAGGCCACCCGCAAGCAGATCGAGGCGGGGGCCGAACCCGAACGCACCGTGCTCACCGAGAACGGTCGCAAGCTGCTGGCCAACCTCGCCACCGCCCGGGACCGACCGCTCTGGCGGGTACTGGTCGCGCTGTCGATCCGACACGTGGGCCCCACGGCCGCGCGCGCCCTGGCGACCCGGTTCGGGACCATGGAGGCCATCCGCGCCGCGTCCGAGGAGGAACTGGCGGAGACGGACGGGGTCGGGTCGACCATCGCGGCCTCGGTGGTCGAGTGGTTCGACGTCGACTGGCACCGCGAGATCGTCGACCGGTGGACCGCCGCCGGCGTCTCGATGGCCGACGAGCGTGACGAATCGATCCCGCGGACGCTCGAGGGCCTGACGATCGTGGCGACCGGCTCACTCGAGGGTTTCACGCGCGACGGCATCAAGGAGGCGATCATCGCACGCGGCGGCAAGGCCTCCGGGTCGGTCTCCAAAAAAACCGACTACGTCGTGGTGGGCGACAATCCGGGGTCCAAAGCGGCCAAGGCCGAGGAGTTGGGCCTGACGATCCTGGACGAGGCCGGCTTCGTCGACCTGATGGACAACGGTCCGGCCGGGGCGGGGGAAGGGGACCTGGACCCGGATGTGAACGCGGAACCGGAGGAAACCGACCCGTGACCCCGGTGACGCCCCTCGCCCAGTTCCCCTGGCCGCTGTTCCTCGGAGCGGGCGTCGGTCTCGCGCTCGCGGTCGGTGTCTCCCTCCGTGGTCTGCGGGGCGAGGGTCCCGGGCGCCTCCTCTCGGTGTCGGCCTCCGCCGTGGCGGGGGCATCGACCGGAGCGTTCGCCGGACTGGTGTGGCTCTGGGTCGGCCCGATGTCGAACCCGGTCTCCTGCCTCTACTCCTGTAACGAAGTCGCGCAGTTCCTGTCGAACGAGCAGTTCCGTCAGATCGTCCTCATGACGGACCTGGCATGGGTCCTGCCGGTCACAGCGCTGCTCTTCGCGGCGGTCGCGGTGTGGTCGTGGCGACGCGGACCCCGCCGCTGACCGACATCCGTGCCGGACCGGCGTCGAGGGAGCGGCGGGCCCGCCCGGTCAGCCGGCGTCGAGGGAGCGCAGGATCCCTGTGAGGTACCCCAGCCGAGCGACCTCGGACGGCCTGAACGAGGGACCGCCCGGTCGGCCCACCACGAGGATGTGCCCCGAGTTCAACGGCGCGGCCGCGAGCGAGGTGTCCATGGCCGTCCACTCCGCCGGCACGCCGTCGTCGTCGTCGTCCAGTGCGGTCACCCGCTCCAGGCCGCACAGCACGGAGACCTCGCCGCCCTCCCACATCGGTGCGGACTCGCCCCGCGCGATCAGACGGCACCGCGCGTCCGCGGTCACCTCCACGACCAGCGCCCAGCCGACGCGCAGCGCGGAAGGGAGCTCGTCGGCGAGCAGTTGGGAAGCCCCGGCACCCGCCCCGGCGACGGCGTCGATGAGTTCGAGTTCCCGATGCGCGTCGAGGATCCCGCCGAACGGCCGCAGGGAGTCCACCATCACGCCGTCCAGGCGCTCGGCGGCGGTGATGAGGGCGTCCGGGAAGGTGCCGTGCGGGACCTCCACGACTATGTCGTCGACGGCGACCCCGTCGAACCGGTCCACCACGTCGAGGCTGATGATGTCCGCGTCCACGGTCCCCAGCGCCACCGCGAGGGAGCCGAGACTGCCCGGTCGGTCGGGCAGCATGACACGGAGCAGATAAGACATGACGCCCATTGTGCCGCACGCATTCGGGCTGACTAGGCTGGGCCGGTACCGACCACGTCACGGAAAGGGGCAGGCACGTGACCTCGATCTCACGCGGGGACGTCGCGCATCTGGCCAGGCTCTCCCGCCTGGAACTGAGCGACTCCGAGCTGGACTCGTTCGCACAGCAGCTCACCGACATCCTCGACCACGTGCAGGCGGTGTCCGAGGTCGCCGCGGAGGACGTGCCCGCGATGAGCCACCCCACCGCGATCACCAACGTCTACCGCGACGACGTGGTCACGCCCGGCCTCACCCCGGAGCAGGCACTCGACCAGGCCCCGGCGGCCGACGAACAGCGCTTCGAGGTTCCGCAGATCCTGGGGGAGGACGCATGACCGAGCTCACCACCGCCACCGCCGCCGAGCTGGCCGGGCGGATCGCCGCGCGGGAGGTGTCCTCGGAGGAGGTCACCCGGGCGCACCTGGACCGTATCGGCGAGGTCGACGGCGAGATCAACGCCTTCCTCCACGTGGGCGCGGACGAGGCCCTCCGGGCGGCCCGGGACGTCGACACCCGACTGGCGGCCGGCGAGGAGCTCGGACCCCTGGCGGGCGTGCCCATCGCCCTCAAGGACGTGTTCACCACCACCGACGCCCCCACCACCTGTGGCTCACGGATCCTCGAGGGTTACCGTTCGCCGTACGACGCCACGGTCACCGCGCGACTGCGCGAGGCGGGGATCCCGATCCTCGGCAAGACCAACATGGACGAGTTCGCCATGGGGTCGTCGACCGAGAACTCGGCCTACGGCCCCACCCGCAACCCGTGGGATCCGAGCCGCACCCCCGGTGGTTCCGGCGGTGGCTCGGCCGCGGCGCTGGCCTCGCACCAGGCCCCGATCGCCATCGGGACCGACACCGGCGGGTCGATCCGCCAGCCCGCCGCGCTCACCGCGACGGTCGGCGTCAAGCCCACCTACGGGACGGTCTCGCGCTACGGGCTCGTCGCCTGCGCGTCGTCGCTCGACCAGGGCGGGCCCTGCGGCCGCACAGTCGAGGACACCGCGCTGCTGCACCGGGTCATCGCGGGGCACGACCCGCGCGACTCGACGAGCCTCGACGTGGCGGTCCCGGACGTCGTCGCCGCCGCCCGTGAGGGCGCGAAGGGTGACCTGACGGGCCTGCGGGTGGGCGTGGTCACGGAGTTCTCCGGCGAGGGCTACCAGCCCGGCGTCGAGGCGTCGTTCCGCGCCGCGGTGGACACCCTGCGAGACCTGGGTGCCGAGATCGTCGAGGTCTCCTGCCCCAACTTCCGGTACGCGTTGCCCGCCTACTACCTCATCCTCCCGTCCGAGGTGTCCAGCAACCTGGCACGCTTCGACGCCATGCGCTACGGCCTGCGGACCGGTGACGGGTCGGCCGACCAGGTCATGGCCGCCAGCCGCGAGGCGGGCTTCGGCCCCGAGGTCAAGCGCCGCATCATGCTCGGCACCTACGCGCTGTCGGCCGGCTACTACGACGCGTTCTACGGTCAGGCCCAGAAGGTACGCACGCTGATCGCGCGCGACTTCGACGCGGCCTACGAGAAGGTCGACGTGCTGATCTCGCCGACCACGCCGACGACCGCGTTCCCGCTCGGGGACAAGGTCGAGGACCCGGTCGCGATGTACCAGTTCGACCTGTGCACCCTGCCGCTGAACCTGGCCGGTCACTGCGGGATGTCCGTGCCGTCCGGTCTGGTGGAGGGCCTGCCCGCCGGTCTGCAGATCATGGCACCGGCACTCGCCGACGACCGTCTCTACCGGGTCGGGGCCGCCTACGAGGCCGCGAGAGGCGCGATAGCGTGACGACCGTCCCCGAGAGGGACGCATGGAAGGCGCTCGCGGCACTCGTCATCGGGTTCTTCATGATCCTGGTGGACCAGACGATCGTGGCGGTGGCCACCGACGCGTTCGTCACCCAACTCGGCGCCACGACCAACCAGGTCATCTGGGTGACCAGCGCGTATCTGCTCGCCTACGTGGTGCCGTTGCTGTTCACCGGTCGGCTGGGGGACCAGATCGGGCCGCGACGGGTGTCGATCGCGGGCCTGGTGCTGTTCACCGGCGCCTCCCTGTGGTGCGGGTTGGCGCCCGACATCGAGACCCTCATCGTGGCGCGGGTGTTCCAGGGCTTCGGCGCGGCACTGCTCACCCCGCAGTCGCTCAGTGTCATCACCCGGGTGTTCGCGCCCGCGCGCCGCGGCGCGGCCATGGGTGCATGGGGTGCGGTGGCGGGTATCGCCTCCGTGGTCGGCCCGGTCTTCGGCGGTGTGCTCATCGACGCGTTCGACTGGCGGTGGATCTTCTTCGTCAACATCCCGTTCGGTGTCCTCGCGGTGGTGTTGGTGTGGCTCTGGGTCCCGGTGCTGGAGACCAGGTCGCGCTCGTACGACATAGCCGGGATCTTCCTGTCCGCCGTGGGCATGTTCCTGCTGGTGTTCGGGATCCAGCAGGGTGAGGAGCACGGATGGGGCGGCACCACCGCCGGGTTCATCGCGGCGGGCGTGGCGGGTCTGACCGTGTTCGTGTGGTGGCAGTCCCGCGTCCGCACCGAGCCGCTCGTACCTCTACGACTGTTCCGGGACCGCAACTTCTCGATCGGCACGTTCGGCGTCTCGACGATCGGCTTCGTCACCGCCGGCACGATGGTGCCGCTCATGTTCTACCTCCAGGGGGTCAAGGAACTCAGCCCGACCCGCGCGGGGATGATGTTGCTGCCCATGGCCCTGATCGCGGGTGTTCTGGCGCCGTTGGTCGGACGCTGGGCGGATCGTCTCGATCCGCGGATCTTCACGGGCATCGGCTACTTCTCGTATGCGGTCTCCCTGTTCTGGCTCGCGCTGGTGATGGACGCCCAGACCTCGATCCCCGTCCTGCTCGGTCCGATCGCCCTCATGGGGGTGGCCAACGGGTGTGTGTGGGCGCCGACGTCGTCGACCGCGATGCGACGCCTCGAGTTGGCGTCGGCGGGCGCGGGATCCGGTGTCTACAACACCACCCGCCAGGTCGGGGCGGTGCTGGGGTCCGCCGCGATCGGCGCGGTGGTACAGGCCCGGTTCGTGGCCCACGGTGACATCGGCCAGGCGGTGGCCGACGCGATGTTCCTCCCCGCTGTTGTCGTCCTGCTGGGAGGTCTGGCCACCATGGCGTTCCGTACCGGTGAACAGTCGGTGAGCCCGGGGCGGTGACCGCCGCGATGCGGGGCGGGCGGACCTAGACTGCGGGGTAACCGAGAGGAGCTCGACGTGCGTATAGGTGTACTGACCGCCGGCGGCGACTGTCCGGGACTCAACGCGGTCATCCGCGCTTTGGTCCGCACCGCCAACTCGGAGTACGACTCCCCGGTCCTGGGCTTCCAGGACGGGTGGTCCGGGCTGGTGAACGACCGTGCCGTGCCGCTGTTCGACGACGAGGGCATCGATCGCATCCTGCTCCGCGGTGGCACGATCCTCGGAACCGGCCGACTGAACCCCGACATCCTCACTGCGAGCCTGCCGGTCATCCGCCAGACCCTCGAGCGGCACGCGATCGACGCGCTCGTCGCGATCGGCGGAGACGGCACGCTCAAGGCGGCCCGCTGGCTGACCGAGAACGGCATCCCCGTGGTGGGGGTGCCCAAGACCATCGACAACGACGTCGGCGGCACCGATTACACGTTCGGCTTCGACACCGCCGTCTCGATCGCCTCCGATGCCATCGACCGGCTGCACACGACGGCGGAGTCGCACGAGCGGGTCATGCTCGTCGAGGTGATGGGCAGGCACGCCGGGTGGATCGCCCTGCACGCGGGCCTGGCGTCCGGTGCACACATGATCGTGATCCCCGAGGTCCCGTTCGACATCGACTACGTGTGCAAGGTGATGAAACGCCGGTTCCAGATGGGGGAGGCGTACGGGATCTGCGTGGTCGCCGAGGGTGCCACGCCGGTCGAGGGTTCCGGCATGACGTTGCGCGAGGGAGGCAACGATCAGTTCGGCCACGAGGTGTTCACCGGGGTGGCCGACCAGATGGCCGCGGCGATCAAGGAGCGGATGAACCGCGACGTCCGGACGACCGTGCTGGGCCACATCCAGCGCGGCGGTACGCCGACCGCGTACGACCGCGTGCTCGCGACCCGTTTCGGGGTACACGCGGCGCACGCCGCGCACCGGGGGGATTTCGGGCAGATCGTCGCGCTCCGTGGGGAGTCGATCGAGATGGTGCCGGTAGAGGACGCGGTCGCCGTGCTCAAGACCGTCCCGGAGGACCGCTACCGCGAGGCCGCATGCCTCTTCGGCTAGATTGTTCCGCATGGAGTTCACCGAGGTCGTGTCACGTTTCGATCCCGTCATGGGCATGGAGGTGCACGTAGAGCTGCACACCAACACCAAGATGTTCTGCGGGTGTCCCACCGCGTTCGGGGCGGATCCCAACACCCAGGTGTGTCCGGTGTGCATCGGTCTGCCGGGCGCGTTGCCGGTGGCCAACCGCCAGGCGGTGGAGTGGGCCATCAAGATCGGTCTGGCGCTGAACTGCTCGATCGCGCCGTACAGCAGGTTCGCGCGGAAGAACTACTTCTACCCGGACCAGCCGAAGAACTACCAGATCTCGCAGTACGACGAGCCCATCGCCCACGACGGGTACCTCGACGTGCAGCTCGAGGACGGCAGCACGTGGCGCGTGGAGGTCGAGCGCGCGCACATGGAGGAGGACACCGGCAAGTCCACCCACGTCGGATCCGCCACCGGCCGCATCCACGGCGCCACCCACTCGCTGCTCGACTTCAACCGCGCGGGCGTGCCGCTCATCGAGATCGTCTCCAAGCCGATCGTCGGTGCGGGGGAGCGGGCACCCGAGATCGCGCGCGCCTACGTCACGACGCTGCGTGATCTGCTCCGGAGCCTCGACGTGTCCGACGTCCGGATGGACCAGGGCTCGATGCGCTGCGATGCGAACGTCTCGTTGATGCCGAAGGGCGCCACCGAGTTCGGCACCCGCACCGAGACCAAGAATGTCAACTCCCTCCGCAGCGTCGAGATCGCGGTCCGACACGAGATGTGCCGCCAGGCGGACGTGCTCACCGCGGGTGACGAGGTCGTGCTCGAGACCCGGCACTTCCACGAGTCGGACGGCACCACCACCTCCGGCCGGCCGAAGGAGTCGGCGGAGGACTACCGCTACTTCCCCGAGCCGGATCTCGCGCCCGTCGAGCCGACCGAGGAGCTCATCGAGGAGATCCGCGCGACACTGCCGGAGCTGCCGTGGGTTCGCCGCGCCCGGGTCCAGGCGGACTGGGGGGTCTCGGACGAGGAGATGCGGGACCTCGTCAACGCCGGGGCCCTCGACCTGATCCTCGCCACGGTCGACGCGGGCGCTCCGGCCGCCGAGGCCCGCTCGTGGTGGGTGTCGTACCTGACCCAGCAGTCCAACAAGCGCGGCGTCGCGCTCACCGAATTGGAGATCTCGCCGGTGCAGCTGGCGCGCGTGATCGAGTTGGTCGCCGAGGGCAAGCTCACCAACAAGCTCGGCCGCCAGGTCGTCGACGCCGTCCTCGACGGCGAGGGCGAGCCGGACCAGATCGTCGCTGACAAGGGCCTCGAGGTGGTACGCGACGACTCGGCGCTGCAGAAGGCCGTCGACGACGCCCTGGCCGCGCAGCCCGACATCGCGGAGAAGATCCGTTCGGGCAAGGTCCAGGCCGCCGGTGCGATCGTCGGTGCCGTCATGAAGGCGACCCGCGGTCAGGCCGACCCGGCGCGCGTGAAAGAGCTGGTTATCGCGGCGTGTAACTGAAACTCGCACGGTAGCTGAATCGGCACGGCAACTGAATCGGAACGGTAGCGAAATCGGCACGGCCACCCACGCCGACTGACCATGGCTATGCGGACTGATCTCCCTCGGTCGCGTCATCAGGGCGGAGTCGCCGGTCGGTACCGGTGGCGTTCGGCCGGGTGGTGCCTGGCGGGTTGGTGAGGTGGCCGTCGTCGGCGGTGAGGCGGTCGAGGTGTTCTCGCCATTGGTGTTCGAGGATGTGGTTGCGTGCCTGGGCCAGGGGGCCGGTGGGGTTGGTGTGGTGTTCGTGGCCGGTTTCGGTGATGATGGTCAGCTCGCCCAGTGGGCCGGGGCGGTAGGCGCAGTGGCCGAAGGTCTTCTCGCGGTGGTGTTTGCGGCAGAGGCACATCAGGTTCCACTCGGCGGTGGGGCCGCCCAGCTCGGGGCGCCTGTGATCGAACGCGATGACGTGGTCGATCTCGCAGTCGTGGGCGTCGACGGTGCATCCGGGGTGGCGGCAGGTCCCGTCGCGTAGTCGGATCCGTTCGGCCAGGGCCGGGGTGATGAAGTATTTGAGGAGTGCTTCGGGGACGTCCAGGTTGCCGGGGGCGGGGTCGATGAGTTCGAACCGGACGGTGGCGTCGCCACCGGAGAGGATCTCCTCGCACAGCCAGTCGAAGCTGGCGTAGGCGCCGTTGACGAACTGGACCTGGTTGGGCAGTCCTTGGGCGATGGTGTTGATGACCGAGATGCGGACGGGCTTGTCGGTGCCCCACGAGGCGCCCAGCGGGGGCAGGTGTCCGCGGTCGCCGTCGACGGTGTTCGCGGTCTCCTCGGGGTGGTGTGCGGGGTCGGCGATGTCGGTGGTGTTGGGGTCGCCCAGGGCGATGAGGGCGTCGGCGCGGAGTTGGTTGCGGCTGCGGGGATGGCACAGGTCTGCGGCGGCACGGGCGGCGGCCTCGATGCGGCGGCGCAGCTTCTCGGCGTCACCGGAGGGCAGGTTGGCCCACATGGAGGTCATGCCGTTGCGTCCGGGGCGGAACCGCACGGTCCGTTCTTCGGCGGCGGCGTCTGCGGCGTCCTGGGCGGCTTGTGGGGCGTGGCGTGCGACCGCGTTGTCGACGGAGGTGTCCAGTGCGGAGCGGCTGGGCCGGTGGCCGCCGGCAAGGGCCCGGGTGAGGCGGCCGATGACATCGGACTCGACGGCGCCGACGACCTCGTCGGGCACGCCGGCCAGGCGGCAGGCGGCGTCGATGGCGAGTTGCTCGGGCAGTAGGCCGCGTTCGAGGGCGCCCCGCAGTAGCGGGAGCCGGGTGTGGGCCTGGATGGCGGCGGTGACCAGGTGGCCGGCGTGCCAGCAGGTCAGTGACATGGCCGCGGCCAGGTGGTCGCGGGCCCGGCCGGCCGGATCCAGGCGGGCGTGGGCGGGGCGGGTGTCGTCTTGCGTGTCGCCGTGGGTGGCCTCGTCCAGGCGGCGGAAGCTCTCCACCAGCAGGTACGCGGCGTGCAGCCGGGTCGCCGCGGCGAGGTTCTGCGCCAGCGTCACCGACCGGGCCACCTCGCTGAGCGCTGACGCGTCCAACGACTCCAACGGCTCATCCACCGCGCGCAGCGCCCCGAAGTCGGAAGGGCTCATCGTCGTCACCAAGGCCCTCACCCCCATGCGCCAGGCATTCCGAATCGAATGTGTGTACTACCCTACCCGGGGTGTCGTATTGGCACAAGCGTTCGACGAGCTAGGTCCGGGCGTCGCCGCCACCACCGGACTGGGGGAGGATCACGGCCCGGTCATCGGTGGGCACTGGTGATGCACCATCCTTGTTGGTGGTGCCCGCCAGCAGGACGCCCTCGCCGACGACGGACAACCCGGTCAGCCGCCCGTACCGGCCCTCGGCCAGCGCCTCGGGCTGACCACGAGCCGCGCCGCCGGCGGTCTGGAGGGTGTCGACCCGCTCGGCGTCCGGGAGGGCGATGGCGAGCGTGCCCTCGGATGCGGCGCACCCACCGGCGGAACGCTGGTCCGGCCACGTCCACACCGTGCGATCCGGTGTCCGGATCGCCGCACCGCGGTCGGTGACCGTGGAGAGGAAGAGATCCTCGCCGAGAGGACACAACGCCTGGATGCGCCCGAGGTCGCGTCCGATCACCTCAGGGTCCTCCGCGCGGCCGATCCCGGTGAACGTCGGGAACCGGACGACCTCGGAGCCGGCGCCGACGGTCAGGATGTCGTCGACGAACGCGAGGCCACCGCTGTCCGCGGGTGCGAGCTCCGCGACCGTGCGGGGGGCGTCGCCGCGCGCCAGTCGTTCGACCCGGGTGGGTCCGTCGCCGACGACGAGGAGATACACCAACCGGTCCTGGGCGAAATCCGGGGACGGCGCGACCGCGGCCACCCGACCGGACCGGGGATCCACTCTGCCGAACTGCTCGGGGTCCGCATCGGCGGAGACGATCTTCACCCCGCCCGTGGACTCGGCGACCAGCGCTCGCTCACCGAGCCCGGCCACCGCGACGGCCGGCTCGAGGCAGGTCGCGATGACGGCGGGGTCGGGATCGACGCAGGGGCCCGTCTCGGCCGGGGGCTCCGGCTCCCCGGGGCGCGACGTCGGGGGAGGGGTCGGTGCGCCGGGAGGGCTCGGCGGAGCGGCACCCATCCCCGGCCCGGCCGCGGGCGTGAACGGGTCCTCGAGGCGGTCGTCGAACCTCGCGCAACCGGACACGGCGACGGCCAGTGCCAGCAGCAGCGGGAGCGATCTCATGCCGACCAGACTACGGCGCGCCGTGTCCTTCAGCGTCCGCGCACCGGCATCGGCCTACAGTCGATCCGTGACTTCCTCAAAGCGCGGAGACGACGACGCCCGTACCGAGATCATCCACGACGTCGATTACCCGCTCGACGTCCCCAACGCCCAGGGCGCGGGCGCCGGTTCGCGGGGCGGCCCGGGGGACGGCGCGACCACCGCGTTCCCCGCGGCCGGGCGCACCGACTACTCGCAGTTCGCCGAGTCCGGGGGGTACGACGTGTCCTCGCCCCTGCCCTTCGGTGACCAGCCCACCACCATCGCGCCCGCGTCGCGGGACACGATCGGCCGCCGGGGAACGGCCGACTTCGGGCTGTTCGTCCTGAGACTGGCCGTGGGCGTCCTCCTCGCGATGCGGGGACTGCAGAAGCTCGTCGGACTGTTCGGCGGGCCCGGGATCGACGGGTTCACGCAGACTCTCACCGACTCCGGATTCGACCAGGCCCGCATCCTGGCGATCGCCGGCGGCGCCGTCGAACTGGTGGCGGGCGTCATGCTCGTGGTGGGACTCGCCACCCCGGTGGCGGCGGCCGGTCTGCTGGGGCTCATCGGACTGGGGATAGCGATCCGACTGACCGGGACCGACCCCATCCCCGTGCTGAGTGACACCACCCGCGGACTCGAGGTGTCGATCCTCTACGCCGCGGCGCTGGTGACCCTCCTCTTCTCCGGACCGGGACGATGGTCCGCCGACCGCAAGTGGGCATGGTCCCACCGTCCCCGCTTCAGCGGCGTCGTGTGGGTGATCGTCGTGGCGGTCATCGCCGGTCTGGTGTGGTACTTCCTCAACGGCACCAATCCGCTGACCTCCTCAGCCGACAGCGCCCCGGTCACCGCGGGCTGAGAGCCCGGGAGCCGGGGCGCGCGGCCCTGACCAGGCGCGTCAGTCGGGCAGGATGCGCACGGCACCCTTGTCCGCCGAGGACGCCATCGAGGCGTACGCGCGGAGAGCGGTGGACACTTTCCGATCACGCTTGACCGGTCGCCACGGGAGAGGGCCCCTCTCGGCGCGGCGGCGGGACAGCTCGTCGTCGTCGACATCCACCGAGATGGACCGCGTGGCGACATCGATGGTCACGATGTCTCCGTCACGCACCAGGCCGATCGGGCCGCCCGAGGCGGCCTCCGGGGCGATGTGACCGATGGACAGCCCGGACGACCCGCCCGAGAAGCGGCCGTCGGTGATGAGCGCGCATTTCGTTCCGAGGCCGGCGCCCTTGATGAACGCCGTGGGGTGCAGCATCTCCTGCATCCCCGGACCGCCGGCCGGGCCCTCGAAGAGCACCACCAGCACCTCGCCGACCTGCAGCGTCTTGTCCAGGATGACCGAGACGGCCTCCTCCTGGGACTCGACCACCCTGGCCGGACCGGAGAAGTGGAAACTGTCCTCGGACACGCCGGCGGTCTTGAAGACGGACCCGTCCGGCGCGATGTTCCCGCGCAGGACCGCGAGCCCGCCCTCCGCGGTCGCCGGGTGCTCGACCGAGTGGATACAGCCGTTCTCGGCGTCCGTGTCGAGCGACTCCCAGCGGTTGTCGGTCGAGAACGGCTCGATCGTCCGCACCCCGCCCGGGGCCGCGTGGAACAACTCGATCGCCTTCTCGGTCGCGGTGCCGCTGCGGATGTCCCAGTCCGCGACGTGCTGCTCGAGCGACGGGGAGTGGACCGAGTGGACGTCCGTCTCCAGCAGGCCCCCGCGGTACAGCTCGCCCAGGATCGCGGGGATGCCGCCGGCCCGGTGGACGTGCTCCATGTAGTAGTCCGAGTTGGGCGCGACCTTGGCCAGGCAGGGGATCCGGCGGGAGATCTGCTCGATGTCGCTCAGGTCGAAGTCGACCTCGCCCTCCTGCGCGGCGGCGAGGATGTGGAGCACGGTGTTTGTGGAGCCGCCCATCGCGACATCCAGCGCCATGGCGTTGGTGAACGCCGACCTGGTGGCGACCGAACGGGGGAGCACCGAGGAGTCCTCGTCCCGGTAGTAGCGGGTGCACAGGTCGACGATGACCCGGCCGGCCTCGGCGAACAGTTCACGCCGCGCACTGTGGGTGGCGAGGGTCGAACCGTTGCCGGGCAGCGACAGCCCCAGCGCCTCGGTGAGGCAGTTCATCGAGTTGGCGGTGAACATCCCGGAGCAAGACCCGCACGTCGGGCAGGCCGAGCGCTCGATGGCGTCCAGGCCCTCGTCGTCGACGGCGGAGTTCGCGGACGCGGAGATCGCCGTGATGAGGTCCGAGCCCGCCTTGACCACGCCGTCGACGACGACGGAGAACCCCGACTCCATCGGCCCGCCGGAGACGAACACGGTGGGGATGTTCAACCGCATCGCGGCGTTGAGCATGCCCGGGGTGATCTTGTCGCAGTTCGAGATGCACACCAGGGCGTCCGCAGTGTGGGCGTTGACCATGTACTCCACCGAGTCCGCGATGATCTCCCGGCTGGGCAGCGAGTAGAGCATGCCCGCGTGGCCCATCGCGATCCCGTCGTCCACCGCGATGGTGTGGAACTCCCGGGCCACGCCGCCCGACGCCGCGATCTGCTCGGCGACGATCTCCCCGACGTTCTTCAGGTGGACGTGGCCCGGCACGAACTGGGTGTACGAGTTCGCGATCGCGATGATCGGCTTACCGAAGTCCGAGTCCGTCATGCCGGTCGCGCGCCAGAGGGCACGCGCCCCCGCGGCGTTGCGTCCGGCGGTACTGGTTCGTGACCTCAGGGGCGGCATGGGACCTCGCTCCGACTCGATGGGGAGGGCGCATTCCGGGAGTCGTGCCGTACGGGGCCGCAGTGTGCGCGCGCCCCGCAGCGACACCCGATCGCGCCGTGACCACCACACAATACGCCCCGATGTGGGTCTACTCTTCTCACGGTCGGCCATCCGGCCGGCCTCGACGTGACGCGAATGGGGATGGACATGACCGACTCCGGTCACACGGGTGGGCTACGTGAGTTCCTCTCGCACTCGGCGGGGGCGGTGGCCCTGGTCTGTGGACTGTTCTTCCTCCTGTCGTTCATGTACCTGGGGGGCACCGCGGATCCGCAGTCCCACGCGAGGTACATCCCCGTGGCGGTGGTGGACGAGGACGTCGCCGCGACCCTGGAGACCCCGATCGGTCCGCGTGGTCTCGACATGGGGTCGCGGATCACCGCGGGGCTGCTTCAGAACAACGACTGGGGGAGGGTCCGGCTGCACGTGGTGGATCCGGAGGCCGCCGAGGAGGGCCTCCGGGACGGCACGTACTTCGGTGCGGTCCGTATCCCACCCGAACTGAGCGGGCGGGTGGCCGGGCTCGTCGAGGCCGCGGCGACGGAGGCGGGCGACACGGCGGGGCCACCCGAACGCGCCCGCATCTCACTCGAGTACTCGCCACGCGTGTCCATCGTCTCCGGCCAGGTCATGAACACCATGGCGGACGCGATGCAGGAATCGTTCCACGACCGGATGGGGACCGAACTGCTGTCACAGTCCCGGCTGCTGGCCGAGGCCGAGGGCAGGACCGTCGGCGCCGCGGCCGCGGTCGCCCTCTCCGATCCGGTGGCGATCGACGTCGTCGCGTGGAACCCGCTGCCGGACGGGGTGTCGAACGCGTCGCTCCCGATGTTCTACGCGCTGGTCGTGATCCTGGCGGGATTCACCGGGGCGATGATCATCTCCGCGCTCCTGGACGCCCGGCTCGGCTTCATCCCGCTGGAGATCGGGCCGTTGGCCCTCCACGTCCACGTGGCGCCGTTCGGGCGACTCCAGACACTGGCCCGCAAGTGGGTGGTCACCCTGATCACGGCGCCGCTCGTCTCGGGGCTCGTCCTGTGGGTGGCGGACATCATCGGTGTCACCGGGTACGACCCGTGGCACATGTTCTGGTTCTCGAACCTGGTCATCGTCGCGGTCGGGGTGTGTGCGCACACGATCATCGCTGCTGTCGGCAACGCCGGTCTGCTCGTGAACCTCGTGGTGTTCGTGGTGCTGGGCATCCCCACCTCGGGCGGCGCCACCCCGACCGAGATGCTCCCGCGGGTGTTCGTCGCCATCGGGACACTGCAGCCGATGCACCAGGCCTACCTCGGGCTGCGGTCGATCATGTTCTTCGACTCCGGGTGGGAGGCGGGTCTCGGACACGCGGTCTGGGTCCTCGGCGGCTGGGCGGTCGCAGGACTCGTCGTGGGTGTGGCGGTCACCGTCGGCTACGAGCGGATGGGTATGCGACGCCAGGCCGTGGCCGACCGGGTCCCCGCCGGCCGCGGGGTGACCGGCGGAGCGGGAGGGTCAGGCGGAGCGGGAGGGTCAGGCGGAGCGGGAGGGTCAGGCGGACTCGGGTCCGCTCGCGGCGTACGGGTCGCGGATACGGCCACGGCTGGCGCCGGACAGCCGCGGGAGGTCGTGGAACGAGACCCCGCCCATCGGGAGTGACGTGTCAGAGGTGGTCACGAGCCGGGCGAACCCACGCCTGGGGAACATCACACCCCTGACCTCATCCCACGGCACGGACCGTCGGGAGCGCCAGGACGACAGGTGGACACCGTCCTCGTCCAGTCGGGTCCAGGTCCGGGCCACCCACCAACCGAAGGCGACGGGGAGCAGCACCAGCCAGCCCAGGGCGACGGGGTAGGACGTGACGGGCCAGAGAATCGCCAGCACGAAAATGGCGATGACGACGTACGACATCGGGTTGACCCGGAAGAGGGCGTGATCGCGGGGGCTCGACTCCGGGACGGGAGCTCTGAAAGGGGCACTCATGATGCCTCCAGTCTGGCATGGCCCACATAGTGGGATCGATGTTCCACGAGTTGACGCTGCCGTCGGCCGCGGCCTAGTCTGGGCCTCGTGAACACCTGGAACGGTCTCGTACTCGGCCGGCGCGTCGGCGCCTGAGCCCTACCTGGCTTTCCGTCGACGCGCACCCTCGCCGGCCTTTCGTGGCCGACGGGGGTTTTTTGTTGCCGGGTCAGACCGCGGTCAGAGAAATCCACGATCACGGCCGACCACGAACCACGGCTCCACGACCAGCATGAAGGACAGTTGAAGTGAGCGCACCAACGGCACAGCCCGGACCCCGTCCGGGTGCAGAGCAGAAGGCCCGGTCCGCGGCCCCAGAGCGGATGACGGGGGCCCAGGCCGTCGTCCGGTCCCTCGAGGAGATCGGCACCGAGGTCGTCTTCGGCATCCCCGGCGGGGCCATCCTGCCGGTCTACGACCCGCTCTACGACTCGGCCAAGGTCCGGCACGTCCTGGTCCGGCACGAGCAGGGCGCCGGTCACGCAGCGACCGGCTACGCCCAGGCGACCGGAAGGGTCGGCGTCTGCATGGCGACCTCGGGCCCCGGCGCCACCAACCTGGTGACCCCGCTCGCGGACGCGCAGATGGACTCGGTCCCGATCGTCGCGATCACGGGTCAGGTCGGGACCGCACTCATCGGCACGGACGGTTTCCAGGAAGCCGACATCTCGGGCATCACCATGCCGATCACCAAGCACAACTTCCTCGTGTCCCACGGCGAGGACATCCCGCGGATGATCGCCGAGGCGTTCCACATCGCGCAGACCGGTCGCCCCGGCGCTGTGCTCGTGGACATCCCCAAGGACGTCCTGCAGGCCGAGATGACGTTCTCGTGGCCGCCGGAGATGAAGCTGCCCGGCTACCGGCCCGTCACCAAGCCGCACGGCAAGCAGATCCGTGAGGCCGCCCGGATGATCGGCAAGGCCAGGCGCCCGGTGCTGTATGTCGGCGGCGGCGTCATCAAGGCCGACGCCTCCGCGGAGCTCATGGCGCTCGCCGAGCTGACCGGCATCCCGGTCGTGACCACGCTCATGGCGCGCGGGGCGTTCCCGGATTCCCACCGGCTGCACTACGGCATGCCGGGGATGCACGGAACCGTCGCCGCCGTCGCGGCGCTGCAGCGGTCCGACCTGCTGGTCACCCTGGGCGCCCGGTTCGACGACCGGGTCACCGGTCGTCTCGACACCTTCGCCCCGGACGCCAAGGTCATCCACGCCGACATCGACCCGGCCGAGATCGGCAAGAACCGGGCCGTCGACGTGCCGATCGTCGGCGACATCAAGGAGGTCCTCGTCGAGCTCGTCGAGACGCTGCGCGGCGAGCGCGAATCCGGCACGCTGGGCGAGCCCGCCGTGTGGGTCGGTGAGCTGGACGAGATCCGCAGTGAGTTCCCGCTGGGCTACGGCCCGCAGTCGGACGGCTCCCTGTCTCCCGAGTACGTCATCGAGCGGCTGAGCGCCGCCGCCGGCCCGGACGCCGTGTACTGCGCGGGCGTCGGCCAGCACCAGATGTGGGCGGCCCAGTTCGTCCAGTACGAGAAGCCGCGCACGTGGCTGAACTCGGGCGGCCTGGGGACCATGGGGTACGCGGTCCCCGCGGCGATGGGTGCCAAGTTCGGCCGTCAGGACGCCGAGGTCTGGGCCATCGACGGCGACGGCTGCTTCCAGATGACGAACCAGGAGCTGGCCACCTGCGCCATCGAGGGCGCACCCATCAAGGTGGCGCTGATCAACAACGGCAACCTCGGCATGGTCCGTCAGTGGCAGACACTGTTCTACGAGGAGCGGTACTCGCAGACCGACCTGTCGACCCACTCCATGCACATCCCGGACTTCGTCAAGCTCGGCGAGGCCCTGGGCTGCGTGGCGCTGCGGTGTGAGCGCGCCGAGGACGTCGACGACGTGATCGCACAGGCCCGCGCGATCAACGACCGCCCGGTCCTCATCGACTTCATCGTGGGCAAGGACGCCCAGGTGTGGCCGATGGTCGCGGCGGGCACGTCCAACGACGAGATCATGGCGGCCCGGGACATCCGGCCGCTGTTCGACGACACCGACTCCGTGGCGGACGACGCCGCGGATATCCACGAGGCGACCGAGCGGATCGACGCCGCGGTGATCGCCGCCGAGGAGGAGGACCAGTGAGCGCTCGCTCCCACACCCTGAGCGTGCTGGTGGAGGACAAGCCTGGCGTGCTCGCGCGCGTCTCGTCGCTGTTCTCCCGGCGCGGGTTCAACATCGAGTCGCTGGCCGTGGGCCCGACCGAGACCGAAGGCCTGTCGCGCATGACCATCGTCGTGAACGTCGAGGACTTCCCGCTCGAGCAGGTGACCAAACAGCTCAACAAGCTCGTCAACGTCATCAAGATCGTCGAGCAGGATCCGGCCGGCTCGGTGGCCCGCGAGCTCACTCTCGTCAAGGTCCGCGCCGACGCCACCAACCGCGGTCAGATCGTGGAGATCGCGAGTCTGTTCCGCGCACACATCGTGGACGTCTCACCCGAGTCGCTCACTCTCGAGGCCACGGGTACCCCCGACAAGCTCGACGCGCTGCTGCGGATGCTCGACGGCTACGGGATCCGCGAGATCGTGCAGTCCGGCATGGTCGCGCTCGGACGCGGCCCCAAGTCCATCAACACCACTCGATAGTCTCGACTCCTACACAAGTCTCGACTTCACGAAACAACACGAAGGGAATCCACCATGGCAGTGGAGATGTTCTACGACGACTCGGCGGATCTGTCGCTGATCCAGGGCCGCAAGGTCGCCGTCATCGGGTACGGCTCGCAGGGGCACGCGCACTCGCTCAGCCTGCGCGACTCCGGAGTCGAGGTCGCGATCGGCCTGCGTGAGGGCTCCAAGTCCCGCGCGAAGGCCGAAGAGGCCGGCCTCAAGGTCATGACCGCCGCCGAGGCCACCAAGTGGGCCGACGTCATCATGCTGCTCGCCCCCGACACCTCGCAGGCGCAGATCTTCACCGAGGACATCGAGCCCAACCTGAACGACGGCGACGCGCTGTTCTTCGGTCACGGCCTCAACATCCACTTCGGCCTCATCAAGCCGGCGGAGAACATCACCATCGCGATGGTCGCCCCCAAGGGCCCCGGTCACCTCGTGCGTCGTCAGTTCGTCGACGGCAAGGGCGTCCCGGCGCTCATCGCCGTGGAGCAGGACCCGAAGGGCGAGGGCGAGGCGCTCGCGCTGTCCTACGCGAAGGCGATCGGTGGCACCCGCGCGGGCGTCATCAAGACCACCTTCAAGGACGAGACCGAGACCGACCTGTTCGGTGAGCAGGCCGTGCTGTGCGGCGGCACCGAAGAGCTCGTCAAGACGGGCTTCGAGGTCATGGTCGAGGCCGGCTACGAGCCGGAGCTCGCCTACTTCGAGGTGCTCCACGAGCTCAAGCTCATCGTCGATCTCATGTACGAGGGCGGCATCGCGCGCATGAACTACTCGGTGTCCGACACCGCGGAGTTCGGCGGCTACCTCTCCGGCCCGCGGGTCATCGACGCCGGCACCAAGGAGCGCATGAAGGAGATCCTGTCCGACATCCAGGACGGCACCTTCACCAAGCGCCTCGTGGCCAACGTCGAGGGCGGCAATAAGGAGCTTGAGCAGCTCCGCAAGGAGAACGCCGAGCACCCGATCGAGGTCACCGGCCAGAAGCTGCGCGACCTCATGAGCTGGGTCGACCGGCCGATCACGGAGACTGCCTGAGGGTCCTCGGGTCCGACCCGGTGAAGCCCCTGTAGGGTCCACCGGGATCGATTCCCGACTTCAGCAGGAGGACCGCCGTGCGCCACTTCAACCGAGGAGTGGGTGCGGCGGTCCTCGCCGTTTCCCTGGTGGGGACGACCGTGGCGTGTACGTCCGACCCCGGTGACGGCGGACCGAGAACCGAAGCCGCCCCGGTGGAGGGCACGCGGGTCGCCGCCGACGCCGACGGGTCCGGCGTGGAGACCACGAGACTGCTCATCGAGTCCGCCCCGGTGGTCGTGGTGGCAGCCCCGGACGCCGCCGCGCAGGCGCGCGCCGCCTCCGTCGCGGTCGGGTTGCACGCACCGATGCTCACCGCCGTCGAGGGCGGGGACGCGGCATTGGCCGACGAGGTGTCGCGACTCGGCGCCGAGCGGGTGTTGCGGGTCGGGCAGGTGGCCTTCACACCCGACGACGGCGAGGTGGTCGACGCCCCGGGAGGTCGGCCGGAGCTCGAGGAGCTGACCGGGATCACGTTCGACTCCGAGGTCGAGGTCCCGCCGGGGCGGATCGACGACGTCACCGTCCACCAGGTGCCGGGTACGCCTGCGCTGATGACGGCCGGGGAGATCACCGCTGCCGACGGCGCGGGCGCGGCCCCCGATCCGTTCGACAGCGGCGAACCCGCATGGGACGGCGAGGGCGCACCCAGCGTGCTCGTGTACGACGAGACGCCGGTCGCGGCGGTCGCGACGGCAGTGGCCGTCGGGGCGGCGGTGTCCCACCTCCGTACCCCGGACCCGCGGGTCGACGGCGGGTCCGTGGAGGCGGTGCGGGACGCCGAGGCGGTCTACGCGCTCGGGCCCGGGTGGGGCACCGAGGACGAACTCGGGGACCGGGTGGAGAAGGCGCGGACGGTTCCCGAACTGCCGGGCGGCGGACAGCTGCTGTTCCCGGGCCGGCGGTTCGTGGCCGCCTACGGGTCGCCGATCACCCCTGCCCTGGGTATCCTCGGCGAGCAGGGCCCCGAGGAGAGCGTGGCGCGGGTTCAGCAGTTGGTCGGGGAGTACCAGCCGCACTCCCCGGAACCGGTCATCCCGGCGTTCGAGATCATCGCGACGGTCGCCTCGACGTCCGCCGGACCCGACGGCAACTTCACCAACGAGTGGGACCCGCAGGAGTTCGTCCCGCTGATCGACGCCATCACCGACGCCGGCGGGTACGCGGTGATCGACCTCCAGCCCGGCATGGCCGACCTCCTCGATCAGGCGAGGATCTTCGAGGAGTTGCTCACCCGCCCGAACGTCGGACTCGCGCTCGACCCCGAGTGGAAGCTCGAGCCGGGACAACAGCCGGGCGCGCAGATCGGGTCGGTGGACGCCGAGGAGATCAACCGGGTCACCGACTGGCTGGCGGACCTGACCCGGGACAGCGGAGGGCCACAGAAGCTTCTCATCCTCCACCAGTTCAGCATGGCCATGATTGACGACCGCGACCAGATCGACACCTCCAGGCCGGAGGTGTCAATCGTCCTGCACGCCGACGGTCACGGCACCCCGGACCTGAAGATGGAGACGTGGGACGTCCTGCGCAGCGGGCTGCCGTCCGGCATCCGGATGGCGTGGAAGAACTTCTACGACGAGGACACCCCCACGTTCACGCCCGAGCAGACCATGGCGGTCGAGCCCCGGCCGTGGTTCGTGTCCTACCAGTGATTCGTGTCCTACCAGTGAGGGGGTAGCCGGCCGAGGATGCGCTCCGCCACGTGCTGCCCGGCCATGCCGTGCACGCCCGGGCCGGGAGGGGTCGAGCCGGAGGCGTGCCACACCCCGGGCACGCCGGTCGCGAACGGGTCGGCGCGCGGCACCGGGCGGGCGATGAGCCCCCGCAGGTCCACGCGTCCCGCCGCGATGTCCCCACCGGCGTTGTTGGCGTTGTGCTCGGCCATCCGGTCCGCGGGCGTGCAGTGGGCGGCCACGACCACGTCCCGCACCCCCGGCGCGACCGCCTCGAGCGCGGCGAGCACCTGCTCGGTCTGGTCACGGTCGGAGAACGCGGGCACGTGCGCGTAGGTCCACAGTGGACGTCGACCGTCCGGGGCGATTCGTCCCGGGTCGGTCACCCACGGCTGGGAGACGAGGATCATGGGCCGATCGGCGTGCCGACCGGCGGCGACCTCGCGCTCGGCGGCCGCGATGGCATGGGAATCCCCACCCAGGTGGACGGTGCCGGCGTCGGCGAGCCGGCCGTCGCGCCACGGAACCGGGCCAGACAGGACCAGGTCGACCTTCGCCGCGGCCCCGCCGACCGGCGCCTCCAGGAGTCTGCGTGCGCGGCGGGCCACGGCCGGAGAGGGCGAGGATGCCATGAGAATCTCGCCGAGGATCCGGGAGGACGTGTTGAAGACGACGTCCCGGGCGTCGAGCCGTGCCAGCGAATCCACGCCGACTCCGGTGCGGATCTCACCCCCGGCATCCCGGATCGCCTCGGCCAGTGCGGCGGTGATGGCCCCGCTGCCGCCGACCGGCAGCGTCCAGCCGAGCGGCGAGTGGAGCAACGAGCCCAGGACGAGGCCGACCCCCGTCGCGGCGGGGGAGGACAGCGGGGTGATCGCGTGGGCCGAGATCCCGGACAGCAGCGTCCGTCCGTCCGGACCGAGGGGATCGCCGACCACACCGCGGGGGTGGGCGCGGACGAACGCCGCGCCGAGCGCCGCGGTCGCCCCCAGGTGCGGGACCGAGCGCTGATCGGACAGCGCCGTGGCGACGACGTCCTCCGCCCTGCGACCCAGGGGGCCCATGAGGCTCCACCACCGGTCGGCCTCCGCGCGCGACCCCAGGCCCTCTGCGAGGGCGGCGGGGGATGGG
>NZ_JABFAN010000005.1:59848-214231 GCF_017168155.1 Dietzia sp. KRD202 | reverse complement strand
CGGGAACGACGATCGCGTCGCGGGCCGGCAGTGCGTGAGCCAGTTGAACGGGGGGAGTGAGCATCTCGACCCCGTGGGCCAGCAGGTCGAACCCACGGAAGAACGGGGATGCCGCCGCCATGGGGTGCACGGCCGAGCACGGATCCACCAGCAACCCGTTCACGACGTCCTCCGGGATGCCGGTCGCGATATCGCCCATCGGCAGGGTCCGGCACCCGCCGCCGATCGTCTCCTGGGCCTCCAGCACCACCACCCGCCGCCCGGCCCGCGCACACAACAGCGCGGCAGCCAGGCCGTTGGGGCCGGAGCCCACCACGACGACGTCCGCACGTACCGTCCCCGCCGCGCTCATTCGAAGACCGCCAGACCGTAGGTGCGCCGCAACCGCTCCAGCAGGTCCTCCTGTGACCGGGCCTGGTCGGCCAGTCCCAGCAGCAGCCGGCCGGTGCCGGGACCGCCGGGCTCGTCGTCGCTGTCGTCGTCGTCGCTGCTGTCGTCGGGCTCCCCACCGGATCTCCCGGCAGCGGACGCCGGGCCGTCCGCGACCCACGACGCGGCGAGCAACTCCCACATCGACCGCTTGGCGACCACCAGCGTGCGCAGCGCCTCCAGGACGGCGAGCCGGGCCAACGGATCGCGCACCACCGGGCCCACCGGCAGCGCGGTCAGGGTGACCGCGGCCGACAACCGCACCAGACGACGACCCGGGGTCCCCAACGGTGACAACGCCGCCAACAAGCGGGAGGCGGTGTCGATCTCCTCCTCGAACTCCGCGCGCAGCGGAACCAACCGGACCCGGTCCTCCGGATCGACCGCACTGATGCAGCGGTCCAGGACGCTCCGGCCCACCGCGGCGCCGTACAGGTGGGCCCGCAGATACATCGCCACCGCCGACGGGCCGCGTGCCGGTGCCAGCACCGGCAGCCAGGGATCGGGGAAACGGACCGGCGGCTGGGCCGACCGGGGAGTGCGGGGCATCGGTGCTCCGTTCGTCGCGCGGCGGTGGTCACGGCGGGTCGCCGACCCCCGTCACGGTAGGCGTCCGGGCGCGTACCGGCCACTGCTCGACGCCGGTGACAGGTGCCCTAGACTGGCCGTGCCCGAAATGACACCGAGGAGAACCCACTGTGACAGCATCCGGACGGCCCGTCGTCCTCATCGCCGACAAGCTCGCCCAGTCGACCGTCGACGCGCTCGGCGACGCCGTGGAGGTCCGCTGGGTGGACGGCCCGGATCGCCCCAAGCTCCTCGAGGCGGTCGCCGACGCCGACGCACTGCTCGTGCGCTCGGCCACCACCGTCGACGCCGAGGTGCTCGCCGCCGCGCCGAACCTCAAGATCATCGGCCGCGCGGGCGTCGGCCTGGACAACGTCGAGATCCCCGCCGCCACCGAGCGCGGCGTCATGGTGGTCAACGCGCCCACCTCCAACATCCACTCGGCCGCCGAGCACGCGGTCGCGCTGCTCATGTCCGCCTGCCGCCAGATCCCGGCCGCGGACCGCACCCTGCGCGAGCACACCTGGAAGCGCAGTTCTTTCAACGGTGTCGAACTGCTCGGCAAGACCGTCGGCGTCGTGGGCCTGGGCCGCATCGGCCAGCTCGTGGCGCAGCGACTCGCCGCGTTCGAGACCAACCTCATCGCCTACGACCCCTACCTGCCCGCCGCCCGCGCGGCGCAGCTGGGAATCGAGCTGGTCGACATCGACGAGCTGGTCTCCCGCGCCGACATCATCACGATGCACCTGCCCAAGACCAAGGAGACCGCCGGTCTCTTCGACGCCGAGCGGCTGGCCCGTGCCAAGGACGGCGTCGTGATCGTCAACGCCGCCCGCGGCGGTCTGATCGTCGAGGACGCGCTCGTCGACGCCCTGAAGTCCGGCAAGGTCCGCTCCGCGGCGCTCGACGTGTTCGACACCGAGCCGTGCACCGACTCGCCGCTCTTCGAGCTCGAGAACACCGTCGTTACGCCGCACCTCGGCGCCTCCACCAGCGAGGCGCAGGACCGCGCCGGCACCGACGTCGCCCGCAGTGTGCTGCTCGCCCTGCGCGGGGAGTTCGTCCCCGACGCCGTCAACGTCACCGGTGGTCCCGTCGGCGACGAGGTCGCACCCTGGCTCGACCTTGTCCGCAAGCTCGGACTGGTCGCCGGCCACCTGTGCCCGGGTATCCCGACGACCGTCCGGATCGACGTCGCCGGCGAGCTCGCATCCGAGCAGGTCGACGTCCTCGGGCTGGCCGCCCTGCGCGGCATGTTCTCCGCGATCACCGACGAGCCCGCGACCTTCGTCAACGTCGGCCAGATGGCCGAGCAGCGGGGGGTCACCCACTCGGTGGAGACCCACAGCGAGTCCAAGTCCTACCGCAGCACCGTCACCGTCACGGCCGTGGCCGCGGACGGCGCGTCGGCCGATGTCACCGGCACGCTGGCCGGCCTGGACCAGGTGCAGAAGATCGTCCGGATCAACGAGCGCGGGTTCGACCTGCGCGCCGAGGGCCAGAACCTGTTCGTCCACTACTCCGACCGCCCGGGCGTGCTCGGCAAGGTGGGTTCCATCCTCGGCGGGGAGGGCATCGACATCCAGGCCGCAGCACTGAGCCAGGACGCCTCCGGCGAGGGCGCGTCGCTGATCCTGCGGGTCGACCGCACGGTCGCCGAGCCGACCGTCGACCGGATCGTCTCCGAGCTCGACGCCACCGCGACCCAGATCAACCTGGTCTGAGCGGGGACGACGACATCATGAAGCTCGCAGTCATCCCCGGCGACGGTATCGGCGTCGAGGTCACGGCCGAGGCACTGAAGGTGCTCGACGCGCTGATCCCCGGTGTCGAGAAGACCGAATACGACCTCGGCGCGCGCCGGTACCTCCGCAACGGCGAGACCCTCACGGACGCGGACGTGGAGAGCCTCAAGGGCCACGACGCGATCCTGCTGGGTGCCATCGGTGATCCCCGCTCCGTGCCGGCCGGCGTGCTCGAGAGGGGCATGCTGCTCCCGCTGCGGTTCGCGCTCGACCACCACGTCAACCTGCGGCCCTCCCGGCTCTTCCCCGGGTCGGCCACCCCGCTGAAGGACCCGGGCGAGATCGACTTCGTCGTCGTTCGCGAGGGCACCGAGGGGCTCTACACCGGAAACGGCGGTGCGATCCGTGTGGGGACACCGCACGAGATCGGTACCGAGACCTCGGTCAACACCCGGTACGGCGTGGAGCGCGTGGTCCGCGACGCGTTCTCCCGTGCGCAGTCGCGGCGCAACAAGCTCACCCTGGTCCACAAGACCAACGTCCTCGTCAACGCCGGTGGGCTGTGGCAGCGCACCGTCGACGAGGTGGCTCCGGAGTTCCCCGGGGTCGAGGTGGACTACTGCCACATCGACGCCGCCACCATCTACATGGTCACCGATCCGTCCCGGTTCGACGTGATCGTCACCGACAACCTCTTCGGCGACATCATCACCGACCTGGCGGCCGCGGTCACCGGAGGCATCGGCACCGCGGCGTCGGGCAACATCGACGCCTCCGGGACCAACCCGTCCATGTTCGAGCCCGTCCACGGTTCGGCCCCGGACATCGCCGGACAGGGCAAGGCCGACCCCACCGCCGCCATCCTGTCCGTGGCACTGCTGCTGCGCCACCTCGGTCACACGGCCGAGGCCGATCGAGTGGAGGCGGCCGTCGAGGCCGACCTCGGCTCGCGCGGCGACGCCCCGATCGTCACCTCCGAGGTGGGCGACCGGATCGTCGCGGCCGTCAGCGGTTAGACCACCGCCCCGCTGACCCCACGTCCGGACCCCGGCCCGCGGGTGTGAATCGCGAGAAGTGATCACACCGCGGGCCGTCGGCGTCCACAGTGGTGGCATGGACGTCGAACTCGCCGAGGTCAGGGATTTCCTCGCGCGCTGTGCCCCCTTCGACGAGCTGCCCGGAGAGGTGCTCGACCGCCTGCCCGCGAGGCTCAGTCAGCGCTACCACCGGCGGGGGACCGTCATCCTGGAGGCGGGGGACGCCAACGACACCCTCCACATCATCCGCACGGGCGCCGTCGAGGTGTGCGACCCGGACGGTGTCCTGCTCGACGCGCGCGACGAGGGTGACTGCTTCGGCTACTCGACGCTGACCGGTTCCGGCCCGTCGCGGTACCGCATGGAGGCGGTCGCGGACACCCTGCTGCTCGAGATGCCGCGCGAGGTGTTCGACGAGCTCGCGGCCGCCCACCCCGGTATCCGCGACTTTTTCGGTGCGCGGAGCGATCGGATCCGCCAGGACCTCGCCTCCGCCCGGGTCGCCGCGGCCGGGGGAGACCCCCTGAGCACACCGGTGGGCGATCTCCTCACCCGCGACGCGGTCACCACGGGGCCCGGGACCACCATCCTCGAGGCGGCGCAGATCATGTCGCGGGAACGCGTCTCCGCGCTGCTGGTGGTGGAAGACGGACGCGTGGTCGGCATCTTCACCGATCGCGACCTGCGCTCGAAGGTGGTCGCGGTTGGTGGCGACACCGCGGCGCCGGTGTCGACGATCATGACCCACGACCCGGTGTCGGTGGACGCCCGGACCCGCGCGTTCGACGCGACCCTGCTCCAGATCGAACGCGGCGTCCATCACCTGCCGGTGTGCGAGGCCGGTGCCCCCGCGGGGATGGTCACGAGCGGGGACCTGCTGCGCCTGGCGCAGTCCGACCCGGTCTATCTGGCCGCGCGGATCTCGCGGGCCCCCGACACCGAGACCGTGGCGGAACTGTCCGCCCGGTTGCTACCGCTGGTCGGCGAGTTCGTCCGGCGGGGCACCACGCCGCGGGATATCGGCCGGGTCGTCACCGCCACCGCCGACGCGGCGACGCGGCGCCTGATAGCGCTGGCGGAGGCCGAACTCGGACGGCCTCCCGTGCCGTACTGCTGGGTGGGACTCGGTTCCCAGGCCCGGGGTGAGCTCGGGGTGTCCAGCGACCAGGACAACGCGCTGATCCTCGACGACGGGGCAGGCGGGGTCCCCGGCTCCGACGAGTACTTCGCGGAGCTCGCCGACCGCGTCTGCACGGGACTCGACCGGGCGGGCTTCCCGCTCTGCCCCGGTGGGGTGATGGCGACCAACCCCCGGTGGCGCCGGACCTGCGCGGAGTGGGAGGGGACGGTACGGGACTGGGTCGGGGCCCCCGAGGCCGACGCGGTGCTGCACAGTCAGGTGTTCTTCGACCTCCGTCCCGTCCACGGTGAGAGCGGACTCGCCGCCCGCGTCCAGCGCGAGATGCTCGTCCGCTCGAAGGGCAGTCCGCGCTTCCAGGCGCATCTGGCCCGGATCGCGTGTGAGTGGCAACCACCGCTCGGCTTCCTCCGCGGGCTCGTCGTCGCGCGCCGGGGCGAGTACCGCAACACCCTGGACCTCAAGGCCGGGGGGATCGCACCCGTCGTCCAGATCGCGCGTCTGTACGCCCTGTCCGCGGGACTGGACGAGGTGTCGACCCTCGGCCGGCTCGACGCGGCGGCCACCGCCGGGGTGATCGCCCGCTCGGATGCCGAGAACCTCACCGAGGCGTTCCGGTTCCTGCGCGGGCTGGCCTTGCGCCACCACGCACGTCAGATCCAGGAGCACTCGGACCTCGACAACAACGTGGACCCGTCGACCCTCGGCACCAAGGACCGCCATCGGCTCCGGGCGGCGTTCCGGATCATCGCGGGAGCGCAGAGCGCGCTGCAGATCCGATACCGGGTCGGGCAGATGTGATGGTCCTGCCACGGCTGACCGCGGCCGGCCGCCGGAGGAGTGCCGCCCGCCGGGCCCCCGACGGGCCACTGCGGCGATTTCTGGAGACACCGCCGCCGGATCCGACCACTCCGCTCGAGGACCTGTCCCTCCTCGCGGTGGACGTCGAGACCACCGGGCTCGATCCCCGGCACGACCGGGTCCTGGCGGTGGGGTTCGTCCCCGTCGACGGGGACCGGATCGTCCTGGGCGGAGCGGGATCGGTGCTGCTGCGTCCCGATCACGGTCCGGACGACGACGACGGGGTGGGGCAGAGTGCCACCGTGCACGGACTCACGGACGACACGATGGCCACCGGGGAGGATGTCGAGGACGTCCTGGACCGGGTGTTCACGGCTCTGACCGGGCGGGTGTTGGTCGCGCACTACTGCCCGATAGAGGTCGACTTCCTGCGAGCGTTGTGTCGGCGCACGTTCGGCATCCGGCCACCACTGGAGTCCGTCGACACCCTGGAACTGCACCGGCGGGTCCTGGGCGGGGGCGTCGACATGGGCTTCACCGCCGACCCGTCGCCCGAGAGGCTGCGGCTCTGGGGTGCTCGCGAGAGGTACGGGTTACCGCAGTACCGCGCACACGACCCGCTGGTCGACGCCCTCGCCTGCGCCGAGCTGTACCTCGCACAGGTCACCGAGCTCCGCGACCGTGGGGCGCGAACGCTGCGGGACCTGCGGACCGCCTAGGATCGCGGGTATGCGTCTCGCCCGTATCGCCCACCCGCAGGGATTCGCCTTCGTCGAGGTCCGCGGAGACATGTCCGACCCGTCCTCGCTGACCTGTGCCGAGATCTCCGAGCACCCCTTCGGTACCCCCGAGTTCACCGGCCGCGAATGGCCGCTGGCCGACGTGCGTCTGCTCGCCCCGATCCTGGCCTCCAAGATCGTGTGCGTCGGTAAGAACTACGCCGACCACGCCGAGGAGATGGGGTCGGAGGCCCCGGCCGAGCCCCTGATCTTCCTCAAGCCCAACACGTCGGTCGTCGGCCCCGAGGCATCGATCGCCTACCCGCCGAGTTCGGAGCGGGTCGACCACGAGGGCGAGCTGGCCGTGGTGATCGGGCAGCCGTGCCGGGACGTCGCCGCCGCGCGGGCCCACGAGGTCATCCTCGGCTACACCTGCGCCAACGACGTCACCGCCCGCGACCAGCAGCTCTCGGACGGTCAGTGGACGCGGGGCAAGGGGTACGACACCTTCTGCCCGCTGGGTCCGTGGATCGTCACCGACCTGGACCCCAACGGGCTCGACGTCCGGGTCACCCTCACCCACCCCGACGGCACGTCCGAGGTACGGCAGGACGGCAACACCTCCCAGTTCATGCACACCGTCGGCGAGATCGTCGAGTACGTCAGCCGGGTCATGACCCTCCTTCCCGGCGATGTGATCCTCACGGGTACCCCGGCAGGGGTCGGCCCGATGCTGCCCGGCGACCGTGTGACGGTCGAGATCGAGGGCATCGGCTCGCTGACGAACCCCGTCGTCGACCGGTAGGTCCGGGCCACCGGCGCGGACCATCGCCCTAGGACGCTCCGAACGCCCTCAGGATGGTGCGGAGTTTGGCGCCGGTCTCGGCGACCTCGTCGTCGGGTTGCGAGTCCGCGACCAGGCCGCCGCCGGCCCAGGCGATCGCTCCCGACCGGTCCGCGTCGATCTCGGCGCACCGGATGGTGACCATCCAGTCGCCGTCTCCGCCGGCGTCCGACCACCCGACGGCCCCGGCGTAGAACCCCCGTTCCCCTTCTATCGCGGCGATGAGCCTCCGGGCCTCGTCCGTCGGTGTCCCGCACACCGCCGGCGTGGGGTGCACGGCGAGGGCGAGGTCCAGAGAGGTGGTGCGGGGGTCGGCGACACGGCCCCGGATACGGGTCCCGAGGTGCCACATCTCGCGGGTGGACGTGAGGGTGGGACGGTCGGGGATCTCCAGATCCGTGCACAGTGGTTGCAGGGCCCGTGCCAGCGACTCCACCACGAAGGCATGCTCCGAGGCGTCCTTGCCCGACGCCCGCAGGGCGCGGCCCGCGGCCTGGTCCGCGACAGGGTCGGTGGAGCGGGGCGCGGACCCTGCCAGCGGGTGGCATTCCACCAGATCGCCTCGGCGGCGGACGAGGAGTTCGGGGCTCGAGCCCACCAGGACCCGCCCGGCGTGGACCCCGCCGGCGGGGGAGAGGTCGACGAGGTAGCCGTCCGCCGCCGGGCTGGAGTCGATGAGTGCGGCGCACACCGCGTGGGGGTCGATGGGCTGATCGGCAGACAGCCGGACTGCCCTGGCCAGCACCACCTTGTCGATCTCGCCGGAGCGCACCCCCGCGATCGCGGTCGACACCCTGGCGCGGTGCTCCGAGGACGTGGGGATCTCCCGGGTGACGTGGGCGCGGGTGCGCATCCGGCGGAAGTAGGCGGGGGGCTCCAGTGGGCCGTCGACGCGGACCACCACGTCGGGTTCGACCAGAGCGGCGGGCGCGTCGGGCTCGAAACCGATCGCGCCCACGATCAGACCACTGGCGCCGGACCGCAGGGCCAGGGCCGCGTCCGCCGGATCCGTGAACGAGTTCAGGGCACCCTGGGTGCGCAGCGAGCCCGTCGGACGGGACAGCAGGAAGTCCGGGGCGGTCACCGGGCGTGCGACGTCGGGTTGGTGCCCAGACGCCACGGCACGCCTCCCTCGATTCGGACTCCTGCGTGGATCGCGCCTCCTCGGACGGCGGCCACGGGTACCCGCCGATCCTAGGCCGGTCCTCGCCGGGGGTGCGAGCCGGGACCGTCACTAGGATGGGCTCCATGACCGCCTCGAACGTCCGCGTCCGCTTCTGTCCGTCCCCCACCGGCACACCCCATGTGGGTCTCGTCCGTACGGCCCTGTTCAACTGGGCCCACGCCCGGCACACGGGTGGCACGTTTGTCTTCCGCATCGAGGACACCGACGCCGCCCGGGATTCGGAGGAGTCGTACCAGTCGCTCCTCGACGCCCTCCGGTGGCTGGGCCTCGACTGGGACGAGGGCCCCGAGGTGGGTGGCCCGTACGCGCCGTACCGCCAGTCCGAGCGGCGCGATCTGCACCTGGACGTGGTGCGCAGGCTGGTCGAGGCGGGGGAGGCGTACGAGTCGTTCTCCACCCCCGAGGAGGTCGAGGCCCGCCACCGGGCCGCCGGGCGGGACCCCAAACTCGGGTACGACGGGTTCGATCGCGACCTCACGGAGGACCAGAAGCAGGCGTTCCGTGACGAGGGGCGCGGCGCGGTGATCCGGTTGCGGATGCCGGACGAGGATCTCGCCTGGGACGACCTGGTCCGCGGGGAGACCGTGTTCAGGGCGGGCACCGTGCCGGACTTCGCGCTCACGCGGGCCAACGGGATCCCGCTCTACACGTTGGTCAATCCGGTCGACGACGCACTGATGAAGATCACCCACGTCCTCCGGGGCGAGGATCTGCTCAGCTCCACCCCCCGACAGATCGCCCTCTACCGTGCCCTGATGCGGATCGGGGTGGCGGATGACGTCCCCGCGTTCGGGCACCTGCCGTTCGTCATGGGCGACGGCAACAAGAAGCTGTCCAAGCGTGACCCCGAGTCGGATCTGTTCCTCCACCGCGACCGCGGGATGTTGCCGGAGGGGTTGCTCAACTACCTGGCCCTGCTCGGGTGGGGGCTGTCGGATGACCGCGACGTGTTCTCCCTGCAGGAGATGGTCGAGGCGTTCGACGTGCGCCAGGTGAACGCCAACCCGGCCCGCTTCGACCAGAAGAAGGCCGACGCGATCAACGCCGAGCACATCCGGCAGCTGCCGGCCGAGGAGTTCGCCCGCCGCCTGCGCGAGTACCTCGTCGCGCACCCCGACGAGGACGGAGTGACCCTGCCGGAGAGTTTCGACGCCCAGCGGTGGGCGATCGTGGCAGATCTCCTCCAGACCCGCATCGTCGTCCTGTCGGATGCGTGGAAGCTCATCCGGTTCCTCCTCGTGGACGAGGCCGGGTTCACCGTCGACGCCCAGTCTGCGGCCAAGAACCTCAAAGCGGAGTCCCGAGAGGTCGTGGACGCGGCGATCGCGGCGCTGGAAGCAGTCGAGGAGTGGACGACCCCGGCCATCGAGGCCGCACTGTCCGGCGCGCTGGTGGAGGACCTGGGCATCAAGCCGCGCAAGGCCTACGGGCCCGTGCGGGTGGCGGTCACGGGATCGCACATCTCGCCGCCGCTGTTCGAGTCGTTGGAGCTGCTCGGTCGGCAGGCCACACTGTCGCGGCTTAGGTCCGCGCCCGTCGCCGACTAGCTCGGGGTCCGGAAACAGACGGATTGACCAGGCGATTTGCTATTCACCCTCGGTGGTTTGATAGTCTCTTCGAGGCGCCCCGCGAGGGGCGGAAAAGTGAATGCAGTGGCCTATGGTGTAATTGGCAACACAGCGGTTTCTGGTACCGTCGTTCTAGGTTCGAGTCCTGGTAGGCCAGCTGAGCGCGTCGCAGCGCTCGCTACAGCGGATCCCACGCGGATCCGTGTCCTAGCCCCCGTCGTCTAGCGGCCTAGGACGCCGCCCTCTCACGGCGGTAGCGTGGGTTCGAATCCCATCGGGGGTACAGCAGAAGGCGCCCGGAGCACAACGCTCCGGGCGCCTTCCTCGTTGCGGGGGACGGGGGCGGATTTCAGGGGTCGCGGTCGGCCGTCGGCCCCCGCATTCGCGTCGCCGTTCAGGCCGGGGCCCGGACCGGCCCGGTCACCCTGCCCCGCCCCCGGAGGCGGATGAGATGGCGGGCGTGCTCGTCCAGTGCGTGGTCCTCGGCGGACACCGGGGCCCACCGGGGCACCGGGGTGGGTCTACCGTCCGGCCCGAGTGCCGCACAGACGGTCAGGCAGTGGGTGGTGAGCGTCCTCTCCGGAGAGGTGGCCTCTCCGGAGCTCACATGGACCGAGACGTGCATGGTCTCGTGACCCGTGTGCAGCAGACGGGCCTCCACCTCCACGACGTGGCCGATCTTCACCGGGTGGTAGAACCGGACACCGCCGGCGTACACCGAGGTGCAGGGGGTACCCGACCACCGGGTGGCGCAGAGGTTCGCCGCGTCGTCGATCCAGGACATGATGCGCCCGCCGTGCGCGTTGCCGCCCCAGTTGACGTCCCCGGGTGCCGCGAGGAACCGCAGGGTCGAACGAGGCGCTGTGCCCGCGGCGGAATAGGTCTGCTCCGCCATCGCCCGTTCGATGTCCTTGCGCAGCCCGATGCGCATGACAGCCTCGTCGGACTCGTGGACCTCCAGGCGGGACGCGGGCGTCCAGGGAGGTACGGGGGTGGGCGCGCCGTCGCGGACGGCGATGAAGACCACGAGGCACTCGGCGCAGTGCCGGTAGTCGAGCGTCACGGGATCGCAGGCCCGGACGTCGCACTGGATGTGCATCGACGTCGAACCCGTGTGGACGAGTCGGGCCGAGACCTCGATGAGTTCGCCGGAGACGACCGGGCGGGAGAAGCGGATGTTCCCGACATAGGCGGTGACGGCGTATCCGCCGGACCACCCCGCCGCCAGGGCGTAGGCGGCCTTGTCGATCCACTCGAGGATGCGGCCGGTGTGCACCTGCGTGCCCGTGCCGACATCGGTGGGCGCAGCGAGGAACCGCAGGACGGTCTGACGAGGTGTGGTCACGCTCCGCACGCTAGTGACGGCGCGTGACGGGACGGTTGCCGCGCGTACGGATTCCGTGACGGACTCCTCACCCCCGCGCCGACGAACGGTGAGCCGGGACGCGGGGGCGTGGGAGGAGAATCAGTCCACCGTCTCTTTGAGGGTGTCCTCGCGCACGAACAGCAGCAGCACCGTGGCGACCAGGATGAGCGGCACCACGACGTGGTAGATCGGCACCAACGCGTCGTTGTAGGAGCTGACGATCGCGTCGTGCAGGGGCCCGGGCAACGCGGCCAGGATCTCCGGGCTCATGGAGTTGGCCGCACCCGAACCGTTCGAGAAGGTCTCGGCCACCGCGGCGCCCTCGGGACCGAGTTCCGCGGCCGCGGCGGGGACCCGCTCGCCCATGAGATCGGCGAGCCGGCTGACGAACAGCGAACCCACGATCGCCGAACCCATGGTGCCGCCGATCTGGCGGAAGAAGTTGTTGGACGCCGTGGCGGTGCCGACCATCGTGATCGGGAAGGTGTTCTGCACGATCAGCACGAGCAGTTGCATGCACAATCCGAGACCGAAGCCGAACACGAACAGCACCACGCCCAGGTGCACCAGGGTGTCTCCGGCCTCCAGCGAACCGATGAGCCACAGGCCCGCGGCCATGATCACGGTGCCGACCACCGGGTACCACTTGTAACGGCCGGTCCGGCTGACGATGTTGCCCACGATGATGGACGTGCCCATCATGCCGGCCATCATCGGCGTCATCATCAGTCCGGCGGCGGTGGGGCCGAGCCCGTGGACCATCTGGATGTAGGTGGGCAGGTACGCCATGCAGCCGAACATCGCGACACCGACCAGGAGCCCGGCGCCGGTCGAGAGCGAGAAGTTCCGCTCGGCGAACAGCGTCATGGGGATCAGCGGGTGTTCCGAGCGCAACTCGACCAGGACGAACGCGACCGCGCACACGACGAACAGGGCGCCCATGCCGAGGATCATCGGGTCCGTCCAGTCGTACCGGTTACCGCCCCAGGAGGAGATGAGGATCAGAGCGGTGGTGCCGGTGGCCATGAGGACCGTGCCGGGCCAGTCGGTTCGTCGACCGGCGCCACGATTCGGCAGGCGGAGCCAGACCACGGCCACGACGAGGGCGACCAGGCACACGGGGAGGTTGAACCACAGGGCCCAGCGCCAGCCGGGGCCCTCGGTGAAGAACCCGCCGAGCAGGGGGCCCAGAACGGAGGACAGTCCGAAGACGGCGCCCAGCACGCCCATGTACCGGCCGCGCTGCCGGGCGGGGACGACGTCGGCGACGATCGCCTGGGAGAGCACCATGAGACCACCGCCACCGAGGCCCTGGATCGCGCGGGCCACGATGAGCAGGTCGATGTCCCACGCGACCGCGCCCAGAAGAGAGCCCGCCGAGAACAGGAGGATCGCGGTCACGAAGAGCGGCTTGCGGCCGATCTGGTCGCCGAGTTTGCCGTAGACCGGCAGGCCGATCGTCATGGTGAGCAGGTAGACGGTGATGACCCAGCTCATCCGGTCGACCCCACCGAGGTCGGCCACGATGGTCGGCAGTGCCGTGGCGAAGATCATCTGGCCCAGGGAGACGATGAGCATCCCGAGCAGCAGGGAGGTGAACACCAGCGGCACGTTGTGGGTCACCGGCGCCGGAGCCGCGGAGGTCGTGGTTCCCGGATCGGCGCCGGGGGAGGGCGCGGTAGTGCGGATATCGGTGTCGCTCATGCGGGACTCCCGGCGGGATGTGAGGCGGAGGGTGCGGTGGGCGCCGTGGTGTCGGGTGCGGTGGTGTCGGGTGCTCCCGCGAGCAGGGCGAGTTGCCGCAACGCGGTGGCGCAGTCACCGTCGAGGTCCTCGAAGGTGGCGGAGTCGCGGGCGAGCCACGCGGACAGCCCGAGGTTCGCCGATGCCGCGACCAGGGCCACGCAGGCCCGGGCCTCGGCCTCGACCGCCACCCCGGCCAGCCGACGCAGCGACGGGTGCCGGTCGAGGTGCACGATCACCAGGTCGGTCAGGCGGAGTTGGAAGCGCGACGAGGCGGTCATCCGCGCGGCCGCCAGCTCGGGCTCGGCGCGGAAGATGGCCCGGCGGCGCTGGGCCAGCGTGGCGGTCTGGTCCCTGTCGGCGGTGCGGGTCGCCGCGAAGGCGGCGAGGTAGAGACGGAGTAGCGCGTCGAGAACGCCCTCCTCGCCGCGGTCGAGGAAGGCGGCGCGGTCGGCCTCGGTGACGTCCTCGGGCGTGGCGCCGATGACGGCGGCCTCCTTGGAGGGCACGTAGTTGAAGAACGTCCGCTTGGAGATCTCGGCGGCGGCGCAGATCTGGTCGACCGTCACCGCGTCGAAGCCGTACTCGAGCACCAGGGAGGTCGCCGCGTTCTCTATGGCCACCATGGTCGCGCGACGCTTCCGGTCGCGCAGTGAGTCGGGGTCGGGGGGAGAGGACATGCCGGTCACGATAGCCGCTTACTTCACCGAGTGCATCTTTACACCCGGTGTACGGGGGCGATGTCGCGATTTGGTTCGTCGTCCACCATCCGGATATAGTGGTCGAGCGCCAAGCCCCCGTCGTCTAGCGGCCTAGGACGCCGCCCTCTCACGGCGGTAGCGTGGGTTCGAATCCCATCGGGGGTACAGGGGAGATGTCCCGGTTCGTCTGCAACGACGAGCCGGGACATCTCGCATTTGTGGCCGTGGCAGGATCACCGGGGTGACCTCTCGCCGTGACCTCCTCCGCCTGGCCGTCGGTGGCGGGTTGACCCTCGCGGGGCTCACCGCGTGCGGCCCGGGAGGGGGGTCGACGACGACACCGGCTCCGACGGCGAGCGACCCGCTGACTCCCCCCAGTCCGATCCGTACCCCCACACCGGACGCTCCGCCACGCCGCCTCATCGCGCTCTCCTCGGCCGACCTCGACGTCCTGCACGCCCTCGACCGTGAGCCCACCGCCGCGTGGGCCGTCGACGGGACGGGCCCGCGACCGTGGCGCGACCACCCGGCACCGCCGTCGCCGGAGTGGGACGGCCCCGGACTGCCGAGCCTGCGGTCGCTGCTGCCGTTCGGGGTCGACGCGTTCGTCCTGGTCGCGGCCGACGTCACCGGGCCCGAGCTCCGTGGGTACGAGCAGCTCGCCACGGTGATCGTCGACCCGCAGGGGAGACCCGGGTGGCGGGACCACCTCGATCTCGTCGCCGGGGCCGTCGACCGCGATCCCACCCCGGCAGCCGAGACGGCCGAGAAGGCGCTCGAGGAGTGGTCGGAGGAGCAGCGCCGCCTGGGGGTCGACGCCCTCGCCGTCGTCATCGGCACCGGCGCGCGGCCCGACACCCCCGTCGCCACCCTCGCGGCGACGTCGCCACTCGGCGCCGAGATCCGTGCGCTGGGCTTCGACGTGGACTCGCGCCCCGACCCCGTTCCGTACCGGGACCTCCGGCGGCCGGGCGTGCAGGTGGTGCGGGTGGACCCGCGCGACGACGATCTCGTGGCCGCGGTGCGCCAACCCAGCGTGGCCAGCCTGCCGTGGGCGCTCGAGCGGCTCACCCGCGGCCGGCGGCCCGCGTAGGGCCGGCGCGGCGGCGTCCCTGTCGACTAGAGCCGTTTGTGGATCGCATCGGCGGCGGCGAGCAGATCGGCCGCCCACTTCACGCCGGGGCGGCGACCGATGCGGTCGACCGGGCCCGACACGGAGATCGCGGCGACCACCGTGCCGGCGGCATCCCGGATCGGCGCGGAGATCGAGGCCACGCCCGCCTCCCGCTCGGCGACCGACTGCGCCCAGCCGCGCCGCCGGACGTCGGCGAGCTGGCGCTCGGTGTACGTGGCGTCGGCGAGCAGGGTGCGCTGGGTGGCGGGGTCGGCCCACGCCGCCAACACCTTCGCGCCCGAGCCCCGTGTCATGGGCAGGATCGCGCCGACGGGCACCGTGTCCCGCAGTCCCGTCGGTGGTTCCGCGGAGGCCACACAGATCCGGCGGTCACCGTCGCGGCGGTACACCTGCACGCTCTCCTCGGTCACCTCGCGCAGGCGGGGCAGCACGGAGGACGCGGCCTCGGCCAGGGAGTCCGACACGTGCGCGGCGAGCTTGGCCAGACCGGGCCCCAGGCTCCACACCCCGGCGTCGTCACGGGAGAGGAGTTGGTGGATCTCGAGCCCCACCGCAAGCCTGTGGGCGGTCGCGCGAGGCAGCCCCGTCCGCTCGCAGAGGTCGGCCAGGACGCACGGTTGCTCGGCCACGGCGTGGAGCACCGTCATCGCTTTGTCGAGGACTCCGATCCCGCTATACTGTCTCACAGTTCGACTATATCGTCCTACATGGTGAGAATCCATCGGATCCCATCAGGGCGTGGAGTGGAGGCGTGATGAACGAGACCGTGTCCGCAGGTACGCGACCGCGGACCCTGGCCGAGAAGGTCTGGGACGACCACGTGGTGGTCAAGGGCGAGGGCGAGGGCGGGTCCCGGGGGCCCGACCTGCTGTTCATCGATCTCCACCTCGTGCACGAGGTCACCAGCCCGCAGGCCTTCGACGGTCTCCGGCTGGCCGGACGCCGGCTCCGCCGCCCGGACCTGACCCTGGCGACCGAGGACCACAACGTCCCGACCGACATCGTCGGGGGCGCGGTCAACCTCATCGCCGACCAGACCTCGCGGATCCAGATCGAGACGCTGCGTTCCAACTGCGAGGAGTTCGGTGTCCGGCTGTACCCGATGGGCGACCTCGAGCAGGGGATCGTCCACGTCGTGGGTCCGCAACTCGGCCTGACCCAGCCGGGCATGACCGTGGTGTGCGGTGACTCGCACACCTCGACGCACGGGGCGTTCGGTTCCATCGCGATGGGCATCGGCACCTCCGAGGTCGAGCACGTCATGGCCACCCAGACGCTGGCCCTGCGCCCGTTCAAGACCATGGCCGTCACCGTCACCGGCGAGCTGCAGCCCGGCGTCACCGCCAAGGACCTCATCCTGGCCGTCATCGCCCAGATCGGCACCGGCGGCGGGCAGGGCTACATCATCGAGTACCGCGGCGAGGCCATCGAGAAGCTGTCGATGGAGGCGCGGATGACCATCTGCAACATGAGCATCGAGGCCGGTGCCCGGGCCGGCATGGTCGCCCCGGACCAGATCACCTACGACTACCTGCGCGGTCGCCCGCACGCGCCCGCGGGTGACGAGTGGGACGAGGCCGTGCGGTACTGGGACGGGCTCCGGACCGACGAGGACGCGGTGTTCGACACCGAGGTCGTCATCGACGGTGCCGCCCTCACCCCCTTCGTCACGTGGGGCACCAACCCCGGCCAGGGCGTGCCCCTGGGTGCGGCCGTCCCCGACCCCGAGTCGTTCACGGACGAGAGCGCGCGCATCGCCGCCGAGAGCGCACTGGAGTACATGGACCTCGAGGCCGGCACCCCCATGCGGGACGTGCCGGTGGACGTCGTGTTCGTCGGCTCGTGCACCAACGGCCGCATCGAGGACCTGCGCGCCGTCGCCGAGGTCGTCGACGGTCACACGGTGGCCGACGGGGTCCGGATGCTCATCGTGCCGGGCTCGATGCGCGTGCGCGAACAGGCCGAGGCGGAGGGCCTGGACAAGGTCTTCACCGCCTTCGGCGCCGAATGGCGCCAACCCGGCTGCTCCATGTGCCTGGGCATGAACCCGGACTCGTTGCTGCCGGGTCAGCGGTGCGCGTCCACATCGAACCGCAATTTCGAGGGCCGCCAGGGCAAGGGGGCCCGCACCCATCTGGTCAGTCCGTCGGTCGCCGCGGCCACCGCGGTGCTCGGACACTTCGCCTCACCCGTCGACCTCGAGCCCGCGAAGGGGGCCTGACACCTCATGGAGCCGATCACCACCCACACCGGCATCGGCGCCCCGCTGCGCCGCTCCAACGTGGACACCGACCAGATCATCCCGGCCGAGTACCTCAAGCGCGTCACGCGCACCGGCTTCGAGGACGGACTCTTCTCCTCCTGGCGGGCGAAGGAGCCCGACTTCGTCCTCAACCGGGCGCCCTACGACCGCGCCTCCGTCCTGGTCGCCGGACCGGACTTCGGCACCGGGTCCTCGCGCGAGCACGCCGTGTGGGCCCTGATGGATTTCGGGTTCCGTGTGGTCATCTCCTCGCGGTTCGCCGACATCTTCCGCGGCAACTCGGGGAAGTCCGGTCTCGTGGCCGCCCAGGTCGAGCAGGAGAACGTCGAACTCCTGTGGAAGGTCATGGACGAGCGACCGGGTATCGAGCTGACCGTCGACCTGGGGTCGCGCACCGTCACGGCCGGTGACGTCACGGTACCGTTCGACATCGACGACAACACCCGGTGGCGTCTCATGGAGGGGCTCGACGACATTGGTCTCACGCTGCGTGAAGCCGATCAGATCGCGGAGTTCGAGAGTCGCCGGCCCGCGTTCAAGCCGGTCACCACCCCACGCTGACCTCGGGATAAGAACTTGTTTCGGAGTAACCTCCGAAATGCCCCCGGCTGGCAAAAACGTGTGAGTATGCTTATGTTTAGTCGGCGCGGACCGGTACCGCGCCCGCATACCTCACCCGAAGGGGGATCCCCACGTGAACAAAGCCGACCTGATCGCCGAACTGGCGGAGCGGATGGGCGGAGATCACCAGCTCGCCACCGAGGCGCTGGAGAACACTCTCGACATCATCGTCCGGACGGTGGCGTCCGGGGAATCCATCACCATCATGGGGTTCGGCATCTTCGAGAAGAAGTCACGTGCGGCCAGGGTCGCCCGTAACCCCCATACCGGCGAGTCGATCCCGGTTCCGCCGACGTACTCGCCGGTGTTCCGGCCGGGCCAGTACTTCAAGTCCGTCATCCAGGGCACCGAGTCGCTCCCCGAAGACAGGCTCGCCGCGAAGCGCTCCAGCTCGCACCAGTCGTTCGGGGGCCTGCGCAAGAACGGTGTGAACCACCGCGAGAAGGTCAGCTGACCGACCGGCCCGCTACTGCAGTTCAGAACAGCGGTAGCGGGCTGGGGTAGTAGTCGGCGTAGGTCGGTCCCGCCCCGTCGAACCCCAGCGCCCACACGCCGGCCTTCTTGGTGGAGGCATCGCCGACGTCGATGTCGGTCGGGCCGGCCAGATCCCGGATCATCCCGGGGATGGCGGTTCCCTGCGAGGACACCACGGCGACGCCGTCGCCCGGGGCGATCGCGGCCAGCCGGGCCACGGCGGACGCCGGGTCGGCGAGGTAGGCCTCGTCGCTCAGCGCCGGTTCGACCGCGATCCCCACCCCGAGTTCGTCCGCCAGCGGCGCGAGCGTCTGTTCGCAACGGACCCTGGGCGCGCTGTACAACCGGGTCACGCCGAACGCGCGGAGCATCGGCACCAGCATCTCGGCCTGCGCCCGTCCGGACTTGTCCAGGGGCCGGAGGTCGTCGTTCCCGCTCCACTGGCTCCTGCTTCCGGCCTTGGCGTGCCGGACGACGAGCAGGGTCTTCCCGGCAGGCGGGGCCGCGCAGAAGCGGGCGAGGATTTTGCGGTCCAACGGGTAGGAGACCAGATCCTTGGCCTGCTCCACCGGGAGCCACCGGATCTCGTCGACCTCCGAGTTCGGCTCGAAGGTTCCCTCGCCGGCCATCGCCGACCAGTACGTGACCTCTTTGCGGGTGTTCTCCTTGAGGGGGTAGCCGGTGGTGCCGATCCGGGACTGCAGGACGGCGGTGAATCCCGTCTCCTCGGCGATCTCCCGGACCGCCGCGACCGGCAGCGACTCCCCGGCGTCGACCTTGCCCTTGGGCAGGGACCAGTCGTCGTAGCGCGGGCGGTGGACCACCGCGCACAGGCGGGAGTCGCCGTCCGTGCGGTACAGGACCGCGCCCGCCGCGGGCACCACCCGGATCTTGACCTTCTTGCTCATCGGTCCCGGAATCCCGCGTGCAAGGAGGCCGACCGCTCCTGGTGGTCGACCGAATCGGCCCAGTCCTCCGGGGCGGGCATGCGGGTCCAGTTGGCGTCGTGCCGGAGGTGGAAGCTGCGCGTGGCCGGATCGAGGGCGGAGTCGAAGATGCGGTGGATCTGTGCCTTGAGCCGGGGATCGGTGACGGTGACCATCACCTCGACCCGGCGGTCCAGATTGCGGTGCATCATGTCCGCACTGCCGATGAGGGCCTCGTCGGCGCCCCGGAAGTGCAGGATCCGGGAGTGCTCGAGGAAGCGCCCGAGGATCGAGCGGACGTGGATGTTCTCACTCAGGCCGGGGACGCCGGCCCGCAGCGAACAGATGCCCCGGACCACGATGTCGACCGGCACCCCGGCCTGGGATGCCCGGTACAGGGCGTCGATGACCTGCTCGTCGACGAGGGCGTTCGCCTTGAGCCGGATGCCGGCCTCGCGCCCCTCGGCGGCCAGCTCGATCTCGCGGTCGATCCGTTCGATGATCCCCGACCGGATGCCCTCCGGCGCCACCAGCAGGCGCCGGTACTTGCTCACGTTGGAGAACCCGGTCAGGTGGTTGAACAGATCCGTCAGGTCCGACACGACGTCCTCGTCGGCGGTGAACAGGCCGACGTCCTCGTACAGGCGGGCCGTCTTGGGGTTGTAGTTGCCGGTACCGATGTGTGCGTAGCGCTGGAGCCGGTCGCCCTCCTTGCGCACCACGAGGCAGGTCTTGCAGTGGGTCTTCAGGCCCAGGAGGCCGTACACGACGTGGACCCCGGCCTGCTCGAGCTCGCGGGCCCACCGGATGTTGTTCTGCTCGTCGAAACGGGCCTTGATCTCCACCAGCGCGACGACCTGTTTGCCGGCCGCGGCGGCATCGACCAGCGCGTTGACGATGGGGGAGTCGCCGGAGGTCCGGTACAGGGTCTGTTTGATCGCCAGGACGTCGTCGTCGGCAGCGGCCTGCTCGATGAACCGCTGGACCGTGGTGGCGAACGACTCGTAGGGGTGCTCGACGAGGACGTCGCCCTCCTGGAGGGAGGCGAAGATGTTGCGGGCCGTCTCCCTCTCACCGAACGCCGGGGGAGTGGCCGGCACCATGGGCGGGTCCTTGAGATCCGGCAGGTCCAGCCCGTGGATCTGCCACAGCCCCGTGAGGTCCAGCAGGCCCGAGAACCGGATGACGTCGGCCGAGTCCACGTCGAGCTCACGCTGCAGGATGCGGAGCATCCGCGGGGTGGTGTCCTCCGCGATCTCCAGCCGCACGGCCGACCCGAAGCGTCGGCGGGCGAGCTCGCGCTCGAGTGCCTGCAGCAGGTCCTCGTCGCGGTCCTCCTCGACCTCCATGTCCGCGTTGCGGGTCACCCGGAACACGTGGTGCTCTACGACCTCCATGCCCTGGAACAGATCCTGGAGGTGCGCGGCGATGATGTCCTCGGCGGGGACGAACGCGTACTCGTCCGGACCGCCGCGGTCGACCCGGACGAAGCGCGGGACGTTGTGCGGGATCTTCACCCGGGCGAAGTGCTCCTGGCCCGAGTCCAGGTCGCGGATGATCACCGCGAGGTTCAGGCTCAGCCCGGAGATGTACGGGAACGGGTGGGCGGGATCCACCGCGAGGGGCGTGAGGACGGGGAAGATCGAGTTGCGGAACAACTCCGCGAGGGTGAAGCGCTCCTCGGCCGTGAGGTCGCTCCAGGGCAGGATCCGGATCCCGTGCTCCTCCAGCGACGGCCGGATCTCGTCCTCGAACAGGCGGGTCTGTTCGTCGCACAGTTCCCGCGTCCGTCGGCTGATGCGGCCGAGCTGCTCGGCGGGTGTCTGGCCGTCAGCGGAGCGTACGGACAGTCCAGTCTTGTCGCGGCGCTGGAGACCGGCCACGCGGACCATGTAGAACTCGTCGAGGTTCGAGGCGAAGATCGCGAGGAACTTGGCCCTCTCCAGCAGCGGGAGGTCCTTCTCCCCGGCGAGTGCGAGGACCCGGGCGTTGAAGTCGAGCCAGCTCAGTTCGCGGTTGAGGTAGCGGTCGCGGGGCCGGGGCAATCCCTGGAGGGCGGTCGGTTCGGCGGTCACGGGACCATTGTGGCCGATACCCCGGTCGCGTGGGCGAGGAGGCGGACGGAGGGGTCACGGAGGGCCCCGGCGGTGGCGGGACCGACGGACCGCCCCGGCAACCTCGCGAGATCCTCCGGGACGTCGACATCCCGGGCGGCGGCGGCCAGATCGCCCACCGCCGCGACCGGTACCGCGCCGCCCTCGTCGCGGTACCGGGCGGCCGAATCGACACCGAACCGGCAGACACGGGGACCGGGCGCGCCGGTCCAGAACGCCATCGTGGTCCCGGCTCCGCGGTGGTCCGTGACCGTGGCGTGCGGGTGCCGGCCGGCGATGTCGAGGATCCGCGCGAGGTGCTCGGGTCGCAGTTCCGGGAGATCCGCCGCGACCACCCCGACCGGGCCCGGGACGTCGGCGAGTGCGTTGTCCAGGGCGAAATTGAGGGGGTCACCGTGGCGGGGGTCCGTACGGGCGGGTTCGTCGACGAACTCCGCCCCCGCCCCCGAGGCCAGTTCCTCCACACGGGGGTCGGCGGAGACGACGCGAACGCGGGCGACTCCCGGGGTCTCCCGGCAGGCGGCCAGGACGTCCACGGCCATCGCCACCACGAGAGCCCTCCTGCCGTCCGCGGTGAGTGCGGGCACCAACCGGCTCTTGGCGCGCTCGAGCGCCTTGACGGGGACGACGATCGTCCACCCGTCAGCCGTCGACCCGCCGTGCCCCGCTGTGCTCATCGCCCGCCATCCTGCCAGCCGGGCCTCACGAGCGTCCTCCGCCGGGTAGCGTTTGACCACGATTCGCCTGAGGGTGGCGGTCGGGAGCAGGTCGACGGTCGGGAGGCGATGATGGCGCGGATCGCGGTGATGGGTGCGGGGTCCTGGGGGACCGCGGTCGGCAAGGTTCTCGCCGACGCCGGATCCGAGGTCGTGATGTGGGCCCGTCGGGACGAGGTGGCAGCCGGGATCAACGACGCGCACTGCAACTCCAAATACCTCCCCGACATCGTGCTGCCGGCGACGGTCACCGCGTCGACCGACCCGGCGCGGGTCCTGGCCGGCGCCGAGGAGGTCGTGCTGGCGGTCCCGTCCCAGAGTCTGCGGGGCAACCTCGAGCACTGGGTCGACCACCTCGAGCCGGAGGCCGGGGTGATCTCGCTGGCCAAGGGCATCGAGACAGGGACTCTGATGCGCATCAGCGAGGTCGTCGCGGAGGTCACCGGGCTCGACGATCGCCGGATCGCCGCGCTGTCCGGCCCCAACCTCGCGAGGGAGATCGCGGAGGGGCAGCCCGCGGCGACCGTGATCGCCTGCACGGACGACGAGCGCGCGGCCCGGCTCCAGGACGCCTTCTCCACGCCCTACTTCCGCCCGTACACCAACACCGACGTCGTGGGCTGCGAGATCGGTGGCGCCACCAAGAACGTCATCGCCCTCGTGTGCGGCATCGCCACCGGGATGGGGCTGGGCGACAACACCATGGCCACCCTCGTCACCCGAGGGCTGGCCGAGACCACCAGGCTCGGCGTGGCGCTGGGCGCCAACCAGATGACCTTCGCGGGGCTGGCGGGCCTCGGGGACCTCGTGGCGACCTGCACCTCGCCCCTGTCCCGCAACCGGACCTTCGGCGAGCGTCTGGGCAGGGGAGAGACCCTGGAACAGGCCCAGCAGGCCACCAACGGTCAGGTCGCCGAGGGGGTCAAGTCGTGCACGTCGATCCGCGAACTGTCCCGCAGGGTCGGGGTGGAGATGCCGTTGACGGAGGCGATCCACGAGATCTGTCACGAGGGGGGCGACGCCGTCGAGGTGGCGGTGCGCCTCATGAGGCGGAGCACCAAGCCCGAGTAGCCTCGGCCCGGTGAATCGCATCACCGTTGCCGTCCTCTACGGCGGTCGTAGCTCCGAGCACTCCGTGAGCTGCGTATCCGCCGGCGCCGTCATGTCGCACCTCGACCCCGCCCGCTACGAGGTCATCCCCGTCGGGATCACCGAATCCGGGACGTGGACGCTCGGCCCGGAGGACGTGTCCGACCTGCGGATCGTCGACCGCAGCATGCCGGTCGTCGACCCACACCGCCCCCGGGTCGCACTGGGGCTGTCCACCGACGACCGTGGGGTCCTGCGGTTCTCAGACGGTGACCGGGCGGGGGAGGAACTCTCACGGGTGGACGTCGTCTTCCCCGTCATGCACGGCACCCACGCCGAGGACGGGACCGTCCAGGGGTTGCTCGAACTCTCGGGCATCCCCTATGTCGGCCCGGGAGTGTTCGCCAGTGCCGCCGGCATGGACAAGGAGTTCACCAAGGTCGTCCTGGGCGCGGCGGGACTGCCGATCGGGCGGCAGGTCGTGCTCCGGCCGGGTACGGAGACACTCTCGGCGTCGGACCGCGACCGCCTGGGCCTGCCCTTGTTCGTCAAGCCGGCCCGCGGCGGCTCGTCCATCGGCATCACCAAGGTGTCGCGGGCGGAGGAACTCGATGCGGCGATCACGGAGGCTCGACGCTTCGATCCGAAGGTGATCGTCGAGGCCGCGATCGTCGGGCGCGAGGTCGAATGCGGGGTCCTCGAGTACCCAGATGGCCGGGTGGAGGCGAGCCTGCCCGCCGAACTGCACATCCCCGGCGAGCCCACCGGCGGGGAGGGCGAGACCGAGGGTGACGCGTTCTACGATTTCGACACCAAGTACCTCGACGACGTCACCACCTTCGACCTTCCCGCCGATCTGTCGGACGAGGAGACCGGGCGACTGCGCGCACTGGCCGTGGAGGCGTTCCACGCCTTGGATGCCCGGGGGCTGAGTCGGGTGGACTTCTTCGTCACCGCCGACGGGCCGGTGATCAACGAGGTCAACACCATCCCCGGGTTCACGCCGATCTCCATGTACCCGCAGATGTGGGCGGCGACGGGCGTGGACTACCCGACCCTGCTCGACACCCTGGTGCGGACCGCGCTCGCCCGCGGCTGAGACGACCGCCCTCCGGCCCCGATCGGCCGGGTCAGCCGATCGGTGCGGGATCCGGCTCGACGGCCTCGAGGGTCGCGCCGAGCGCGTCGGACAGGTCCTGGATCGGTCCGGTGCCACTGCCGTCGGGCAGCGTCACCGCGACGAACTGCGGACGATCGACCGCGACCCAGGTCGACGCGGTGACCGCCGGGTCCGGATCGGGCTCGTTGAACCACTGGACGCCGTTGACCTCCTGCAGGCCCACCCCCACCGTGAAGGTCGGCGGAGCCGGCAGCCCGCAGCGGACGATCACCGGTTCGGCATCGGGCATCCGGTACGCCGCCGCCCCCTCCGGCGCCGGTTCGGCGAGAGCGACCCGGCCGGCCTCCCCGAGCGACTCCGGGAGCGCCTCGATCAGCGTCGCGCACTCCTCGGACCCGGCTCCGGGCGAGGGGATCGGCACCGCCGCCACCGGCTCGCTCGCGGCCGCCTCTGTGGCCTCCTCACCCACCGAGCGGACCAACACCAAGACGACGGCGAGCATGATCAGCGGGACGACCACCGCGAGGACCACCACGATGGTCGACACGGGGACCGCCCGCGCACCCGGGGTGCCGGTGTCCCGCGGTCCGGCGTCATACCGGTCGGTCGGATCCGAATCCGTCGAAGCCACGTCGTGTCGTCCTTCCTCCCACGATCGGCCGCCGACTCGGGCGGCCGCTAACCTGACGGCAACGCTACAGACCCCCGCCGGTGTGCCCGGCGACGAGACACCACGGGAAGCAGAGGTGGCCGCCGTGTCCGACCGCGCCCTCACCGTCGCCGAGGCGGGCGAGGCCGCGGTGCTCGCCGTCCTGCGCGGCGCGGCCGGGCACGCCGTGGACGACCCGGTCGGCAACGGCGACGACGCCGCGGTCCTGGGACCCGCCGCCGCCACCGTGGTCACCACCGACATGCTCGTCGAGGGCACCCACTTCCGTCTCGACCTCACCGGCTGGGACGACGTGGGCAGGCGCGCGGTGGCGCAGAACGTCTCCGACGTCCTGGCGATGGGGGCCGAGTGCACACGTGTCCTGGTCGCCCTCGCCGTACCGGCCGCGACGACGATGGGGCAGATCGCGGACCTTGCGGAGGGTGTTCACGGGGAGGCCGCGCGATCCGGCGCCGTCGTGGTCGGCGGGGATCTCACCAGAGCGGACCTCGTCGTCGTCGGCGTGACGGCGATCGGCACCCTCCCGCACGGAGCCCGCCCCCTGAGGATCGACGGGGCGGAGCCCGGCGACACGGTCGCGCTCACCGGCGCGCCCGGACGCTCGGCCGCCGGGCTGGCGCTGCTCCTGGCCGGGCACCCCGACGGCCCGCTCCAGCGGTCGCACCGGGTACCCGTACCGCCGATCGGTTCCGGCACCGCCGCCCGGCTGGCTGGCGCGCGGGCTCTCACCGACGTCAGCGACGGGCTGCTGCGCGACCTGTCGGGGCTCGCGCGGGCATCGGGCGTCGCGGCCGACCTCGTCACCGACGCGCTGCCCGTCGACCCGGTCCTGGCCGAGGCCGCGGGAACACTGGGCGTCGCGGACCCCGGGCGTCAGGTGCTGGACTGGGTCCTCGACGGTGGCGAGGACCACGGACTGCTCGGGACGTTCCCACCCGGGGCGGTGATCCCGCCCGGGTTCACGGCGATCGGCACCGTCCGGTCGGGAGAACCCGGCCTGGTCACCCTCGACGGTGAGCCCCGCACGCCGGGAGGCTGGGACTCCGCGCGCGGCGCGAACTAGGGTGATCCGCATGGCTGTCTACGCACTGGGAGACCTCGAACCCGACATCGCACCCGACGCCTGGGTGCACCCCGATGCGGTGGTCATCGGCCGGGTGACACTCGGCGCCGGCGCCTCGGTGTGGCCCACCGCGGTCCTGCGCGGGGACTACGGGCGCATCGAGATCGGCGCCATGACCAACATCCAGGACGGCACGATCGTCCACTGCACGGCCACCGAACCGACGATCATCGGCGCTCACTGCGTGGTGGGGCACAACGCGCACATCGAAGGTGCGACCATCGGGGACGGCGCCCTCATCTCGTCGGGTTCGATCGTGCTCAACGGCTCCGTGATCGGGGCCGGGGCGGTCGTGGCCGCCGGGTGCCTGGTCCCGCCCCGCTTCGAACTCCCCGCCCGTCGGATGGCGATGGGAATGCCGGCGAAGATCCGCGAGGGATTCGAGGTGGACCCCGCGATGCTCGAGGGCAACACCCAGATGTATCACGACAACGCCATGCGCTACCGCGCCGACCTGCGTCGACTCGACTGACCGGTGAGCGACCGACACGCCTCGCCCACCCCGTTGGCCGACCTCCTCGACCCCGGCTGGGCTCGTGCACTCGCGCCCGTCGAGGAGCGGATCCACCGGATGGGCGATTTCCTCCGCGCCGAGAACGCGGCGGGCCGGGGATACCTCCCCGCCGCCGACCGGGTCCTGCGTGCGTTCACCCAGCCGTTCGACGACGTGCGCGTGCTCATCGTGGGGCAGGACCCGTACCCGACGCCCGGCCACGCCGTCGGACTGAGTTTCGCGGTCGACGGCGACGTGCGCCCGCTCCCGCGAAGCCTGGTCAACATCTATCGCGAGTACACGGACGACCTGGGACTGGCGGCCCCCGGGCACGGCGACCTCGGGGCCTGGAGCCGTGCAGGGGTCCTGTTGCTCAACAGGGTGCTCACCGTCGCGCCCGGGGAGCCCGCCTCCCACCGCCGCAAGGGGTGGGAGGAGGTCACCGGGCGGGCGATCGAGGCCCTGGTCGAGCGGAATCGCCCGATGGTGGCGATCCTGTGGGGACGTCACGCGCAGTCGCTGGCGCCGATGCTGGGGGACACCCCCGTGATCGCGTCCGCGCACCCGTCGCCGCTCTCGGCGTCGCGGGGGTTCTTCGGCTCACGGCCGTTCAGCCGGGCCGACGAGGAACTGCGGGGACTCGGCGTCGAGCCGGTGGACTGGCGACTGCCCGAGGATCCGCTACAGATGTAGCGGCCCCGGCCGGTCCACGACGTGGCGTTCCCGGCTCAGCCCCCCCTCAGCCCCGTCCGAACTCCGGACGACGTTTGGCGACGAACGCATCCACGCCCTCGATGCCGTCCGGCGAGACGGCGAGGCGGGCGATCGACTCGCGCTCGGCGTCGAGCTGATCCGACAGCGTGGCGTTCTCGGAGGCACGCAGGAGCGCCTTCGCGGCGGCGTGGGATTCGCGCGGTCCGGCCGCGAGTCGCACAGCCAGCGACCGGGCGGCCTCCCGGACGTCGCCGTCGACGAAGGTCGTGAGCAGGCCCAACTGGAAGGCTCGCTCACCGTCCATCGGCTCGTTGCCGAGGATGAACGCCCGCGCCGCGGGCTGACCGACCGCGCGCGGCAGGCGCCACGACATCCCTCCGTCCGGCGACAGCCCGATGCCCGGATACGCCGCAAGCAGTCGGGTGTCGGGCCCGCCGACCGAGAAGTCCGCGGCCATGGCCAGCGAGGCGCCGGCGCCGGCCGCCCACCCCGCGACCGCGGCGACCACGGGCACGGTCACCTCGTCGAGCATCCGGACGACCCCGTGCAGCCGGTCCGCGAGCTCCCGCACGTGCTCCCAACGGTCCTCGGCCGCGGCGAAGCCCGGGACGTTGCCGCCGTTGCAGAAATTCTTGCCCAGGCCCACCAGCAGGACCGACCCGGCGTCGATCTCGCCGTCGAGGAGCGCACGGAGGGCGATGGCCGCCTGATCGACCGCGTCGGAATCGAGTGAGTTGCCCTTGCCCTCCAGCGAGACCGGGAGCGTGAGTACCCCATCGGTGAGAGTGACGAGGGGGGTGGCGGTGAGGTCTGCGGTCATCGTGGTGCTCCCGGGTCGTGTCGGCCGTCTCGGCTAGTCGGACGGCTGCCGAGTGCAGAGGGTACTAGGCTTGGCCGGGCCGACAGGGAAGATGGCCGCAGGGGTGGGCGCGCGGTGAGGAGGGGTGATGACGCAGGAGTCGACACGTGTCGAGGAACGTCCGTCGACCCTCGACGCGCACGGGCTGCTCACGTGGGCCCGGCGGTGCGTCGAGCAGCTCGCCGCCCGCCGCGAGGAGATCAACGCCCTCAACGTCTTCCCGGTCCCCGACGCCGACACCGGAACGAACCTGCTCTACACCATGCGGGCGGCCGTGGACCGGGCCGAGGGCGAGGACGCGTGGATCTCCGAGGGCGGGGGCACCGCCGGCGCCCGCGAGATCGCCGTCGCGCTGGGCCACGGGGCCGTGCACGGTGCGCGGGGGAACTCCGGCGTGATCCTGTCGCAGGTGTTGCGGGCGGTCGGCGAGGCGGCGACCTTCACCGTGGTCGACGCCTCCACCTACCGGCGCGCACTGCGGACCGCGGTGACCCTCGTGGACCACGCGTTGAGCGAGCCGGTCGAGGGGACCATCGTCACGGTCCTGCGGGAGGCCGCGACCGCGGCCGGACGGTCCTCCGCCTCCTCGCTGGTCGAGGTGGCCCGCGTGGCCGCCGACGCCGGCGCCGAGGCGCTCGACAGGACCACGTCACAACTGCCCGCGCTGAGCAGGGCCGGCGTCGTCGACGCCGGCGGGCGTGGGCTGCTCGTCCTGCTGGACGCCATGGTCGAGATCCTGGCGGGTCAGACCCCCGAACGGCCGGACTACTTCATCCCGAAGGACGGCGCAGAGGCGTCGTCAACGCCCGGGCACGATACGGACGAACCGCACGAGGACGCCGGGACCCGCTACGAGGTGATGTACTCGCTCACCCACTCCGACGACGCGCGCGCCGACGAGCTGCGGACCGCACTCCGGATGGTGGGCGACAGCGTGGGTGTCGTCGGCGACGGTGGCTCCGGAGCCAACGCCAGGTGGGCGGTGCACGTCCACACCGACGACATCGGCGCCGCGATCGAGGCGGCCCTGTCGCTCGGGCGGGTCACCGAGATCCGGGTGACCGACATGCTCGACCCCGTGGGCGATCGGCCCGGGCAGCACCGGGCCCACGGCGCCGGGGACCCGCACGGTTCGGACCCGCGAACCGGCGACCCCGGGCTGCGCAAGGTCGTCGCCATCGTGCCGGAGGGGCCGCTGGCCGACCTGTTCTCCGAGGCCGGGGCGGAGACCGTCGACCCGGGGGACGACGGGGAGGGCGTGATCGACGCAGTGCTCGCCGTCGACGCCGACGAGCTCCTCGTCCTACCCAACGGCGAACTGTCCCGCGACCAGATCGGCGCCATCGATGCCGCGCTGCGCGACGGCGAGGGTCACGCACTGATCCTGCCGACCGGATCCGTGGTCCAGGGCCTGGCCGCCCTGGCGGTGCACGACCCCACGACCACCCTGTCGCTGGACGGGTTCTCCATGGCCGACGCCGCGGCCGGGACCCGGCACGCCCACCTGATCCGGGCTGAGCAGGACGCGCTGACCCTGGTGGGTCGGTGCACGGCCGGCGACCTGCTCGGCGTGGTTGGGCACGACGTCGCACTGATCGAGTCCGACGCGGTCGACGCGGTGTGTGCGCTCGTCGACCGGGTGCTGTCCTCCGGAGGCGAACTCGTCACCGTGCTGTTCAGTGACGCCTACGACGAGGCGGCGACCGAGTCGGCGCTGTCCCGCGTGCGGTCCCGCCACCCCGACATCGAGGTGGTCGGATACGCCGCCGGCCCCGGGCGGGCCGTGGCCCACGTCGGGGTCGAATGACCTCTCTGGCCACCACGGACACCCCGCTCGCCGAGGTCCTCGACCCCGGGCTGGCGGAGCGCATCACCGCGGCGTTCGGGCACCGCAGCGTCGGCGACCTGTTGCACACCCTGCCGCGCCGCTACCGTCAGCACGGACAGCGCTACGACAAGCGGGAACTGGTCGACGGCGAGCGGGTCACGGTGATCGGCAAGGTCACCACCGCGCAGACCCGCACGTACCAGACCAAGCAGCGGCAGACGCGGGAGATGCTCACGCTGACGGTGGAGGACGGCGACACCACGTTCCGGGTCGTGTTCTTCGCCGGGCGCAAGATCAAGTTCATGCTCCCGGTGGGGACGCTGGCGATGTTCGACGGCACCGTCTCCCGCTTCCGCCGGTCACTGGACCTCAAGCATCCCGAGTTCCTCGTCCTGCGTCCGGTGACCGGCCCGGGCGGCCAGCTCAAGGGGTCCGGCGACCTCGCGGCGCTGGCACGCCTGGCCGCGGAGATCGACGCCGAGGGCGGACCGAGCCTGTTCGACCGTCCACTGTTGCCCGTGTACGCCGCCAAGGAGGGGGTCACCTCCTGGGACCTGCTCGGCGCGGTGGTCACCACCCTGCGGGCGTTGGTGCCGGTGGTCGACCCGCTCGACGCCACGGTCCGGTCGGTGGCGGGCCTCATGGACCTCGACGAGGCACTGCGTAAGGCCCACCTGCCCGAGAACTCCCGGGACAAGGATCGGGCCGGGTACCGGCTGCGCTTCGACGAGGCGCTCGCGCTGCAGTTGCTGCTCGGCGCCAGGCGCCGGTTCGTCGCGCGGGACCCGGCGCCGGCCAGTCCGGTGCGCGGGGACGGGCTCCGCGCGGCCATGGAGGCCCGGATGCCGTTCGAGCTCACCGGCGGACAGTCGGCGGTACTGGAGGAGATCTCGGCGGACCTGACCCGTGATGAGCCCATGAACCGGCTCCTGCAGGGCGAGGTCGGGTCGGGCAAGACCGTGGTGGCGTTGTTGGCGATGCTCCAGGTGGTCGACGCCGGCCGGCAGTGCGTGATGCTGGCCCCCACCGAGGTCCTGGCGGTCCAGCACCACCGTTCACTGACGGCGATGCTCGGCGATCTCGGTGAGCGCGGCAGGTTGGGCGCGGCCGAGCAGGCCACCCGCGTGGTGCTGCTCACCGGGTCGATGTCCACGGCCCAGCGGCGCGCGGCCCTGCTCGACATCGTCACCGGGGAGGCCGGGATCGTCGTGGGGACGCATGCGCTGATCCAGGACTCGGTGGACTTCTTCGACCTCGGCCTGGTGGTGGTGGACGAGCAGCACCGCTTCGGCGTCAGACAGCGTGATCGTCTGCGCGCCAAGGGTCGGGCGGGGTTGGTGCCGCACCTGTTGGTGATGACCGCGACCCCGATCCCGCGGACCATCGCCATGACCGTGTTCGGGGACCTGGAGGTGTCCGAGCTCCAGGAGCTCCCCGGGGGGCGTCGCCCCATCTCCACCTCCGTCGTCCCGGCGAGGGAGAAGCCGCGGTGGCTCCAGCGGACCTGGGAGCGGGTGCGCGAGGAGGTGGAGGCCGGCCACCGTGCGTACGTGGTGTGCGCGCGGATCGACGCCGACGACCCCGAGAAGGGCGACGACGACAACGGCAGCGACCGACCGCCGTTGGCCGCTGCCGTGGACCTGCACGAGCACCTCTCCACCGGGCCCCTGGCGGGACTGAGGATCGGACTCATGCACGGCCGACTCCCGCCGGAGGAGAAGGACGCCACCATGGCGGCGTTCGCGGCCGGCGCTCTCGACGTCCTCGTCTCCACGACTGTGATCGAGGTCGGTGTGGACGTTCCCCAGGCCACCGTCATGGTGGTCATGGACGCCGAGCGCTTCGGCGTGAGTCAGCTGCACCAGTTGCGTGGCCGCGTCGGTCGGGGCGGACTGCCCGGCCTGTGCCTGCTGGTGACCAACTCCCGCACCGGGGGTCGCTCGATGGAGCGGCTCGATGCCGTGGCGGCCACGACGGACGGCTTCGTGCTGGCGCAGTTGGACCTGGTGCAGCGCCGCGAGGGCGATGTCCTCGGGGACGCCCAGTCGGGTGCCCTCTCGGCGTTGCGGTTGCTGTCGGTGGTGGACGACGGTGAGGTGATCGAGATCGCCCGGCGCCACGCCGAACAGATCCTGGAGTCCGACCCGGGGCTGCACGCCCACCCGGCGCTCGCGGAGCGGGTCCGCCGCCTGGCCGGTTCCGAGGAATCCGACTACCTGTTCAGATACTGACCCACGACCACAGGGAAGACATGACCCGCATCATCTCCGGCCGCCTGCGCGGGCTGACGATCACCGTGCCGCCGGCCGGCACCAGGCCCACCACGGACCGTGTCCGCGAGGCGCTCTACAGTGCCATCGGAAGTCGGGTCGACCTGGACGGCGCCGCCGCTCTCGACCTGTTCGCGGGCTCCGGCGCACTCGGGCTCGAGGCTGTCTCCAGGGGAGCCGACGTGGCGTGGTTCGTCGAGGAGAACCAGCGCGCGGTGGCGTGCCTGAAGAAGAACACGGCGGGCGCGTCGTCGTCGTTGTCGTTGTCGTCGTCGTCGTCCTCATCGTCGTCGTCCCCGCTCCGTCTCACAGTGAAGCGCGCGGCGTTACCCGCCGCGGTCCGTGGCCGGTGCCCCGTCGAGGGCGGATTCCACCTCGTCCTGGCCGACCCCCCGTACGAGCGGTCAGCGGAGCTGGACGAACCGGTGCTGGAGGCCCTGCTCGCCGGGGGGTGGCTCGCGGAGGACGCGCTCGTCGTGTGGGAGCGGTCGAAGCGGGACCCGGCCGTGCGGTGGCCGGGCGGGTACGAGGTCGTGTTCGAGCGCACCTACGGCGAGACCGCCGTGGAGATGGCCCGGCGTGTTGATACGGTCGCCCCATGACCACCGTCGTGTGCCCAGGCTCCTTCGATCCGGTGACCCTCGGGCACCTCGACATCATCCGGCGAGCCGCCGCGCTGTTCGACGACGTGATCGTGTGCGTGGTCGCCAACCCCAACAAACAGGGCACCTTCTCGATCGACGAGCGCAAGGCGATGATCGACGAGGTCTGCGCCGACATTCCCGGGGTGCGGGTGGACAGCTTCTACGGACTGCTCGTGGACTACTGCCGCGATCAGGGTGCCACCGCGGTGATCAAGGGCCTGCGCGACTCCACCGACTACGACTACGAGTTGCCGATGGCCCACATGAACCGTTCGATCGCCGAGATCGACACCGTCTTCCTGCCCACCCGGGCCGACCTGGCGTTCGTCTCCTCCTCGCTGTGCCGCGAGGTCACCCGACTCGGCGGCGACGTGTCCCACCTGCTGCCGGAGCCGGTCGCCCGCGCCCTGACGGAGCGCCTGGGCTGACGGGGAGGGGCGGGGCAAGCGGCGTCGGCCCGCCGGACCTACCGGACACACCGCCCACGCACCGGCCCGGCGACCTGTGTTGCGGGCACACTGGTGGGGCAAGAGTGACGATCCGGTGAAGGGACGAGCGTGTACCGAGTGTTCCAGGCCCTCGACGAGCTGAACGCGATGATTGAGGACGCCCGCAGTCTGCCCATGACCGCGAACTGCGTGGTGCCCCGGCACGAGTCCCTGCTGTTGCTCGACGACATCCGTGACTCGTTCCCCGGCGAACTCGACGACGCCCAGGACGTGCTGGACCAGCGCGACAGGGTGCTCGCGGAGGCCGATGCCACCGCCCGCGAGACGGTCGCCGCCGCCGACGCCGAGGCGGACCGCACCCTGCGCGAGGCGCGCGAGGACGCGGACGCCATGCTCGCCGACGCCAAGGCCCGCGCCGACCGCATGGTCGCCGAGGCGACCACCCACGCCGACGGGCTGGTGGGCGACGCCCGCGCCGAGTCGGCGGAGCTCCTCGACCGCTCGCGTCGGGACGCCGAGTCCACCACGAGCCGCGCCCGCGCGGAGGCAGACCGGCTCGTCGAACAGGCCAACATCCTCTACGACCGCACGATCACCGAAGCCCGGCAGGAGCAGCAGCGGATGCTGTCCGAGTCCGAGGTCGTCCGCATCGCCGACGAGGAGGCCGCGCGGGTGCGAGACGCCGCGCACGCCGAGAGCGAGCGTCGGCGCGAGGAATGCGACGCCTACATCGACGAGAAGATGGCCCGGTTCGAGGAGTTCCTCGGCACCACCATCCGCACCGTCAGCCGGGGTCGCGAGGAGCTGCACGGTGTCGCCCCGGTCGGGCGACGGGAGCCCACCGGCCGGCGGGGGGTCCGCGAGGACGAGCGCCCGGGCGACGGGTACGGGGACTACTGACCCCGGCGGGTAGTCTGCTGGGCGTGTCCACCACCTCCCGTACCCCCCGCCACGGCCGGCCCGCCGCCGATTCGCTCGTCCTCGACACCCGCGTCCTCGGACGCGCCCCCGGCTCGATGGTGCCGGTGCAGCGTGCCGCCGTCCTCCCCTCGGCCATCGGCGTGGAGTTCATCCGGATCCCCGAGGGCTCCGAGGTGGACCTCGACCTCATGCTGACCTACGTCGACGAGGGCGTGCTCGTCACCGGCTCGGTCACCGGTCGGGCCGAGGTCGAGTGCGCGCGCTGCCTGGGCGAGTTCTCCGCCCCGGTGGGCGTGGACCTGACCGACATGTACGCGGCCGAGGGCACCGCCGCGGCCGAGGCCGCCGAGCAGGACGAGGTCCGCCTGCTGGACGGCGACCTGCTCGACCTCGAGCCCGCGCTCGTCGACGCGTTCGGTCTGGAGTTCCCCATGTCGCCGACGTGCACCGACTACGGCCACGACGAGTGCATCAACCCGGACACCCCCGCTCCCGACGGCGTCTCCGGCGACGCCGAGGGCCGGATCGATCCCCGGTGGGCCGGGTTGGCGGAGAAGTTCGGGTCAACCGGAGCCGGCGACGCCGGTGAGGACCGCGCGTGACGGAGCAGCCGTCGCCACTGGACTCCGTCCTGGGGGTCGCCCTCCCCGTCGACCTCGCCACCCAGGCTCTGACCCACCGCTCGTACGCCTATGAGCACGGCGGCCTGCCCCACAACGAGAGATTGGAGTTCCTCGGCGACGCGGTGCTCGAGTTGGTCGTGACGGAACACCTCTACACGGCGTACCCGGATCGTCCCGAGGGCGACCTCGCCAAGATCCGTGCGAGCCTGGTCAACACCTATGTCCTGGCCGACATCGCCCGCGAGCTCGGTCCCGGCGGCCTGGGAGATCACCTGCGGCTCGGCCGCGGTGAGGAACTGACGGGCGGCCGCGACAAGCACTCGATCCTCGCCGACACCCTCGAGGCGGTGTTCGGGTCCGTCTACCTGACCCACGGGCTCGAGACGGCCCGGGGTCTGATCGAACGGATCATCGGTGACCGACTGCAGGTGGTCCCGCATCTGGGGGCGGCCCTCGACTGGAAGACCAGTCTGCAGGAGAAGTGCGCGTCGACGGGCAGGCCCAGGGTGCGGTACGAGATCACCTCCACCGGGCCGGACCACGACAAGACCTTCGCCGCGGTGGTGTTCGTGGGCGACGAGTCCCTGGGCGAGGGGACCGGTCGCACAAAGAAGGAGGCCGAACAGAAGGCCGCCGAGCAGGCGTGGGCCGCCCTGGACGGGACCACACGCTGACGTGCCCGAGCTACCCGAGGTCGAGGTCGTCCGCAGGGGCCTGGCCGATCACGTCGTCGGTCGTGCGATCACGTCCGTGGAGGTCACCGGCGCCCGCACCGCGCGCCGGCAGCCGGGCGGCGCCCCCGAGATCGTCGCGCGTCTGACCGGCCGCACCGTCAGCGGCGCCCGGCGTCGCGGCAAGTACCTGTGGCTCACCCTGGACTCCGACCACGCGGCGGGGGCGGACTGCCTGCTCGTACACCTGGGGATGAGCGGGCAGATGTTGGTCGCCGAGGGCGGTGCGCCGCCGGTACGCCATCTGCACGCGCGAGCCGAGCTCGACGACGGCAGGGAGCTGCGTTTCGTCGATCAGCGGACGTTCGGCGGGTGGACCGTCGTCCCACTGGCGGAGGCTCTCGACGGCACGGGGGAGCTCCTGCCCGCGCCGGCCGCCCACATCGCGGCGGACCCGTTCGAGCCCGGGTTCGACCCCCTCGTCGCCGCCCGGACGATCCGACGCCGGGACACCGAGATCAAGCGCCTCCTGCTGGATCAGACCGTGGTCTCGGGGATCGGCAACATCTACGCCGACGAGGCCTTGTGGCGCTCCGGTCTCCACGGCCGCCGGCGGTCCGGCGCCGTGACACTCCGCGCCGTGACCGGGGTCCTCGAGCACGCCCGCGAGGTGATGGCGGACGCGCTGGCGGCCGGCGGCACCTCATTCGACGCGCTGTACGTCAACGTCAACGGCGCCTCGGGGTACTTCGATCGCTCCCTCGACGTCTACGGACGGGCGGGCCTGCCGTGCGCGCGGTGTGGGACGGCCGTGGTGCGGGAGGACTTCATGAACCGCGGTTCGCACTTCTGCCCGGTCTGCCAGCCCGCGCCACGCCGGTCCCGCCCGCCACGTCGGTCCCGCGCGCCGCGGCGGGGCTGAGGTGGCCCGCTGACCGGTCGTACGATGACCGCATGACTGAGTCGACGCCCCCCACCCCCACGCAGACGCCCGCGCCGGCCGCCCCGCAGGCGGCGCACCCCGCTCCCGATCTCCGTGTCGAACGCACCGGGACCCGACGCTACGTGGGGACATCTTCCCGGGGAGCCCGGGTCGAGATCGGCTCGGCCGACGTCGAGGGGGTGTTCACCCCGGGGGAGTTGCTCAAGATCGCGCTCGGGGCCTGCACGGCCATGGCCTCCGACTTCACGATCTCCCGCCGGTTGGGTGACGACTACGCCGCGACCGTTCGCGTCTCCGGAGACGCCGACCGCGAGAACGAGCGATACCCGCTGCTGGAGGAGAGCTACGAGCTCGACCTGTCCGGGCTAGACCCGGCGATGGCCGAGCGACTGGTGGCGATGATCCGGCGCTCGGTGGACAAGGCGTGCACCGTCGGCCGGACCCTGACCGCGGGGACCGAGATCGCGCTGGGGTTCGAGACCGGCGGCGCCGACGCCGAGACCGGCGGCGCTGACGCCGGAAACGGGGGCGGCGCGGCATGAGCGCACCGGATCCCGACCAGGTCCGGTTGGTCGCCTGGGTCCACGGCCGCGTCCAGGGCGTGGGCTTCCGCTGGTGGACCCGCAGTCGGGCACTCGAACTGGGCCTGAGCGGGTACGCGGCCAACAAGCCGGACGGTCGCGTCCACGTGGTGGCGGAGGGACCGGAGTCGGCGTGCCGTGACCTGGTGGAACTTCTCCGCGGCGGCGGGACCCCCGGCCACGTGGACCTCGTCGTCGACACCTGGGAGCCGGCCCGGGGCGGACTCCCGGGATTCGTCGAACGCTGACCTAGGATCGACAACCGTGTATCTCAAGTCGCTGACGCTCAAGGGCTTCAAGTCCTTCGCGGCGCCGACGACCCTGAGATTCGAGCCCGGAATCTGCTGCGTGGTGGGGCCCAACGGGTCGGGCAAGTCCAACGTCGTCGACGCCCTGACCTGGGTCATGGGCGAGCACAGTGCCAAATCGCTGCGCGGCGGCAAGATGCAGGACGTCATCTTCGCGGGGACCACGGGAAAGCAGCCGCTCGGCCGCGCCGAGGTCACCCTCACCCTGGACAACTCCGACGGCGTGCTGCCGATCGACTACGCCGAGGTGTCGATCACCCGCCGGATGTTCCGCGACGGCGCCGCGGAGTACGAGATCAACGGCGACCGCGCCCGACTCATGGACGTGCAGGAACTGTTGTCGGACTCAGGGATAGGCCGCGAGATGCACGTCATCGTCGGCCAGGGCAAGCTCGCCGAGATCCTCGAGTCCAAGCCGGAGGAGCGCCGGGCGTTCATCGAGGAGGCCGCCGGCATCCTCAAGCACCGGCGCCGCAAGGAGAAGGCCCAGCGCAAGCTCGCCGGGATGCAGGGCAACCTGGACCGGTTGAACGATCTCACCACCGAACTGCGGCGCCAGCTCAAGCCGCTGGGGCGGCAGGCCGAGGTCGCGCGCCGGGCGCAGACCATCCAGGCGGACCTGCGCGACGCCACGTTCCGCCTCGCCGCCGACGACCTGGTCACCCGTCGACGCGAGCTCGCGGATGCCGAGAGTGTCCGCTCCCGGTTGGCGGACCAGGTCGCGCAGGCGGTCGACCGCAGGGACGAGCTGGTGCGGGCCGTCGCAGACACCCAGGCCGAGCTCGATCGGTTGACCCCGGACGCCGACGCTGCGCAGCAGCGGTGGTTCGCCCTGTCGACGTTGGCCGAGCGGGCCCGCGCCACCGCCCGGATCGCCGCCGACCGCGCGCGGTCGCTGGCCGCCGAGGTCGCCGTGCACCACGGCACCGACCCGGACGAGCTCGACCGCCAGGCCGAGCGGGCCGCCGCGCACGAGGAGGACCTCGCCGCTCAGGTCGACGCCGCCGCCGAGAAGGCCCGTCTGGCGACCGAGGCGTTGGGACGGGCCGAGTCGACGCTCGCCGCGCTCGAGGCCGAGCACCTCAAGGCCGTCCGGGCGATCGCGGACCGCCGGGAGGGCGTGGCCAGGCTCGCGGGCAAGGTCGAGACCCTCGCCGCGAGAGTGGAGTCCACCCAGGCGGAGATCGCGCGCGTGGACGCCGAGGCGGAGGTCGCGCGCACCGCCGTGGTCGACGCCGAGGCCGAGTTCGACGCCGTCCACGCCAGGGTGGGGGCGCACGAGCAGAGCGAACGGACCCTCGACGAACACCTGGGGCGGGCCGAGCGCGCCCACCTCGCGGCACGGGCCCGGCTCGCGGAGTTGCAGGGGATCGAGCGGGAGGCCGACCAGCGGATCGCGCGGCTGGCCGCCCGGATCGAGACTCTCGAGCAGAACAAGGGCGCCGGGGACGGCGCCGAGTGGGTCCTGCGGCATCTCGGGGCCGACGCCGTCGCCGGGACGGTGGGGGAGATGCTCGGCGTCCGCGACGGGTGGGAACGCGCCGTGGGGGTCGCCCTCGGGCCGGCCGTCGACGCGGTGGTCGTGGACACCTCCGTGAACCGCCGGCAGGTCCTGGCGGCCCTGCGGGAGGCCGACGCGGGCCGGGCGGGTCTCGTGGGAGCCGGGACGCCGGGTGGCGACTACCGACTGGAGGTCGACCTGGTCGGCGGGGCATGCTGGGCGCTGGACGTGGTGGACGTCCCGGAGGACCTCGTGGCGGCGGTGACCGCCCTGTTGGTCGACGTGGTCGTGGTCGACGACCTCGCCGCCGCCCACGCCCAGGTCGAGGCGGACCGCCGCGTGCGCGCGGTCACCCGCGACGGTGAGCTGGCCGGTGCGGGGTGGACCGTGGGCGGGTCCGCGTCGGGGCGCACCGGGTTGGAGATCCAGTCGGCGATCGACGCCGCGGTCGTCGAGCGCGACGCCGTTCGGGCCGAGATCGAGACCACCCGCGCCGAGTTGGCCGGCGCGTCGGCCGAGGACACCGAGCGGGCGGACCGGTTCTCCGAGACGCTCGCCGCCATCAGCGAGTCCGACGCCGCGATCGAGGAGATCTACGCGGAGCTCGCCCGTATCGGCCAGCGGCGCCGTCGCGCCGAGGCCGAGGTGCGGCGCCTGGAGCAGACCCGCCGGATCTCGGTGGACAAGCTCGACGCCGCGCGCGCCGAACACGCCGAGCTGACCGACCGACTCGCCAGGGCCGGGGACGACGACGAGGTCCGGCCACCCGAGGACGACGGGCGTGGTGCCGCGCAGGCCGCGGTGGCCTCGGCCCGGGCCGCGGAACTCGAGGCCAGGCTCGCCCACCGGTCCGCCGAGGAACGGGCCGCCGGCGTCCGCGGCAAGTCGGCGTCCCTGCGGCGGGCCGCGCAGGCGGAGCGCGAGTCCCGGGCCCGGGCCGCCAGGGCGGCGGCGCAGCGGCGCCGCGGCGCGGAGGTCGCCGGCGTGGTCGACGAACTCAGCGGGCGGCTGCTCTCGCGGCTCGACGAACTCATCACCGCCGCCGGAACCGAGCGGGACCGGCTCTCGGCCGCGCGCGCCGAGGCCACCGCCGGTGTCGCCGCGCTGCGCGGTGATCTCGCGGCGGCCGAGTCCGAGGTCTCGAGGCTCGGCGACGCCGCCCACCGCGACGAGATCGTCCGGGCGCAGCTCGAGGTCAAGGTCTCGGAGCTCGAGGCGGCGGTGCTCGAGCGTCACGGTATCGAACCGCAGGCCCTCGTCGAGGAGTACGGCCCGGACGTGGACCTGCCGCCGTCGGCGTTGGAGATGCAGGAGTACGAGGCGGCTCGCGAGCGAGGCGAGGACGTGACCCCGCCGCCGCCGATGCCGTTCGTGCGCGCCGAACAGGAGCGTCGTCTCAGGTCGGCGCAGAAGGACCTGGCCACCCTGGGCAAGGTCAACCCGCTGGCGTTGGAGGAGTTCGCGGCGCTGGAGGAGCGCTACGCGTTCCTGTCCACCCAGCTCGACGACGTGAAGAAGGCCCGGTCCGACCTCGAGGGGGTGATCGACGACGTCGACGAGCGCATCGAGCAGATCTTCACCGAGGCGTGGGTCGACGTCGAGCGCGAGTTCCGGGGTGTCTTCTCCACGCTCTTCCCCGGAGGGGAGGGGCGACTGATCCTCACCGAGCCGGAGGACATGCTCGCCACCGGGATCGAGGTGGAGGCGCGGCCACCGGGAAAGAAGGTGAAGCGGTTGTCGCTGCTGTCCGGCGGCGAGAAGTCGCTCACCGCGGTCGCCATGCTGGTGGCGATATTCAAGGCCCGCCCCAGCCCGTTCTACGTCATGGACGAGGTCGAGGCGGCGCTCGACGACACCAACCTGCGGCGGCTCATCGGGCTGTTCGAGCAGCTGCGGGAGACCAGCCAGCTCATCGTCATCACCCACCAGAAGCCCACCATGGACGTGGCCGACGTGCTCTACGGCGTGTCGATGCAGGGCGACGGCATCTCCAAGGTCATCTCCCAACGCATGCGCTGACTCCTCGCGGCGGCCCTGCGGTGTCGGATTCGGCATCATGGGGTCATGCCTCAGAGAGAACTGTTCATGGACCCCAGTCTGGCGCGCGCGGCGCGCGCGTTGTGCCTCGTCTCCACCAAGGTGGTGGCGCTGCGCTCCGGACTGGACGAGCAGCGGATCCGCGAGTACGAACGGGAGTGGGCGCACTCGACGCGGCCGAGGTGCAGGCGTTGACCGACGCCCTGACCTACTTCGGCGCCCGGTTCATCCCGGAGAGCGACCGAGGGGGAGTGGGTGTGCGTCGCAAGTTCACGCGGACCAAGGTCGAGATGATCGACACGTGGGAGGCAGAGGGCGGCCCGGTCGGGGAGGACGACGTCTAGGTCACGGACGGCCCGGTCGTCGCCCGAGTGCGACGTGCCGGCCTCCGTGCACGTGCCCGAGGCGTCGCCGCTCGCTCACGAGCGCCGGAAGACCGCCCGGAGCCGTTCACGGTTGACCACGCCGATCGCCCGCAGCGGGATCCCCGCCGGGCACACCCGCGAGCACTCCCCGTAGAGCGAGCAGGGACCGAACTCCTCGTCGGCGGCGCTGACCATCTCGCGGGCGCGGGCCGAGCGGTCGGCGCCCGCGACGGGCATGAGGGCGAGGTGCCCGAGTTTGGCCCCCACGAACAGGTTGGCCGAGCCGTTGGGGCAGGCCGCCACACACGCCCCGCACCCGATGCACGCCGCGAAGTCCAGTGCGGTCTCCGCCGTGTCGTGACCCTGGAGGGTCGAGTCCGCGTCCGGGGCGGCGCCGGCCGGGATTCCCACATGGGCCGCGGACTCGACGACCCCGTCCAGAGCGGACCGGTCCACCACCAGATCGCGGATGACGGGGAACACGGCGGCGCGAAGCGGTTCGATGCGCAGGGTGTCCCCGTCGGCGTAGGGGGTCAGTCGCTGGTGACACGACGGGGTGTTCTCCGCGGGACCGTGCGGGCGACCGTCGACGGTGACGCCGCAGGCCCCGCAGATGCCCTCGCGGCAGTCGGAGTCGAACGCCACCGGTTCGATGCCCGCGTCCACCAGGTCGCCGTTGAGGACGTCGAGCAGCTCCAGCACACTCATCTCCGGCCGTGCGTCGCGGACCTCGAACTCCTCGTACCGTCCGGCCTCGTGTGGCCCGGACTGCCGCCAGATGCGCAGGGTCAGTCTCATCGGTAATCCCTCGCGGTGGGGGCGACCGCCGAGAACTCCAGCGGTTCGGCGTGTCGGGTGAAGGACCGGGGCCCGCCACGGTCATCGCCCTCGGAGGCCCAGGCGGAGGTGAAGGCCCACCGACGGTCGTCCCGCCGGGCCTCGCCGTCGGGCGTCTGGTGCTCGTCGCGGAAGTGGGCGCCGCACGATTCGTCCCGGTCCAGCGCATCCACGCACATCAGTTCCGCCAGTTCGAGGAAGTCGGCGACCCGCCCGGCCAGTTCGAGCACCTGGTTGAGGTGACCGCCTGTGCCCGTGACCCGCAGGTCGGTCCAGAACCGGGTCCGCAGGTCACGGATGCGCTCGATCGCCCGGGTCAGGCCGTCGGCCGTCCGTGTGACGCCGCACCCCGAGTAGAGGATCTCGCCGAGCTCACGGTGGAAGTGCTCGGGCCCGGTCGAGCCGCCCACCGCGAGCAGGTTCCGCACCCGCGACCGGGCGCGGGCCACGGCGGCCACGACCACCTCGTCGTCGTCGCCCGGTAGGTCGTCCCCGAGGCGGGTGGCCAGGTGCGCCGGCACCGAGTAGGGAAGGGTGAACCACCCGTCGACGCTCGCGCTGAGCAGGGAGTTGGCGCCGAGCCGGTTCGCGCCGTGATACGCCCAGCCGCATTCGCCGCCGACGAACAGGCCGGGGATCGACGTCTGCAGGTCGAAGTCGCTCCACAGCCCGCCCATCGTGAAGTGGCACGTCGGCGCGATGCGCATGGGTACGGCGTACGGGTCCTCGCCGGTGGCGTGGGCGTACATCTCGAACAGGTTGCCGTAGCGCTCGGTGATCGTCCCCCGGCCGTCGCGGGCCAGGGCGTCACGGAAGTCCAGGTAGACGGAGTTGCGGCGTGGCCCCACCCCTCGCCCGGCTCGGATCTCGGCGGTGATCGCCCGGGAGGCCACGTCGCGGGGCACGAGGTTGCCGAAGGCGGGATAGCGGCGCTCGAGGAAGAAGTCGCGGTCGGCGTCCGGGATCTCACCGGGCGGCCGGTCGTCGCCGTCGTGGAGCGGGACCCAGACGCGGCCGTCGTTGCGCAACGACTCGCTCATGAGGATCGTCTTGGCCTGCCAGTCGTTGTCCTTGGGCAGCGCGGTGGGGTGGAACTGCACGAACGACGGTGAGGCGAACAGGGCCCCCCGCTGGTGCGCGCGCCACACCGCCGACGCGTTGGAGTGGATCGCGAGCGTGGAGTCGTGGAAGACGGTCCCGTAGCCGCCGGTCGCGAGGACGACCGCGTGCGCGGTCTCGGCCCGGATGTGGCCGGACACCAGGTCGCGGACCACCACACCGTGGCACCCCGAATCGTCGACGACGAGGTCGAGCATCTCGTGGCGGGTGTGCAGCGTGACGGCGCCGGCACGGATCTGCCGCTGCAGCGCCGAGACGCCCGCGAGCTGGAGTTGTTGGCCGGTCTGACCGCGGGAGTAGTACGTGCGCGAGACCTGCACGCCGCCGAAGGACCGGGTCGACAGGACGCCGCCGTACTCGCGTGCGAAGGGGGTCCCGATGGCGGAGAAATGATCGATCACCCGCGCGGATTCCTCGCCCAGCCGGAACGCCTCGGCCTCCCGCCCACGGAAGTCCCCGCCCGAGACGGTGTCGGCGACGAACCGGGCCACGGAGTCTCCGTCCACCCGGCGGCCGCGGGCGGCGTTGATCCCGCCCTGGGCGGCCACGGAATGCGCGCGCCGGGCGGCGTCGTGGTAGGTGAACGCGGTGACCCGGTAGCCGAGTTCGCCGAGGGCGGCCGCCGCGCCGGCCCCGGCCAGGCCCGTGCCGATCACCACCACGTGGAGGTGGCGGCGGTTGGCCGGTGCGACCAGGCGGTAGGCGTCGCGACGCCTCGCCCAAGCGGAGGCCGGGTCGCCCCCGGGTGTGCCGGAGCTCAGCACGTGTCCCTGTCGTGCGTCGGGCACGAGGACGGGGGGCGGGGTGAAGGTCACGTCAGCCACCCGGCCTGGACCGCGATCGGGATAGCGGCGTTGCCCAGCAGCACGGCCACCGCGGCGATCCCGCCCACGGTCGTGATCACCGCCCGGCTCCGGACGCCGGTCACCCCGAGGTCGCCGGCCGCCGTGCGGACGCCGTGGGCGACGTGCAGGGCCAGCAGCACCATGGTGATGCCGTAGAAGGCCGCGACCCAGGGCCGCGAGAAGCTGGCGACCAGATTGGCGTACGCCGTACCGGGCTCGAACGCCTCCGACGCGGCGGGGGCGGTGCCCGTGGTCATGTCGAGGACGTGGAAGACGACGAAGAGCAGCAGCACCACTCCGGTGAGCAGCATCGAGCGGGCGCCGAACGAGCCCGCCGTCAGCCCCGTCCGCCGGCGGTGCGGGCCCGCGGACGCGTGGGAGCGCCGCACCAACACCACCGCGCACCAGACGTGCGCCACCAGACCCAGGACCAGCACGACGCGCAACGCCCACAGGACGCCCTCGTGGGGGACGAGGGGGTACAGCAACGTCCGCAGCCACGCGGCGTAGGCGTCGAAACCCGTGGCCCCGCCGAACACTTTGAGATTGCCGACCATGTGCACCACCACGAAGGCGGTGAAGAGCAACCCCGTCACCGCCATGATGGTCTTGGCGAGCCAGGTGGGCGGGGCCGGGGCCCGGCGGAGGGGGCGCTGGCGTACGGACGTACCCCCTGGCTGGGCGGCGAGCTCGACCACGTGGGCTCCTCCCCGGACGACGACAGGCGCCAGTCTAGGTCCGCCACAGCCCCCCGGGACCGAGATGGCAACGGGTGCGGTCGGCCATACTGGGCACCGTGACTACCACCACCTGGATCATCATCGCCGTCGCCGCGGTGCTGCTGCTGGCCATCATCGCCCTCGTCGTGGGTCTGCAGCTGCGCAAGAAGCGGCAGATCTCCCTCACCAGGGCCGCCGAGCGCAAGGAGCTCACCCGCGAGGAGCGCTCCGGCAACTATCAGGCCGGGACGGGGTTCTCGTTCGCCCAGGGAGGGGGCGGCGCCACGGCGGCCCCGCCCAGGGAGCCGGTGCGCCGTGACCCGACGCCGCGGGAGGACCTGCCGCCGGCGACACCGGCCCCACGGCCCCCCGCGCCGCCGTCCGCTGCGACGGGGGCGGCCCCCGCCGCCGAACCTGCGACCGCGCCGGACACCGCGCCCGAGACAGCCGTCCCCGCGCCCGAGCCGGACGTCGATCCCGGCCCGACCGAGGCCACCGAGGTCGTCGAGCCCGCCCCGGTCGAGCCCGTCGTGGTCCCGCCCGAGGTGCCCGACGAGGAGATCCCGGCGCCCCCGGAGACGGTGACCGGGACCCCGGAGCCGGTCGCCCCGGTCGAGCGCATCGACCCGGCCGCCGGCCGCCTCGACCGCCTGCGGGGCCGCCTCGCGCGGTCGCAGAACACCGTGGGCCAGGGCCTGCTGGGTCTCCTCGGCGCCGGCGATCTCGACGAGGACGCCTGGGAGGAGATCGAGGACACGCTGATCATGGCCGACCTCGGTTCGGCCACCACCGAGCTCGTCGTGGACCGCCTGCGGGCGGAGATCGCCACCCGACAGGTCCGCACCGAGGCCGAGGTGCGCGATCTGCTGCGGCAGACCCTCATCGACAACCTCCACCCCGAACTCGACCGCTCGCTGCGTGCGCTGCCGAACGACGGGACGCCGGCCGTCCTCCTCGTCGTCGGCGTCAACGGCACCGGCAAGACCACCACAACCGGCAAACTCGCCCGCGTCCTCGTCGCCGACGGTCGTGAGATCCTCCTCGGCGCGGCGGACACGTTCCGCGCCGCCGCGGCGGATCAGCTCCAGACCTGGGCCGAGCGGGTGGGCGCCGAGGTCGTCCGCGGCAAGGAGGGCGCGGATCCCGCCTCCGTCGCCTTCGACGCGGTGACCCGCGGGGTCGAGACCGGCGTGGACGCCGTGCTCGTGGACACCGCCGGTCGGCTCCACACCAAGACCGGCCTCATGGACGAGCTCGGCAAGGTCAAACGAGTGGTGGAGAAGAAGACCCCCGTCGACGAGGTCCTGTTGGTGATCGACGCCACCACCGGACAGAACGGGCTCATGCAGGCGCGCGTGTTCAAGGAGGTCGTCGACATCACCGGCGTCGTGCTCACCAAGCTCGACGGCACCGCCAAGGGCGGCATCGTGTTCCAGGTCCAGCACGAGTTGGGGGTGCCGGTGAAGCTCGTCGGACTGGGCGAGGGCGCCGACGACCTCGCGCCGTTCACCCCCGAGGCGTTCGTCGACGCACTTCTCGGCACGTAGGTCCCGGGATTCGCGACCGGGATACGCGACCGGGCGGCCAGGACACACGACCGGAACCTGGGACCCGGGCGCGTTACAGCCCCGAAACATCACGGCGCATCCGGTGCAACACGACCAAGGAAATCTTCATGTCGACGGGGAGCGAAGAGTCGCTCACCACGTACGAGACGAGGAGGACCGCACCGTGATAGGTGACAGTGTCGCGTTGCTCGCCCAGGAGGCGACGCCGGAGATCGATACGGGAGACACGGCCTGGATGCTCATCGCAGCATCCCTGGTACTGCTCATGACGCCCGCCCTGGCGCTCTTCTACGGCGGCATGTCCCGGCAGAAGTCCGTGCTGAACATGATGATGATGTCGTTCGGCGCGATGGGCGTGGTCGGCGTGATCTACCTGCTGTGGGGATGGTCGATGTCCTACGGCAGCGAGTCGGTCCTGGGGCTGTTCGCCAACCCCTTCGAAATGTTCGGGCTCTCCGGGGTGATCGGTGACGCCACCGAATGGGCGGTCTCCGGCTCCGGCGCCTACCCGCAGGTCGTCGACGTCGCCTTCCAGGTGACCTTCGCGATCATCACCGTCGCGCTCATCTCGGGCGCGATCGCCGAGCGCGCCCGGTTCGGCACCTGGCTGGCGTTCGTCGGCGTCTGGGTGACCCTGGCGTACTTCCCGCTCGCCCACATGGTGTGGGGCGGCGGACTGCTCTCCCACTCGGACAGCGGACTGGCGGCCATGATCTTCGGGACCGTCGACGACGGCGAGGGCGGGCTGACCGCCGCCGTGGCGCCCGTCGACTTCGCCGGCGGAACCGTCGTGCACATCAACGCCGGTATGGCCGCGCTCGTCCTGGTCCTGCTCGTCGGCAAGCGGCTCGAGTTCGGTCGCACCGCCTACCGCCCGCACAACCTGCCGCTGGTCATGCTCGGCGCCGCCCTGCTGTGGTTCGGCTGGTTCGGGTTCAACGCCGGTTCCGCGTTCGGTGCCAACGGCGCGGCGGGCCTGGCGTGGGTCAACACCACCGCCGCCACCGCCGCCGCGATGCTCGGCTGGCTCCTCGCGGAGCGTATCCGTGACGGCCACGCCACCAGCCTCGGTGCCGCATCCGGCGTGGTCGCCGGCCTCGTGGCCATCACCCCCGCCGCCGGTTCCGTCCACCCGCTCGGCGCGATCGCCCTCGGTGCGATCGCGGGCGTGCTGTCCGCGCTGGCCGTGGGCCTCAAGCACCGCTTCGGCTACGACGACGCCCTGGACGTGGTGGGCGTGCACCTGGTCGCAGGACTCTGGGGCACCATCGCCATTGGCCTGTTCGCCACCGGCACCTTCGGAACGGACGCGGGAATGTTCTACTCCGCGGATGGCTGGCGACTCCTGGTGGTCCAGATCGTGATCGCCGTGGCCGCCCTCGTGTTCACCGCGATCATGACCGCGATCGCCTGGGCGATCTGCCGGCCGCTCGGCTGGAGGATCGACAAGGCCGACGAGCAGGCGGGCATCGACGGTGCCCAGCACGCCGAGAGCGCGTACGAGGCCTCCACCAACGCGCTCATCCGCTGAGCCGACCCCTTCGAAAGGAACCCACGACATGAAGCTCGTCACCGCGATCGTCAAACCGTTCACGATCGACGACGTCAAGGCAGCACTGGAGCAGGCCGGTATCCACGGCCTCACCATCAGCGAGGTCCAGGGATACGGACGCCAGAAGGGCCACACCGAGGTCTACCGCGGCGCCGAGTACGCCGTGGACTTCGTCCCCAAGATCAGGGTGGAGGTGGTGGTCGACGACGAGACCGCCGGCACCGCGGTCCAACTGATCGTCGACGCGGCCCGGACCGGAAAGATCGGCGACGGCAAGGTCTGGGTGACCCCCGTCGAGAGCATCGTGCGCGTCCGCACCGGTGAGGAGGGCACGTCCGCGATCTGACCCTCGGGCAGAACCCGGCGCGCGGTCGCCCCGTCACAGGGGCGGCCGCGCGCCGTCGTGTACTGCGGACGCCACCCTCGCCCGGTCCCGCGCAGACCGTGCGCAGCCGTTCACAAAGGTGAAACCTGTACGCCCCGAGGCGGTGACATGGAGGCGACATTGTGGACCCGACGGATGAGGGAAGGGGAGTGCCATGGCGGTCACGGCCGACGGCGAGCGCGCCACGGCGCTGCGGGCGGGACGCGAGCGGATCCTCTCCGCCCCGCGTGAGAGCCTGCCCGCCGCGCCGTTGAGGGACGCCCTGTGCGAGCTCTACGAGATGGAGCTGGGACGGCTCGCCGACGAGGCCGGGATCGGCCCGGGGTCGGGGTTCGCCCTCATCGCGTTTGGCGGGTTGGGACGCCGGGAGGTTCTGCCACACTCGGATCTGGACCTCGTCCTGGTTCACGAGCGGCGGCCGGACCGTGACGTGGGCGAGCTGGCCGACGCACTGTGGTACCCGCTGTGGGATTCCGGCGTCGGACTCGACCACAGTGTCCGCACGGTCGACCAGTGCCTGGCCGTGGCCGCTGCCGACGTCTCCGTCGGGCTGAGTCTGCTGGACGCGCGCGTGATCGCTGGCGACGCGGATCTGGGAGCGCTCGTCGTGGACGGCGCCCGCCGGCAGTGGCGGGACCAGATCGCCTCCCGCTTCGACGACCTCGTCGACGCGGCGGCCGCCCGGCGCCACCGGGCCGGGGTGATCGCGCACCGCAGCGAACCCGACCTGAAGAACGGGGCCGGTGGGCTCCGCGACGCGCAGCTGGTCGCGGCCCTGGGCCTGGCCCACCTCAGCGACGGTCGGCCCGTGGTCCCCGGTGGGATGGCGCGCGCGCACCGGCTGGTGCTGGACGCCCGGACCGAACTACACCGGGTGAGCGGACGCCCCCGCGAGGTGCTGCACGCCGAGTACGGGGACGAGGTCGGCGAGGCGCTGGGCCTGGGGGACCGGTTCGATCTCGCCCGGGCGCTGAGTGACGCCTCCCGGACGATCGCGTTCACCGCGGACCAGGCGATCCGTGGCTCGTGCGCGGCGCTGTCCTCCCGGGGACTGACCGGCCTGCTGCGGAGGTCGCCTGTCCGTCGGCCCCTCGACGACGGGGTGGTGGAACATGCGGGGGAGGTGACGCTCGCCCGCGCGGCCCGCGCGGCCGACGACCCCTGGCTGGCGCTGCGGGTGGCCGCGGCCGCGGCCCGGTTCGGGCTGCCGATCGCGACCTCCACCCTCGGTGTCCTCGCCGAACGCTGCCCCGTCCCGGACGGTCAGTGGCCGGCGGAGGCCCTGTCGGACCTGCTCGTGCTCCTGGGCTCGGGTGAGGCGCAGATCCCCGTGCACGAGGCGCTCGACCGGTGCGGGTTGTGGGAACGGCTGCTACCGGAATGGGCGGGGGTGCGGGATCTGCCCGCCCGCGACCGCGCGCACATCTACACGGTCGACAGGCACCTGGTGCAGACGGCCGTGGAGGCGTCCCGACTCACCACCTCCGTCGCACGCGCGGACCTCCTGCTGCTCGCGGCGCTCCTGCACGACCTCGGGAAGAGCCGGGACGGCGACCACAGCGAGAACGGGGCGGACATGATCCGCCCGATCTGCGCGCGGATGGGCCTCGGGGGCCGCGACACCGAGACCCTCACGCGCATCGTGAGGCACCATCTGCTGCTCCCCGCGACCGCCGCGAGACGCGACCCCGCCGACCCCGCCACCGCCGAGGCCGTGCTCACCGCGCTGGACCGGGACGCCGTCGCCCTCGACGTGTTGGCCGCGCTCACCGAGGCGGACTCGCTCGCGACCGGGCCGACGGTCTGGACCACAGGCCGTGCCGGGGCCCACGCCGCGCTCGTGGCGGCCTGCGGCAAGGCGCTCGGCCCCCGTCCCGCCGCGGTGCAGGCGCCGACTGTGAACGCCTCTCGGCGGCACGGTCCGCCGGACGTCGTGGTGGACCTCCGGGCGGCGGACACCGGCACCACACACGAGGTCACTCTCGTCGTCCCCGGCGGGGGCCGCTCGCTCGCGGTGACCGCGGAGGTCCTGGCCGCCCACAGGCTGGAGATCGTGGACGCGGAGATCGACCTGCGTCCCCCGGGCGGGATGCGCGCGAGGATGACGGTCTCCACCCGCTTCGGAGACCCGGTGGACGGACGCGTACTCCGGCAGGATCTGCGCCGCTCGATCGACTCCGGGCTCCCCGGGCCGCTTCGCGCCGCGCTGTCCCGGGGGGCGGCGCTGGCGATCGGACCCCCGCAGGCCAGATCCTCCGTCCTGATCTCGCACCGGACCGACGCCGACGGCGTGCTGATGGAGGTGCGGTCGGAGGACCGGCCCGGCCTGTTCGCACGGGTCGTGGCCGCGATCATCGAAGCCGGCGCCCGCATCGACTGGGTGGTGGTGCGCACCAGGGGAGCGGCCGTGGAGGACGTGTTCGCGCTCTCCGGCCCCGGAGCGGTGTTGAGTACGGCCGGTCAGGTGGAGGCGTTGCTGCCACGACGTGATCCCACGACGCCCGCCGGGGCGCATGCCGATACCCTGTGATCAGTCGTCGCCGACGACACCGGGAACCGTGCGCGCTCCCGGGCCGCGAACCAGGGAGCTGTTGCCGTGTTCGAATCCTTGTCCGACCGCCTCACAGGTGCGCTCAAGGACCTGCGCGGAAAAGGTCGGCTCAGCGACGCCGACATCGACGCGACGGCCCGCGAGATCCGCCTGGCACTGCTCGAGGCCGACGTCGCCCTGCCGGTGGTGCGCGAGTTCATCGCGCGGGTCAAGGAGCGTGCCAAGGGCGCGGAGGTCTCCGAGGCGCTCAACCCCGCCCAGCAGGTCGTCAAGATCGTCGACGCCGAACTCACCGCCATCCTCGGCGGGGAGGAGCGGCGGATCGAGTTCGCCAAGCAGCCCCCGACGGTCATCATGCTGGCGGGTCTGCAGGGCGCGGGTAAGACCACCCTGGCGGGCAAACTGGCGCACTGGCTCAAGGGGCAGGGGCACACACCGCTCCTGGTGGCCTGTGACCTGCAGCGGCCGGGAGCGGTCGACCAGCTGCAGATCGTCGGTGAGCGTGCCGGAGTACCCACCTTCGCCCCGCACCCCGGGACCTCCGTCGGGGGCGACGGCGAGGTGATCGGTGTCCAGGAGCCGGTGTCCGTCGCGCAGCGCGGATTGGCTCACGCCCGCGCCAAGATGCACGACGTCGTGATCGTCGACACCGCCGGTCGACTCGGCATCGACGAGGAGATGATGGCCCAGGCCCGGGGGATCCGGGATGCCGTCCAGCCCCACGAGACCTTCTTCGTCCTGGACGCGATGATCGGTCAGGACGCGGTGGTCACGGCCGAGGCCTTCCGTGAGGGCGTCGGCTTCACCGGTGTCGTGCTCACCAAGCTCGATGGTGACGCCCGCGGTGGCGCCGCGCTGAGCGTCCGCGAGCTCACCGGGACGCCGATCATGTTCGCGTCCGACGGCGAGAAGCTCGAAGACTTCGACGTCTTCCACCCCGACCGCATGGCCAGCCGCATCCTCGGGATGGGCGACGTGCTCTCGCTCATCGAGCAGGCGGAGACGGTCTTCGACGCGCAGGAAGCGGAGAAGACCGCCGCGAAGATCGGCTCCGGCGAGCTCACGCTCGAGGACTTCCTCGACCAGATGTTGATGATCCGCAAGATGGGGCCCATCGGGAACCTGCTCGGCATGCTGCCCGGCGGCAAGGAGATGAAGGCCGCCGTCGGCGACATCGACGAGAAGTACCTGGACCGCATCCAGGCGATCATCCGCGGCATGACCCCCGAGGAGCGCGCGGACCCGAAGATCATCAACGGCTCGCGCCGCCAGCGCATCGCGAACGGTTCGGGGGTCACGGTCACCGACGTCAACCAGTTGGTCGACCGGTTCTTCGAGGCCCGCAAGATGATGAGCCGCATGGCGGGCCAGATGGGGATGCCCGGGGCGGGACGCAAGAACCAGCGCAAGGGCAAGAAGGGCAAGGGCAAGGGGAAGGGCCGCGGTCCCACCCCGCCCAAGCAGCGGGGGATGATGCCCGGGGGGATGCCGGGGATGCCGCCCGGGATGCCCGGTATGCCGCCCGGCGGGATGCCCGACCTGTCCCAGTTGCCGCCCGGACTCGACCAGCTCCCGCCGGGGCTGGAGGGGATCGACCTCAACGACCTGAAGTTCCCCAAGCGCTGACCGGTCCGTCCGACGCGTCGATTGGTGCCCACCGTCCCGGCCTGTCTAGACTGGTCCGCTGGACGCCGTCACCGGTGGACCCTCGTGGGTCCGTGCCGAACGGCGGTCACCCGGAAGGCGAAACCGGGCCCCGCCAGCAGGGCGGGCGCCGCTGAATCGCCACGTGACCCGCAACAGAAAGCGAGACGCCTCATGGCCGTCAAGATCAAGCTCACCCGCCTCGGCAAGATCCGTAACCCGCAGTACCGGGTCGTCGTCGCCGACGCCCGCACCCGCCGCGACGGGCGCGCCATCGAGACCATCGGTCTCTACCGCCCCAAGGAGGAGCCGAGCTTCATCCAGATCGACTCCGAGCGCGCGCAGTACTGGCTCGGTGTCGGCGCCCTGCCCACCGAGGCCGTCGAGCAGCTGCTCAAGATCACCGGCGACTGGCAGAAGTTCAAGGGGATCGAGGGCGCCGAGGGCACCCTGAAGACCGCCGAGCCCAAGCCCTCGAAGCTGGACCTGTTCAACAAGGCCCTCGAGGACGCCCAGGGCGAGCCGTCCGCTGAGGCCATCACCGCCAAGCGCAAGGCCGAGAAGGCGAAGAAGGACGAGGCCAAGAAGGCCGAGCAGGAGGCCGCGAAGGCCGCCGAGTCCGGCGAGGGCGAGGCCGCGTCGGCTGACGCCGAGACCGCCGAGGCCTGAGACAGATGAATGACATGGTCGTCGACGCCGTCGACCACCTCGTCCGCGGAATCGTGTCGGACCCCGACGCGGTGTCCGTCCGGTCGAGTGGTGGTCGGCGCGGCACCGTGATCCGTGTGGCCGTCGCGCCCGAGGATCTCGGCCGTGTCATCGGTCGGGGTGGCCGTACCGCCTCCGCGATCCGGACCATCGTCTCCGCCGTCGGCGGCGACGGTGTCCGGGTCGACGTGGTCGACACCGACCGCTGACCCCGCCCGTACACGTCGGCAATCGGAGGACCTGGACCATCATGGAGCTCGTCGTGGGACGCGTCGTCAAATCGCACGGCGTCCGCGGCGAACTGGTGGTGGAGGTTCGCACCGATTCACCCGAGGATCGATTCGCCGTGGGGACCCGACTCGTCGGGCGGGTCGGTCGGGGTGATCGGGCCACCGACCGCGACGTCACCATCGAAGCCGCCCGGCAGCATTCCGGGCGGCTTCTGGTGCGTCTGGAAGGCGTCGGCGATCGGGACACCGCGGACGCACTCCGCGGCATGCTGCTGCTCGTCGACTCGGATGCGCTGGAGGATCCGGAGGACCCGGACGAATACCACGACCATCAACTGGTGGGACTGCGGGTGCTCGACACCTCGGGTGCCACCCTCGGCGAGGTGACCGAGATCGTGCACACCGCGGCCGGCGAACTCCTGGCCATCCGGCTGGCCGACGGAGGAGACGCCTTGGTCCCGTTCGTCTCCGAGATGGTCCCCGAGGTGGACCTCGTCGCGCGGACGTGCGTCATCGACCCGCCGGAGGGGCTGCTCGACCTGGGGACGTCGTGACCGCTCTCCCCGACGGTGGGGACGGTCCGCTCATGCACCTCGACGTCATCACGGTCTTCCCCGAGTACCTCGCCCCGCTGCAGTTGGCGTTGATCGGTCGGGCCGCCGACCGGGGCATAGTCGACGTCGCCGTTCACGACCTCCGGGGCTGGACCCACGACGTCCACAAGTCGGTCGACGACACCCCGTTCGGCGGTGGACCGGGCATGGTCATGCGCCCGACGGTGTGGGGCGAAGCGCTGGACGACCTCGTGCCGCCGCAGGGGACTGCGATGAGCGAGCAGGGGGACGGTCAGACCCGCCCACTCCTGATAGTCCCGACGCCCGCCGGACGACCGTTCTCCCAGGCTGACGCGCACCGCTACGCCCGTCGACGCCACCTGCTGTTCGCGTGTGGTCGCTACGAGGGCATAGACCAGCGCGTCGTCGACGAGGCGTCCACGCGGATGGACGTCGAGGAGGTCAGCATCGGCGACTACGTCCTCATCGGGGGCGAGGTGGCGGTGCTCGTCATCGCGGAGGCCGTCATCCGCCTCCTACCCGGGGTGCTGGGGAACCGGCGCAGCCATGAGGAGGACTCCTTCTCCGACGGCCTGCTCGAGGGCCCCAGTTTCACCCGGCCCGAGGTGTGGCGCGACCGGCCGGTGCCCGAAGTCCTCAAGAGTGGCGATCACGCCAGGATCGCGCGGTGGCGCCGCGAGGAGTCGCTGAGACGCACAGCCGAGCGGAGGCCCGACCTCCTCGGGTCGGCCGAGCTGGACAAGGCCGACCTGGCGACGCTCTCGGACTTCGGTTGGGTTCCTCCGGCCGGGTGATTTGGGTCCGCCGAGTAGCGGATGGCACACTAGCGAGGTTGACCTTCCGGGCACCACGTGTCTCCGCTGACGGTCGCGCTGATCCGGGGCACGAACCGGTCGTCCCGCCTGCGGGCGGGCGCCAGGGTCCTCTGTCCTCATTCCTGACATGCAAGGAACACAATGAACACTCTCGACTTCATCGACAACAAGTCGCTCCGCGACGACATCCCGGACTTCCGCCCCGGCGACACGCTCGACGTGCACGTCAAGGTCATCGAGGGCTCGAAGGAGCGCGTCCAGGTCTTCAAGGGCGTCGTGATCCGTCGCCAGGGCGGTGGCGTCCGCGAGACCTTCACCGTCCGCAAGGTCTCGTTCGGCGTCGGCGTCGAGCGCACGTTCCCCGTGCACTCGCCCACGATCGACCGCATCGACGTCCTGGTCCGCGGCGACGTGCGTCGCGCGAAGCTGTACTACCTGCGTGCACTCCGTGGCAAGGCCGCGAAGATCAAGGAGAAGCGCTGACCGTGTAGAGCCGGTCGGACTCGGCCGCCGTCGGCGGTGCGGGATCGACTACGCTCATCCGGGTGAGCAGCACCGATACGCCTGGACATGACGCCGCCGAGCCGGGGTCCCGTAACGACGGGGCCCCGGCTCGCCGCGTCGAGAAGAAGGGCCAGCCCTGGTACATCGAGATCCCGCTGCTGGTGGTGATCGCACTCGTCCTGGTGTTCGTCTTCCAGACCTTCGTCGGACGCGTCTACCAGATCCCGTCGGAGTCCATGGAACCCACCCTGCACGGCTGCGCGGGCTGCACGGGGGACCGCATCTTCGTCGACAAGATCACCTACCGGTTCGGAGACCCCGAACCCGGGGACGTGGTGGTCTTCGAGGGGCCCGACTCGTGGAACGAGGGGTACCAGTCCATCCGGTCGGACAATCAGGTCATCAGGACCCTGCAGAACATCGGCGGCGTGATCGGCATCGTCCCACCCGACCAGAACGACATGGTCAAGCGCATCGTCGCGGTGGGGGGCCAGACCGTCGGGGGCTGCTCCCCGGATGGTGCACTGCTCGTCGACGGTCAGCCGCTGGACGAGCCGTACCTCAACGAGACCCCGTCGCCGGCGGGGAACCCGCTCAACTGTGCCTTCGGTCCGGTTACGGTCCCCGAGGGCAACTACTGGGTGATGGGGGACAACCGCGGCAACTCCGCGGACTCCCGCTTCCACATGGGTGACGAGTTCCAGGGAACCGTGCCCGAGGAGAACATCATCGGCAAAGTCCGGGCGATCATCCTCCCGTTCAGCCGGATCGGGACGGTCCCCTCCCCGGACATCAACGCGGGGTGAGCCGGGCACGACCGCAGCGGCCCCGGGATGTCGCCCTTCCCGGCCGGGTCCGGGTGACCCGTCGCGACGGCCGCCTGGCGTTGGAGGCAGCCCTCGCCCGTCGAGGTCTCGGCCCGGTCGCCGGTGTCGACGAGGCCGGACGCGGTTCCTGTGCGGGCCCACTGGTGGTGGCGGCCTGCGTGTTGGGGAACCGGCTCCACCCCGACCTGGCCGACCTGGATGACTCGAAGAAGCTCACCGCCGCCACCCGTGAGCGACTGCACGACGTGATCCTGCGCAGGGCGTCGGCGCTGAGTGTGGTGGTGATCGAGCCGGACCGGATCGACATGCGCGGGATCCACCGGTGCAATCTGGAGGGGATGCGCCGGGCGGTCGCCGCCCTCGACCCGGCACCCGGTTTCGTGCTGACCGACGGCTTCGCGGTCGACGGGCTCGGATGTCAGTCCACGTCCGTGATCGGGGGTGATGCAGTGGTCGCATCCATCGCCGCCGCGAGTGTCCTCGCGAAGGTCACGCGGGATCGGATTATGGTGGACCTCGACTCGCGGTACCCGGGGTACGGTTTCGCCGCCCACAAGGGGTACAGCACCGTGAGTCACGCCAGGGCGATCGAGCAGCTCGGTCCCAGCGGCATCCATCGGATGTCGTACGCCAACGTCCGTCGCGCCGCGCAGGCGCATTCGAGGAGCAGCACGAGATGAGCGCCGAGGATCTGGAGAACTACGAGACCGAGATGGAGCTCTCGCTCTACCGCGAGTACCGCGACATCGTCGGCCAGTTCACCTACGTCGTCGAGACGGAGCGGCGCTTCTACCTCGCCAACGCCGTCGAGCTGATCCCCCGGTCGGCGGACGGCGAGGTCTACTTCGACGTGAGGATGTCCGACGCGTGGGTGTGGGACATGTACCGACCTGCACGTTTCGTCAAGTACGTTCGGGTGCTGACCTTCAAGGACGTCAACATCGAGGAACTCGACAAGCCTGAACTGCGGCTCCCGGAGTAGCACCCGGCTCCCGTTCTCCACAGCCCGCGCCGCTTCCACAGGGCGCCCCCGGCCCGATCCGCGACCAGCGGGTCGGGCCGTTTCCGTCCGGCAGGGTGAGCCCTGGCGGGCCCGGACGGACCGGGCGGCCGGGAGGGCTGGCGATGACGGGGGACGAGGCGGCGGGCGGCGAGGCGGCCGGGGACGGTGTGGATCCACGCCGACGGACGGGGCGACTCGGTGAGGAACACGCGGCGGGACTGATGCAGGCCCGGGGCGGGGTGGTCATCAGCCGGAACTGGCGGTGCCGGGCCGGCGAGCTCGACCTGGTGGTGTTGGATGCCGGGGGGCGGCTGCGATTCGTCGAGGTCCGGGCGCGCACGGGGACGGGCTTCGGCACTCCCGCCGAGTCGGTGACCCCGGACAAGCAGCGGCGTCTGCGGCGGTTGGCCGCCCACTGGCTCTCCGAGAACCCGGGCCGCTGGCGCCAGGTCTGCTTCGACGTGGTGGGCGTGGACCTGGCGGACCCGACTCGGCCCCGTCTCGAGCTGTTCGAGGACGTGCTGTAACCGTGGCGCTCGGTCGGACGTGGGCTGTCACACTGCAGGGAGTCGGTGGACAGCTGGTGGAGGTCGAGGCCGACGTGGGCCGCGGGTTGCCCGGGGTCAGCATCGTGGGGTTGCCGGACTCGGCGGTGTTGCAGGCGCGCGAGCGGATGCGGGCTGCGGTGGTCAACAGCGGACTGACCTGGCCTCCGGGCAAGGTCGTGCTGTCGCTGTCCCCGGCGGCGCTGCCGAAGAGGGGGTCGGGGTTCGACCTGTCGCTCGCGGTGGGGACGCTGACCGCGTCCGGAGAGCTGCCCGGGGCGGGATTCGACGGCACCCTGCTGGTGGGGGAGCTGGCGTTGGACGGTCGGGTCCGGTCGGTACGCGGGGTGCTTCCCGCCGTGCTCGCGGCGCGCGACGCCGGGTTGACCCGGGCGATCGTCCCCGCCGCGAACCTCGCGGAGGCCCGGCTGGTCAGTGGCATCGACACCGCAGGGGTGGACTCGCTCGCGATGCTCGCGGCGTGGTGCCGGGGTGCGGGCGTCCTGGTCACGGACGCCCCGGAGCCCCGCGCGGTGAACGGACGGTCCCACACCGATCTCGCCGAGGTGCACGGGCAGGACGACTGTCGGCGCGCAGTCGAGGTGGCCGCCGCCGGAGGGCACGCCGTGCTACTGCGCGGGGCCCCCGGGACCGGTAAGACCATGTTGGCTCGGCGGCTGCCGGGGTTGCTGCCGGACCTGGGGGAGCGGGACGCCCTCGAGGCGACTGCGATCCACTCGGTGATGGGGCGGCTCGCGGCGCGCGACCCGCTGCTACGCCGACCGCCGTTCGTGGCGCCCCACCATTCGGCCTCGGTGGCCGCCCTCGTCGGCGGGGGCAACAACGTCGCACGCCCGGGCGCGGTGACGCTCGCGCATCGTGGGGTGCTGTTCCTCGACGAATGCGCGGAGTTTCCCGGCCGGGTGCTGGACAGCCTTCGCACTCCACTCGAGGACGGCGAGGTGCGGATCGCCAGGCGCGACGGAATCTCCGTCTTCCCGGCCCGATTCCAGCTGGTGCTGGCGGCGAACGACTGCCCGTGTGGCAGTGCGCGGCCAGATGCCTGTAGCTGCACCCCCGACGCCCGGCGGCGCTACGGACGGTCGCTGACCGGGCCGTTGCGCGACCGGATCGACATCGCCGCACGGACGCTGCCGCTCGGGTCCGGGCTGTTCGCCGTGGAAGAGGGCGAGGACACCGCCGCGGTACGGACGAGGGTGTCGACGGCGAGGGCGGCCGCCGCCGAGAGGTGGGCGGGGTGCCCGGAGGCCGCCGGTGCGCGGGCGAACGCCGAGGTCCCCGGCCGCGTCCTGCGATCCGTATGGGGGCTCGATCGTCGGGCGCTGCACCCCCTGGACCGGGCACTGGCACACGGGGTGTTGTCACCCCGCGGGGTCGACCGGTGTCTGCGCCTCGCGTGGACGGTCGCCGACCTGGACGGGGCCACAGTGCCGGGGGAGCCGCACGTGGCGGAGGCGCTCGTGCTGAGAGGGGAGGAGTGATGCCGGTGGAACGGGAGCAGGGATCGGTGGTGTCGTCGGAGGTGCGCGCGGCCTACGCCTACCTGGGCGCGGTGACCGAGCGCCCGACCGCGCAGCTGTGGGACCTGGTGGACTCGGTGGGGCCGGTGCGGGCACGGGAATTGATCCGCGCCGGTCGGGCCGGTGACGCGGTGGCGGCCCAGACCGAGGCACGGCGGGACCTCGTCGACGGGGAGCGGCTGCTCGAGGCAGCCCACGAGGTGGACGCCCGGCTCCTCGTGCCCGGTGACCCGGGTTGGCCGGGGTTCGCCCTCGAGCCCCTGGACCGTCCACGCGGACGACGTCGCGCCGGGACGGGCGGGGTGCCCACCGCGTTGCGCCCGCTTGGGCTGTGGTGGCGTGGCCCCGCAGACCCGGTCAGGGTGTTGGGCAGGTCGGTCGCTCTCGTCGGGACCAGGGCGCCCACTCCGTACGGGAGGGCGGTGACCGCCGACCTGGGTGCCGGGGTGTCCGCCGAGGGGTTCACGGTCGTCTCGGGTGGGGCCTTCGGGATCGATGCAGCAGCGCACCGCGCCGTCCTCGGGGTTCGCGGCACCACGATCGCGGTCCTCGCCGGTGGCGTGGATCGGCTCTACCCGCGCGGGAACGACGCGATGCTGCGCGAGATCGCGGAGACCGGCGCGGTGATCTCCGCGCAGCCCCCCGGGACCGGGGTGACGCGGTATCGCTTCCTCGACCGGAACCGGATCATCGCGGCGTTGACCGGCGCCTCCGTGGTGGTGGAGGCGGCTGCCCGGAGCGGTGCGCTGAGCACGGCGGCGTGGGCCACCGCGCTGGACCGCCCTGTCGGCGCGGTACCGGGGCCGGTCACGTCGGTCGCGTCGGTCGGGTGTCACCTGCTGCTCCGGGAGCGGGGTGCCGTGCTGGTCTCTCGGACGTCGGACGTTGTCGAGCTCGCAGGTCGGATGGGGGAGACGGCGCCGCCCCCCAGGGGTGAGCCCGGCGCGTGGGACGGGTTGGACGACGCGACCAGGCGGATCCTCGAGGCGCTGCCCACCTCGGGTGGCGCCGAGCCCGCCGAGATCGCGGCCTCGGCGGGAATCGCACCCGTCACGGCTAGGGCCGTCCTCGGCCGGCTCCTGGCCTCCGGGGCGGCTGTACGGGGCCCGGAGGGGTGGCGCCGGTGCCGGGATGGCGGGGTGCAGATGACCTTCCCCGTGTCGTGACCCCGTCGCGTGGTCCGGCTGGCCCGGCTGGCACGGCCCGGCTGGCCCGGCCCGGCGTGCTTGCGCCGGCCCCACGCGAGGGAGACAATTGGTACCCATGGGGCCGGTGAGCACGTCTGAGAGTGATGGGGGCGCTCGGTCCGAGCCGTTCGGGGGCGTGGTCGACGACTTCGCGGACTACCTGCGCACCGGTCGCTCCCGGTCCGAGGCGACGGTCCGCTCCTACCGCTCCGACGTCCGCGGCCTGCTCGCCCACCTCGCCCGGGACACCGACGGACCCTCCACCGCGGCGGACCTGCGCGGGGCACTCACCCTCCCCGCCCTGCGCGGGTGGCTCGCCGCCCAAGTCGGTGCGGGGGCCGCCAGGTCGACCGTCGCCCGCCGTGTCGCGGCAGCCCGATCCTTCAGCGGGTGGGCCGCACGGACCGGCCTCGTACCGACCGATGTCGCGGCCCGGCTCGAGGCGCCCCGCGCCCGTCGCCATCTGCCCGAGGTGCTCGACCTCGACCAGGCGGCCGAGACGATCCGTACCACCGAGCTCGGCGCGGCCGAGGGGGACCCGATCGCCCTGCGCGACCGGCTGGTCGTGGAACTGCTGTACTCCTGCGGTATCCGGGTCGCCGAACTGTGCGGGCTCGACGTGGACGACGTCGACACCGAGCGTCGCCTGCTGCGGGTGGTGGGCAAGGGCGACCGGGAGCGCGCCGTCCCGTACGGCCCGCCCGCGGACCGGGCACTGCGTGCCTGGCTCGACGGCGGCCGCCCGGCGTTGGCCACCGCCCGGTCCGGCCCGTCCCTGTTGCTCGGGGCGCGCGGGGGGCGACTCGACCCCCGGGCCGCGCGGCGGATCGTCAACGAGGTCACCGCGGCCACGCCGGGCGCCCCCCGGGTCTCGCCCCACGCGCTGAGGCACAGTTCGGCGACACATCTGCTGGAGGGCGGCGCGGACCTGCGGCACGTACAGGAGCTCCTCGGGCACTCCACCCCGGCGACCACCCAGATCTACACGCACGTCTCGGCGGACCGCCTCCGGGCCGCCTACCGCGGAGCCCACCCCCGCGCCTGAGCGGGGAGTGCGGCCCGGGCGTCAGCCGGCTCCGTCTCCGGGACGTGTGGGCTTGAGGCGGATCGGCCGTTCGGAGTCCGCGAGCAGTGACAGCGGATCGACGTAGTCGTCGTCGTCACCGGACGGGTCACCCGACGTCACACGCGCGCCCCAGTGCAGGCACGCTTCGACCGGACACCCGTGGTGGCCGGCGAGGAGCCGGCCCACCTCCACACCCTCGACGACGTGATCTCCGGCCCGGACAGTGGCGCGCACCGGTTCGTACGTGGTGCGCACGCCGCCACCGTGGTCGATCGACAGGACCGGTCGCCCTCCCACGGCCCCCGCGAACAGGACCGTGCCGTCCGCGGGCGCGCGGACCGACGCGAGCACCGTGCCGGCCAGATCCACCCCGCGGTGCCCCGGGAGCCATCGCTGCGCGGGCGGATCGAACGGGGTCGACACGGAGACCGGACCCGGCAGGGGGCTGCTCATGCCCGCCCGTGACCCGGCCGGCGCGGCGTCGGCCACGGGGCCGACGGCGAGGACCCCCGCGGCCGCGCCGGCACAAGCCAGGTTGCGGAGCCGACGGCGACCGATCCGGAGTGACTGCATACCGCGAGTCCACCGCACGCACCCCGCGTTCGCCACGGGAGATCGGCACCTGTGGACATGATGGACGACCATCCCCAGACCAGACGTGCACCGGCACCCCCGGGAGCCCCCGCGCACGGGCGGAGCCACGACCGCGGTGTGCGGTGCCCGGATACCGGTCGGGTGGGCCGCCTTGGAGGGGCGCGCCGGAGGGGTTATGCTTCCGGTGCGGTCGACTCTGCGTCGATCGACTTCGCGTGTCCTGCGGCAGCCCGGTTCCCGGGAGTCGCATCCGGGCCCCGGGGCTACGAGCCCCGGCCCCCCGGACGCCGGACCAGCAGGTGCCCCCGCCCGACGGGGGTCCGGCCCGGCGCGGACACCAGGGCCCGCGGCCACCCGGCTCGTGGGCGGAACCCGATACACAGAAAGCGAGGACGAGGGCCTCGCGGTCCGGCTGCTTCCAAGCCGGACGAGCCCTCAACCCATCATGGCAGTCATCTCCATGAAGCAACTGCTCGACGCAGGTGCCCACTTCGGCCACCAGACCCGCCGCTGGAACCCGAAGATGCGTCGGTTCATCTTCACCGACCGCAACGGCATCTACATCATCGACCTGCAGCAGACCCTGACGTACATCGACCAGGCGTACGAGTTCGTCAAGGAGTCCGTCGCCCACGGCGGCACCGTCCTGTTCGTCGGCACCAAGAAGCAGGCCCAGGAGGCCATCGCCGAGGAGGCCGCCAAGGTCGGCATGCCGTACGTCAACCAGCGTTGGCTGGGTGGCATGCTCACCAACTTCCAGACCGTGCACCAGCGGCTCGTCCGCCTCAAGGAGCTCGAGTCCATGGAGCAGTCGGGCGGATTCGAGGGTCGCACCAAGAAGGAAATCCTCATGCTCACGCGTGAGAAGAACAAGCTCGAGCGCACGCTCGGCGGTATGCGTGACATGAGCAAGGTCCCCTCCGTGGTGTGGGTCGTCGACACCAACAAGGAGCACATCGCCGTCGGCGAGGCCCGCAAGCTGAACATCCCCGTCGTCGCGCTGCTCGACACCAACTGTGATCCGGACGTCGTCGACTACCCGATCCCGGCGAACGACGACGCCATCCGCTCGGTCACCGTGTTGACCCGCGTCATCGCCTCCGCCGTCGCGGAGGGCCTCAAGGCCCGCTCGCAGGCCGGCAAGGCCACCGGCGAAGAGGCCGAGCCGCTCGCCGAGTGGGAGACCGAGCAGCTGGACCAGGTCACCGGCGCCGCCACGGCAGAGGGTGCCGAGGCACCCGCCGAGGTCACCGGCACCGAGTCCCCCGTGGCCGAGGCCCCCGAGGCCGACGCCCAGGAGATCGCGGCCGCCACCTCCGAGGCGCCGGCCACCGAGGCCTGATCCTCACCACAGCTCGAGCACCGTCGGGCCCGGCCGCCCACGATCCCCAGGGGGATCATCCGGGGGCCGGGCCCGAGGTGTCGGAGGCGGTGGGCGGACCATCCACCGACGCCCCGGCGTCTAGGGTGGAGGCGATCGCCCGCCGACCGACTCTTCAACACTTTTCCGACAGATCACGAACCCCTTTAAGGAGGGTCGCCCCACCATGGCGAACTACACCGCTGCCGACGTCAAGCGTCTGCGTGAGCTCACCGGCTCCGGGATGATGGACTGCAAGAAGGCTCTGGAGGAGACCGACGGCGACTTCGACAAGGCCGTCGAGGTGCTGCGCATCAAGGGCGCCAAGGACGTGGGCAAGCGCGCCGAGCGCACCACGGCCGAGGGCCTGGTCGCCATCAAGGACGGCGTCATGATCGAGCTCAACTCCGAGACCGACTTCGTCGCCAAGAGCGCCGAGTTCATCGCACTGGCCGACAAGATCGTCGAGGTCGCCGCGGCCCAGGGGATCTCCGACCTCGACGCGCTGAACGCCGCCGAGCTCGACGGCACCACCGTGGCCGACTCGGTCGTCTCCTTCTCCGCCAAGTCCGGCGAGAAGCTCGTCCTGCGCCGTGTGGGCAAGCTCGACGGTCCCGTGGCCGTCTACCTCCACAAGCGTTCCTCCGACCTGCCGCCCGCCGTCGGCGTCATGGTCGCCTACTCCGGTGAGGGCGAGGCCGCCGAGGCCGCCGCGCGCTCCGCCGCGATGCAGGTCGCCGCTCTGAAGGCCCAGTACGTGTCCCGCGAGGAGGTGCCCGCCGACATCGTCGCCAAGGAACGCGAGATCGCCGAGGCCACCGCCCGCGAGGAGGGCAAGCCCGAGCAGGCGCTGCAGAAGATCGTCGAGGGTCGCCTCAACGGCTTCTACAAGGACGTCTGCCTGCTCGACCAGCCGTCGGTGACCGACAACAAGAAGACCGTCGGTGCGCTGCTGGACGAAGCCGGTGCCACGGTCTCGGCCTTCCTGCGGTTCGAGGTCGGCCAGGCCTGACCACGGCCCGAACCCGCCGTGGCGGGTTCCCGAACGATGGCGGTACCCGGTACTCCGGGTACCGCCGTCGGCGTTCGTACGGCCGGGTGTGCCCGTACCCGGCGGGCTGGAGTGTGGCGGCCGTGGCGATAGGGCAGAATGAACCCGGTCCCACCACGGACCACACGCCGCTCCGGCCAATCGACGTCGGGGGTGTGAACGCGCGCGACACGGGCTGGATCCGCCCGGGACGAGGAGAGGGATGACCGACCCGCGGGACGGCTACAAACGTGTGATGCTCAAGCTCGGCGGCGAGATGTTCGGCGGCGGCGGCGTGGGGATCGACCCGGACGTCGTGCAGTCCGTCGCCCGGCAGATCGCCGATGTCTCCCGGACGGGGGCGCAGATCGCGATCGTGATCGGCGGCGGCAACTTCTTCCGGGGCGCCCAGTTGCAGCAGCGAGGGCTCGACCGGGCGCGCAGCGACTACATGGGGATGCTCGGCACCGTCATGAACTGCCTGGCGCTGCAGGACTTCCTCGAGCAGGAGGGTGTGTCGACCCGCGTCCAGACCGCCATCCACATGGGTCAGGTCGCGGAGCCGTACATCCCCCTACGCGCCGAACGGCATCTGGAGAAGGGCCGCGTCGTGATCTTCGGGGCAGGGATGGGCATGCCCTACTTCTCGACCGATACCACCGCAGCCCAGCGCGCACTGGAGATCAAGGCCGACGTGCTGCTCATGGCCAAGGCGGTGGACGGCGTCTACTCGGACGATCCCCGTACCAATCCCGACGCCGAGCTCTTCAGCCGGATCGAACACCGGGAATGCCTCGAGCGGGGCCTGAAGGTGGCCGATGCCACCGCGTTCAGCCTGTGCATGGACAACGACATGCCCATCCTCGTCTTCAACCTTCTCACCGAGGGCAACATCGCGCGCGCCGTCGCCGGTGAGCAGATCGGGACGCTGGTGGCCAGCACGGCCTGACACGTCCTCGACCCGACCACCGACACCGACCCCAACGAAAAGGGACAGACATGATCGACGACACTCTGCTCGAGGCCGAGGACAAGATGGAGAAGGCGATCGAGCACGTTCGCGACGAGCTCTCCGCCATCCGCACCGGCCGCGCCAACCCGGGCATGTTCAACCGCGTGTTCTGTGAGTACTACGGGAGCATGACTCCCATCACCCAGATGGCGACCATCTCGGCACCCGAGCCGCGCATGCTCATCATCAAGCCGTACGAGATGTCGCAGATCGGTCCGATCGAGAACGCCATCCGCAACTCGGATCTGGGCGTCAACCCGACCAACGACGGCCAGGTCCTCCGCGTGACCGTGCCGCAGCTCACCGAGGAACGGCGTCGCGATCTGGTCAAGCAGGCCAAGGCCAAGGCCGAGGACGGACGCATCGCGGTCCGTGGCGTCCGGCGCAAGGCGATGGACGAGCTCAAGCGGATCGACAAGGACGGCGAGGCCGGCGAGGACGAGGTCAACGCCGCGGAGAAGGAGCTGGACAAGCTCACCCAGCGATTCGTCGGCGAGGTGGACGAACTCGTCAAGGCCAAGGAAGGCGACCTGATGGAGGTCTGACCTCCGCGACACCCATCACCCGAGAACCGAGGAGTATGCCGTGGACCCCGCACCCCAGGGCCCGCCCGGGCCCACCGCCGCGGCCGCCGCACCTCCGTCGCGCGCCGGCCGTGACCTGACCCGGGCGATCCCGGTCGGGGTCGGCCTGGGCGCGCTCGTGATCGCGAGTATCGCCTTCACCCCCCGCGCGTGGTACCTGGTCGCCGCCGCCGCCGTCGCCATCGGCACCTGGGAGGTCTTCAAACGCCTCCGGCAGGCCCGGTTCACGCTTCCCCTGTTCCCGCTGCTCGCAGGCGGGCAGGCCATGGTCTGGGCGGGTTACCTCAACGGGGCGGAAGGCGCGTTCGCCGCGTTCGCCGTCACCGGCGTGGTCGTCCTGGTCTGGCGTCTGCTCATGGCCGGTCTGACCACCGCACCGAAGAACTACATGCGCGACGTGTCGGTCGCGGTGTTCGTGTTGGTGTGGATCGCGGTTCCGGGAGCCCTCGGCGCGATGCTGTCGGACGGTGACTACGGCGCGCAACGGGTCGTGGCCCTCATCCTGCTGGTCGTGTGCTCCGACGTCGGGGGGTACGTGGCGGGGGTGCTCTTCGGTAAGCACCCCATGGCCCCGGCGATCAGCCCCAAGAAGTCCTGGGAGGGATTCGCCGGGTCGATCCTGTTCGCCACGGTCGGTGGCGCACTCGTGGTCGCCCTGCTCTTCGACGACAGCATCTGGAAGGGCCTGTTGCTCGGCGTCCTCACGGTCTTCACCGCGACGCTGGGCGACCTGGTGGAATCCCAGGTGAAGCGGGACCTCGGAATCAAGGACATGGGCACGCTCCTGCCGGGGCACGGCGGATTCATGGACCGCCTCGACTCCGTGCTGCCCACCGCGGTGGTCGTCTGGGTCATCTTCACCTACGTCGTGCCGACCTGAGTCGTCGACCACCTCCGTTGGCACGGGTGACGTCGGCACGGGGCGAAGCCGCGAAGTGACCGGACCCTCCGACCCGCGCCGGGGGTCGCGCGTCAGTGTCGGGCGGTCAGTTTGCGCGCCTTGCGTGCGCGCATCCGCAGCTGGAGGATCCGGAAGCCGGCGAACAGGGCCATGATCAACGCGCCGGCGATCGCGGCGAAGAGGATCAGCACCCCAAGCGGGAGGGTGAACTCCAACCCGAGAAAACGGACGTCGGTCGAGGTCGTGTTCTGCGCGATGAAGGTCAACAGCAGGATGGTGACGAGCGCGCCCAGGACCAGACCCACCCACGCGGAGCCCAGAAGTCCCCCCGACGAATCGGGGACAGCATCCTGCTCGTGGGTGCGTGTCGCAGGGGTCGACTCGTCGGCGGGAACGAGGGTGGAGTCCGCGTGGGTGTCCTCGAGGGGGATCTCGTCGCGCCCCTCGACGGGGGCGGCGTGACGACGGTCTGTCGGGTCGTGTGATCGTTGTGCCATACCTGGACTGTATGCGCTGGCGGCGTCGGACGGCACCGCTCGCGATGTGTTGCGGTCGCCCGTTTCTGACACAATGGCCGCATCATGGCTGAACCTCTCCCGCTCGTTTTTGACGCCCCCCGCCGAGGGCTGCCCCCTCGTCACTTCGCCGACCTCGACGCCGACGGTCGCGAGGCGGCGATGGGTGAGCTCGGAGTTCCCGCATTCCGCGGCAAGCAGCTGGCCAACCAGTACTTCGGGCGCCTCGAGGCGGACACCCGCGAGATGACCGACCTGCCGGCCGGCCTGCGGGAGAAGGTCGGAGAAGAACTGTTCCCCTCGCTGACCTCGTCGCTACGACACGTCACCACCGACGAGGGCACCACGCGTAAGACCCTGTGGAAACTGCACGACGGTTCGTTGGTCGAGAGCGTTCTCATGCGCTACCCCGACCGGGCGACCGTGTGCATCTCGAGTCAGGCCGGCTGCGGGATGGCGTGCCCGTTCTGCGCGACGGGGCAGGGCGGTCTGCAACGCAACCTCTCGGCAGCCGAGATCCTGGAGCAGGTCAGGGTCGCCGCCCGCGCCATGCGCGACGGTGAGATCCCGGGCGGGCCGGGGCGACTGTCCAACGTCGTGTTCATGGGCATGGGGGAGCCGCTCGCCAACTACAAGCGCGTCATGACCGCCGTGCGAGGCATCATCGCCCCGCCGCCGTCGGGATTCGGTCTGTCGCAACGCGCGGTCACCGTGTCGACGGTGGGCCTGGTCCCCGCCATCCACAAGCTGGCAGAGGAGGGGCTCCAGGTCACCCTGGCGGTGTCCTTGCACACCCCGGACGACGAACTCCGGGACACCCTGGTGCCCGTCAACAACCGGTGGCCGGTCTCCGAGGTCATGGACGCGGCCCGGCACTACGCCGATGCCACGGGGCGGCGGGTGTCCATCGAGTACGCGTTGATCCGTGACGTCAATGATCAGACCTGGCGGGGCGAGATGCTCGGTCGACTGCTCGCCCAGCGTCTCGGGCCCATGGCGCACGTGAACCTCATCCCGCTCAACCCGACGCCGGGCAGCGAGTGGGACGCCAGCCCCCGCCATCAGCAGGACGCCTTCGTCGCCGCCGTGCGCGCGGCCGGGGTCTCGTGCACGGTGCGCGACACCCGCGGCCAGGAGATCGACGCGGCGTGTGGTCAGCTCGCGGCCGAGGGGTGAGCGCGGGGGAGTGATCGCTGGGGAGTGATCGCTGGGGAGTGACCACTGGGGAGTGACCACTGGGCCACCCACTGAGAGCTACGGACGACGAGAAGGGCCGCCACCACTCCATCGAGTGGTGGCGGCCCTTCTCGGGTCGACTGGGGTCAGTGCCTGGCCGGCGCCCGGCCCTGCGGGTTCCGGGCGGCCTCGGCCCCTACGTGACCCGAGGCGGCGGCGCCGACCACCGCGTAGTGGTCCGAGGAGACCTCGAAGACACGGTTCCGCTTGAGAGTGTCGTCCTTCTTGGGTCGCAGCGACAGGAACATCCAGATCGCGAGGAACACGGCGACCGCCACCAGCCAGATGTCCTCCACCCGTCCGATGTGGTTGCCGAACAGCATGGCCAACAGGAACAGGACGAAGAAGCCGCCCGTGACGAGGCCGACCTTCCTGCTGTGCTGGTGCCAGCCCCACTCGACCGAGGGCTCGTCGAGGGTGCTGATCCCGTCGACGACGATCTCCTTGCTGGTGTGGTGCCCGTCCGCGCTCATGCTCCCCGGTTCTCCTCACGGCTCGCTGGCAGCCCTGCGGGCCGCCGACATCGTGCCCAGTTTGTCACACGCCGTCCGGCGGTCGACGGGTAACCCGCCGGTCCCCGCCACACCTGGGGCCGCTGATGCGGCATCAGGTGGCTCCGGCGTGGACAATGGCGGGGTGACCACGCGCGTTCTCGTCCTCGGCAGTACCGGCTCGATCGGTACCCAGGCCCTCGAGGTGACCTCGGAGGCCGGACCCGGCCGTTTCGAGGTCGTCGGTCTGGCGGCCGGCGGTGGCCGGATCGATCTGCTGGCGGAGCAGATCCGCCGGACCGGCGTCCGGTTCGTCGCGGTGTCCGCCCCGGCCGCGGCCGAGCGGATCCGGTCGGCGTTCCCGGAGGCGACGGTTCTCGACGGTCCCGGGGCCGCCACCGAGCTCGTGGGGGCGGTGGAGGCCGACGTGGTGCTCAACGGAATCGACGGGTCCATCGGCCTAGGGCCCACCCTGGCCGCATTGCGCACGGGTGCGCGGCTGGCGCTGGCGAACAAGGAGTCACTCGTGGCCGGGGGCGCCCTCGTCACCGGCGCCGCGGCCCCGGGCCAGCTCATCCCCGTCGACTCCGAGCACTCAGCGATGGCGCAGTGTCTGCGGGCGGGGACGGCGGACGAGGTGGCGTCACTGGTGTTGACCGCCTCCGGCGGGCCCTTCCGGGGCCGTACCCGCGCCGAACTGGAAGGTGTCACCGCGGAGCAGGCGCTGCAGCACCCCACGTGGGCGATGGGCAGGATGATCACCCTGAACTCCGCGACCCTGGTGAACAAGTCCCTGGAGCTCATCGAGGCACACCTGCTGTTCGGGGTTCCATACGATCGGATCGATGTGACCGTCCACCCCCAGTCGGTGGTGCACTCGGCGGTGACGTTCGTCGACGGCGCGACCGTGGCCAAGGCCTCGCCGCCGTCGATGAAGCTGCCGATCGCGTTGGCTCTGGGGTGGCCGTCGCGGATCCCCGGGGCGTCGACCCCGTTGGACTTCTCGCAGGCACACACCTGGACGTTCGAGCCGGTGGACTCCGAGACGTTCCCGGCGATCTCGGTGGCGCGGGCGGCGGGCGAGGCGGGGGGCCTGCGGACCGCGGTGTTCAACGCGGCCAACGAGGAGGCCGCCCCGGCGTTCCTGGACGGCCGGATCGGGTTCACCAGCATCGTCGACGTCGTGGCGGAGACCGTGGGGGCAGCCGATCAGTGGTCGTCCGATCCCCGGGATCCGGATGACGTCGCGGCGGCGGAGTCCTGGGCGCGGCGGCACGCCGCAGCCCTCGTCACGAGCCTGGAGGGCTGAGCCGTGTTGGTGTTCGGGATCGTGCTGTTCGCCCTGGGGATCATGGTGTCCATCGTGCTGCACGAGTACGGCCACATGCGGGTCGCGCTGTGGTCGGGGATGCGGGTCCGTCGGTTCTTCGTCGGGTTCGGCCCCACTCTGTGGTCCGTCCGGCGTGGTGGGATCGAGTACGGGCTCAAGGCGATCCCGCTCGGCGGGTTCTGTGACATCGCGGGGATGACCGCGTACGACCAGCTGTCCCCGGAGGATGAGCCGAGGGCGATGTGGCGCCAGGCGTGGTGGAAGCGCGTCGCGGTGTTGTTGGCCGGGCCCTTCATGAACGTCGTCCTGGCGATCGCGTTGTTCTACACGGTCGCCCTCGGCTGGGGCCTGGTGAACCGGGACGTCCAGCCGATCCCCACCGACCGCGTCGCGGCCGTCGTGGGGGACACCTGCGCGGGGGCGGACCGGTGCGGGGTCGGAGTGGGCCCGGCCGGCGAGGCGGGGATCCTGCCGGGCGACCGGATCACGTCGGTCGACGGGGTGCCGGTGGTCAGTTGGGACGACCTGTCCACCGTGGTCTCGGCGCGGCCCGGTGAGACCGTGCCGGTGGCGGTGGAACGCGGCGGGGAGACGATCACGACGACGACGACGTTGACGTCAACGGGCGTGGACGGCGAGCAGCGGGGTGCGCTCGGGGTCCGACTCTCGGAGGACGGGATCCCCCGGGAGATCCTCGATGATCCGGCCTATCAGACCGTCAACACCTACGACGCCCTCAGCGCGGTGCCCGCGACCTTCGTCTTCACCGGGGAGATGGTCGAGGCGACCGTCGATGGGCTGATCTCGTTCCCGGCCAAGATCCCGGCGGTGGCCGCGTCGATCTTCGGGGGCGAGCGGGCGGACGACTCCCCGGTGTCCGTGGTGGGGGCCAGCTACATCGGCGGGCAGGCGGTCGAGCAGGGCCTGTGGAGCCTGTTCCTCCTGTTCCTGGCCGGCCTCAACCTGTTCCTGGGGGCGTTCAACCTCGTGCCCCTGACCCCGTTCGACGGCGGCCACATCGCGGTGGTGTTCTACGAGAAGATCCGGGACGCCGTCCGCCGGCTTCGCGGCCTCGCGCCGGGCGGCCCGGCGGACTACGAGAAGCTGGCGCCACTGACGATGGGGGTGTTCGTACTCCTCATCGGCGTCTCCGCGATCGTGATCACCGCCGACTTCGTCAACCCGATCCTGCTGCCCGGCTGAGCCGGGCGCACACCCACCTCGCACCCGCGCCCGGTTACCCGGATAATGGGACGCGGGACCTGCCCGCACCCGGCTGGCAGCCCCTACGGAAGGCCTGAAGTGAACGACTCCTCCTCGATCCCAGTGGGACTGGGCATGCCCGACGGCCCGCCGCCGGTCCTCGCGCCCCGGCGCACGACCCGGCAGCTGTTCGTGGGCCAGGTGGGCGTGGGCAGTGATCATCCGGTCTCGGTCCAGTCCATGACCACCACCAAGACCCACGACGTCAACTCCACCCTCCAGCAGATCGCCGAGCTCACGGCGTCCGGGTGTGACATCGTCCGCGTGGCGTGTCCCCGGCAGGAGGACGCCGACGCGCTGGAGACCATCGCACGCAAGTCCCCGATCCCCGTGATCGCGGACATTCACTTCCAACCCAAGTACATCTTCGCGGCGATCGATGCCGGGTGTGCCGCGGTGCGCGTCAACCCGGGCAACATCAAGGAGTTCGACGGACGCGTCAAGGAGGTCGCCAAGGCCGCCGGTGACGCGGGCATCCCCATCCGCATCGGTGTCAACGCCGGGTCGCTGGACCCGCGCCTGTTGGCCAAGTACGGCAAGGCGACCCCGGAAGCGCTCGTCGAGTCGGCGATGTGGGAGGCCTCGTTGTTCGAGGAACACGGCTTCGGCGACATCAAGATCTCGGTCAAGCACAACGACCCGGTGATCATGGTCGAGGCCTACCGCCGGCTCGCCGCGCAGACCGATTACCCGTTGCACCTCGGCGTGACCGAGGCCGGGCCCGCGTTCCAGGGCACGATCAAGTCGGCCGTGGCGTTCGGTGCACTGCTCTCCGAGGGGATCGGCGACACCATCCGGGTCTCCCTCTCCGCCCCGCCGGTGGAGGAGATCAAGGTCGGCACGCAGATCCTGCAGTCGCTCAACCTGCGTCCGCGCAAGCTCGAGATCGTCTCGTGCCCGTCGTGTGGGCGCGCCCAGGTGGACGTGTACAAGCTCGCCGACGAGGTCACGGCCGGACTGGAGGGGATGAGCGTCCCCTTGCGGGTGGCCGTCATGGGCTGTGTCGTCAACGGGCCCGGCGAGGCCCGCGAGGCCGATCTGGGTGTCGCGTCCGGAAACGGCAAGGGCCAGATCTTCGTCAAGGGCGAGGTCATCAAGACCGTGCCGGAGGCGATGATCGTGGAGACCCTCATCGAGGAGGCCATGCGGATCGCCGAGGAGATGGGCGAGCCCGTGGGAGACGCCGCCGAGGGCCAGGGGCCCCAGGTCAAGGTCACGCGATAGACCGTGACCGACACGGCTGCCCCGGAGGCCGGGCTCGGCGGGTGCCGGGCGGTCGGTCGGGGAGAGTCGCGGGCGCTTCTCGCCGTGCTCGCCGCCGACCCGTTGGTCTCCGCGCCGGCGGCGGAGAAGTTCGCCTCGTCGGGTGTGGCCGCCGGCGCGGACGGACGGTTCCTCACCCTGGGTGGGCCCGAGCGGTCGCTCGTGTTCGTCGGTAGTTCGGTGTTGCCGCTCCGGGGGGACGCCGCTGATCAGCGCGCTCTCGGTGACGCGGTGGCCCGACTGGGACTCGGGCCTATGTCGGTGCACGGTCGGCGCGACCTGGTCGCCGGCATGTGGCCGGCGCTGCGTGGACGTTGGGGCGAGGCCCGGGAGTACCGGGCGCACCAGTTCCTCATGGCGCTCGAGGGCCCGCTCGATCCGGCGCTCGTCCTGGACGGGATCCGGCCCGCGACCGTGGAGGAGTTCGAACCGGTGCTCGCCGCCGCCGCGGCGATGTACCGCGAGGAACTGCGCGCCGACCCGTTCGCCGTGGGCTCCGGGATACCGTTTCGTCGCCGCGTGGCGCGGTCCCTCGCGCGGGGGAGGACCTGGGTGGGGATCGACGACGGCGAGGTGGTCTTCAAGGCCGATGTCGCCGCGATCTCCCCGGAGGTCGCCCAGATCCAGGGCGTATGGGTCCACCGCGACCGGCGGGACGCCGGGCTGGGGTCCGGCGGTACCGCCGCGGTGTGCGCCGCCCTCCGCTCACGGGGGCTCCGACCTTCCCTGGTGGTGAACGGGTCGAACGGCGCGGCCCGCGCCGCTTATCGGCGGGTGGGCATGGTCGACTCCGTCGAGTACGCGACGGTCCTGCTGTGAGTCGGCTCGCAGCGCCACCCCGGGCGGGGTGGCGTCGGCCCGCCGACTGCGGGATCGGCGGCGCCTGTGGAAAAGTGGAGCACAGTCAGACCGCGGACCCCGGAAGGTGCAAACCGATGACAGACAGTGCGGCAGTGCGCGCCGTGGGTGGCGCCCTCCGGGGGAGGGCCGTGTGAGTACCCCGATGACAGCACCTGTCACCCCGGCACCCGCGAGCATGACGGCACCCGCGGCCGTGTCGGCGCTTGCGGCCGTATCGGCGCCGGGCGCGGCGACCAGCCCGGATTTCCGATCGCAGCGGTCGGCCGACCGCGCCATGCGGCGTCTGCTCGGCGTCCGGGGCGTCGACCGCGAGGCCGGCTCCGGCGCCCACCGGGCGTTCCGGATCTCGGTGATGGTCTCGGCCGTGCGGTGCCTCATCACCTACCTCGCGATCCCGATTCTCGTGCCGCTGCTCAGCCTGTCCGGCTGGGTCGCGGCGCCCGTCGGTCTCGCGTTGTGTGTGGTCGCCGTGGTGAACGGTGTGGTCAGCGTCCGCCGGTTCTGGGCGTCCGACCACGCCAAGCGCTGGATGTACACCGGCTTCATGGCGGTCGTGTTCGCGATCCTCGCCGTGGCGATGGTCTCCGAGTTCCACCGTCTGGGGGTGATCTGATGAATCCGCGACAGGACTCCGACCCCGGTGTGGACACCGCGGCTGACGAGACCGACCCGGTGATGCCCGACGATTCCGGCCCGCCCGAGAACCGCGAACCCGGCCAGTCGTCCGCGGACGTGATCACGATGTGCCTGTTCGGGGCGATGGTGCTCATCGCCTCCGTGTGCTTCGTCATCTGGTGACCGGACCGGGGCGACCGGTCGCCCCGGTCGGGCCTATCCTGGGGGCATGACCACCTCCACCCGTCAGCCTCTCGTCCCAGGCGAACCCACCCCGATCCGGACCGTTCCCGAGTCGATCCCCCGGCCGGAGTACGTCTGGCGCGACAGCGTCGACGAGGCCAACGGGGAGGCGTGGGTTCAGCCGGCTGAGGTCATCGACGTGATGCGCGTGGCCTCCAGGCTGGCCGCGGACGCTCTCGTGCTCGCCGGCGAGGCGGTCGCGCCCGGCGTGACGACCGACGAGATCGACCGGGTCGTACACGAGTTCCTGTGCGACAACGGGGCGTACCCGTCGACCCTGGGGTACAAGTCGTTCCCCAAGTCGAGCTGTGTCTCGCTCAACGAGGTGATCTGCCACGGTATCCCCGACACCACGGTGATCCGTGACGGGGACATCGTCAACGTCGACGTCACGGCGTTCATCCACGGCGTCCACGGTGACACCAACGCGACGTTCCTGGCAGGGGACGTCAGCGAGGAGGTCAGGCTCCTGGTCGAGCGCACGGAAGAGGCGATGAACCGGGGGATCAAAGCCATCCGACCCGGTCGCGAGGTCAACGTCATCGGGCGGGTCATCGAATCCTATGCCCGGCGTTTCGACTACACGGTCGTGCGGGAGTTCACCGGCCACGGTGTCGGCCCGACCTTCCACAACGGTCTGGTCGTGCTGCACTACGACGAGCCGTCCCGGACCGAGGTCCTCGAGCCGGGCATGACGTTGACAGTCGAACCGATGATCTCCCTCGGCGGGCCGGGCTTCGACGTCTGGGACGACGACTGGACCGTCACCACCGCGGACAAGGCGTGGACCGCCCAGTTCGAGCACACCGTCGTCGTCACCGAGGACGGGTACGAGATCCTCACCCTGCCGTCCGGTTCCTGAGCGCGTCCGGTGTCCCGCGGGCGCACCCGGCCGGCCGGGAAGAGTGTGTGGACGATCGTCCTGATGTGCCCCTCGGTCGTGGACAATCCGGGGCATACTGTCCACCATGATCAATACCCCTCGTGGACCCGTGGAGCAGATCGACCTGGTGGTGGTGGGCGCCGGCTTCGGCGGCATCGCCATGGCCGACCGTCTGTTGGGGGAGGGGCGTGGCCGGGACTTCCTCGTCCTGGAGGCCGCGGACTCGGTGGGGGGCACCTGGCGCGACAACACCTACCCGGGGTGCGCCTGCGACGTCCCCACCGCCCTGTACTCGCTGTCCCGACACGCCCACCCCGGTTGGTCCCACTCGTTCGGGAGGCAACCGGAGATCCGGGCCTATCTCGAGTCCGTGACGGACCGCATCGGTCTCCGTGACCGACTCGTCACCTCCTGCGAGGTGACCGCGGCGGTGTGGGACACCGAGTCGGCGCACTGGGTCGTCGACACGAGCCGCGGGCGGATCCGGGCGCGCGATCTCGTGGTGGCCTCGGGGGCGCTGTCCGCCCCCTCGATCCCCCGGCTACCCGGTCTGGAGTCGTTCGAGGGCCAGGTGTTCCACTCCGCGAGGTGGCGCCACGACATCGCGCTCGAGGGCCGGAGGGTCGCCGTCGTCGGGACGGGGGCCTCCGCGGTCCAGTTCGTCCCCGAGATCGCCGGGCCCGCCGAGCACGTCACGGTCTTCCAGCGGACCCCGGGCTGGATCCTGCCCAGGCTGGACCGATCGATCTCCGGACGCCGTCAGCGGCTCTACCGACGCTTCCCGTTGGTACAGCGGCTGGTCCGGGGGCGGATCTATCTGGGTCGTGAGCTCTACGTCGTGGTGTTCACGCGGGCGCAGTTCCTGCTGCGGTTCTTCGAGTGGTTCGCACGGTTCTACCTCTTCCTCAAGGTGCGGGACCGCGGGATGCGCCGCGCGCTCACCCCCCATTTCTCGATCGGGTGCAAACGGGTGTTGCTCACCAGCAACTGGCTCCCCGCCCTCAGCCGGTCCGATGTGACCCTGGTGTCCGGCGCGGCGTCGGCTGTCACCCCGCGCGGGCTCGTGGCCGACGACGGCACGGAGCATCCGGCGGACGTCATCATCTTCGGTACGGGCTTCCAGCCGACCGAGCCGCCCATCTCTCGCGTGATCACCGGCGCGGACGGGCGCACCCTCGCCGAGCACTGGGATGGCAGTCCGCGAGCGCACAACGGCATCACCGTTGCGGGGTTCCCCAACCTGTTCCTGCTGTACGGCCCCAACACCAACCTGGGGCACTCGTCGATCGTGTACATGCTCGAGTCCCAGGCGGATCACGTTCTGCGGTTGCTCGACCTCGCCGGGCGGGAGGCCCGACGCACCATCGAGGTCCGTCCGGAGGTGGAGGAGTCCTACGCCGCCCGGATGGACCGCGAACTGGCGCACACGGTGTGGAACCAGGGGGGCTGCTCGAGCTGGTACATCGACTCGCGGGGACGTAATTCCCTGCAGTGGCCGACGTTCACCTTCCGGTATCGGGAGCAGGTCCGCACCGTCGATCCGGACGAGTTCGTCCTCGCCTGAGGCCGGCGGGGAGCGGGTGTCACGCGACTCGCGGCCCCGCCCCCGATCGTCGGCCCACCGACGTCGCCCCCGGTCGTCTGCCTTCCGGCATCGTCCGGTAGCTAGAAGCCGCGGTCCGGGAAGTCCAGACCCAGCAATGCGTTCTCGACGACCTCGGCCATCGCCGGGTGGATCCAGTACTGCTTGCGCGCGAGGTCCGGCACCGTGATCTCGAACTCCATGGCCTGGATGAGGATCTGCACGAGAGACGGGGCGTGGGCGCCCATGAGGTGGGCGCCCAGGAGCAACCCGGTGGCGCGGTCGGCGATGAGCTTGCAGCACCCGACCGAGTCCTCCATCGCCCATCCGTACGCCACGTCGCCGTAGTCCTGGGTCTTCACGGTCACGTCGTACCCGGCCGCGCGGGCCTCTGCTTCCGTCAGCCCGACCGACGCGATCTGTGGCCAGCTGAACACCGCGTACGGCACGTGACTGTGGTGGAACGGCTGCAGGTTCTCCGGGTGGTTGAGGTTGTGGCCCAACACCCGCTGCTCGTGGTTGGCCACGTGCTTGAGCTGGAACGGCGAGCTCACGTCGCCCAGCGCCCAGACGCCCTCCGCCGTGGTGCGGCCGAACTCGTCCACGCGGACCCGCTCGCCGTCCATCTCCACCCCCGCCGCGTCCAGACCGAGCAGGTCCCCGTTCGGGGTCCGACCCGTGGCGACCAGCAGCGCGTCGCCTGCACAGGTCGACCCGTCCTCGAACGTGATCTCCACGCCCCGGCGGTCGTCACCGGTCGCGTTCATCGAGGTGACGTGCTGGCCGAGGCGGACGTCCCACCGTCCCCGGGCGGCGTCCGTGAACCGCTCGGCGAGTTCGCGGTCGAGGTGCTTGAGCAGTACGTCCGACCGGCCGATCACGGTGACCTCGACGCCCAGCGCGGAGAACACGTGCGCGAACTCGCAGGCGGTGAATCCTGAGCCCTGGATGACCATGGATTTCGGCAACTCGGGGATCCGCATGACGTCGTCGCTGGTGTGGTAGGCGACGCCGGCCCCGGTGACGATCTCGGGGATCGACGGCCGTGCCCCCGCGGCGATCACGACGGAGTCCGCGGTGATGATCTCGCCGGTCCCCGTGTCGATGGTGCGGGGGCCGACGAAGGTCGCGTGTCCGTCGAACACCGTGACGTTGTCGCAACGGTTGCGCCGGTAGTCCTCCCCGCTCGACGCGATCGGGTCGATCCGCCGGTCGAAGACCCGCGAGACGATGTCCGGCCACCGGACCCCGTCCAGCGTCGAATCGACACCGTAGGCGGACGAGTGCCGGATCGAGGTGGCCGTGTCGGCGGCGTAGACGAACATCTTGGTGGGGATGCAGCCGACGTTGAGGCAGGTGCCACCGAACGTCCCCTTCTCGCAGATCGCCACGGACTTGTCGGCGAACGATTCGTCGATCAGCGAGTTGCCGCTGCCCGTGCCGATGACGACCAGGTCGAAGTGGCGGGAGGGGGTCTGGGTCATGGGGTTCAGGACTCCTTGGTGTGTGAGGACAGGGTCTGGTCCAGCCAGCGCCCGAGATGGTCGAAGACCACCTCGAGGACGTCGGCGCGGGAGAGGAAGACGTCGTGCCGGGCACCCGGTACGGGGACGTCGGTGACGTCACGGGAGACACGGTCGGCGAAGCGCTCCATCGACCGGACGTCCAGGATCAGATCGGTGTCCACGTCGAGCACGGCGCCCCGTGGGCGGGCCCCGACCGACGACGCCGTCGAGCGGAGCAACAGGACCGGGAGCGGTAGGTCGACCCCGGACTGTAGCCGCTTCTGGGCGCGCCGGACCGCGGCCAGCCACCCCGCCCGTACACCCCCCGTACACCCACCCCGCCGGGGGGCTTGAGCGTGGTGTCGAAGTGGTAGTCACCGTCGTGGTCGACGTGCGTGCTGATCACATACCGGTCCGAGGTGGGTAGCGGCAGTCGGTAGAAGGGCCGGAGGGATCCGAGCGTGCGGATGACGGGGTCCAGCACGGGGCGGGCGCGCTCCGGGACGTCGAGCTGGAACCACGGGGAGTTCAGCACCACCCCCACGGCGGGGGCGAGCGCGCCCCTGTCGCGACGCCTGCCCAGCCACAACGGCACCACCAGCCCCCCGGTCGAGTGGGCGGCCACGAGGACCGGCGTTCCCGGGTGCTCGGAGACGATCACGTCGAGAGCCTGATCCAGCTCGTCGTCGTACCTCTCCAGGTCGGTGGTGAAGTGCGGTGTCAGACCTTCCCTCCGGGACCGGCCACATTTGCGCAGGTCGATCCCGTAGGTCGCGAACCCGCTCGACGCGAGGAACTCGGCGAGATGGGTGTGGAAGAAGTAGTCCGACAGGCCGTGGACGACCAGGACGACGCCGGTGGGCTCGGTCGGTGCGTCCTCGTGGCGGACGAGGGTCGCGGAGATCTCACCCTCACCGTCGGGATCGGCACCGAGAGGCAGGTCGCGCCGTGTGTACGACGGCCCCAGCAGATCCGGGGCCCACTGCGGGTCGGATCCGTCGGGGGCGCCGGGATCTGGAGAGGGCGTCGACACGACGACCACCCTAGTCCGGTGTGTCCCACGCCCGGCGCGGTGAGTAGTCTGACAACCCTGTGGGCGCGGGCCTGTCGGGACGACCCGCGTCGACGAGAGATTCGGGTCCACGACCAATGAGCGAGGGTAGCCGGTGACTTCAGACCAGGTGGCAAAGCACGGAACGACGGATGTGGCGCTCATCGGCGCGGGCACCATGAGCGCGACTCTGGGTGCCCTGCTGCGGCGGCTCCAACCGGACTGGGACATCCAGGTGTTCGAACGGCTCGAGGGGCCCGCACTGGAATCCTCCGACGCCTGGAACAACGCCGGCACCGGGCACTCCGCCCTCTGCGAGCTCAACTATTCGCCCAAGACCGCCGACGGCGACGTCGACATCACCAAGGCCGTCAGCGTCAACGAGAAGTTCCAGGTCTCCCGGCAGTTCTGGTCGTACGCGGTCGAGAACACCATCCTCGGCGACCCCACCGAGTGGATCCGCCCGGTCCCGCACATGAGTTTCGTGGCGGGCAAGGACGGTCAGGACTACCTCCGGAAGCGTTACGACAAGCTCGCCGGGCACCCGCTCTTCCCGGGAATGGGTCACACCACCGACTTCTCCGAGCTGGAGCGGCTCGTTCCGCTCATGGCCCGCGGTCGCTCGCCCGAGCAGCCCTTCGCCCTGAGCCACTTCTCGAACGGCACCGACGTCAACTTCGGTGCGCTCACCCGGCAGCTCATCAAGTACCTCACCCGCACGGGCACCGAGGTGCACTACCAGAACCAGGTCAAGGACCTCGAGCGCAACAGTGACGGCAGCTGGCGGCTGACCGTGGCCAACCGGCACACCGGTGACGAGCGCACCGTCGACGCCAAGTTCGTGTTCGTCGGCGCGGGTGGCGGTGCCCTGCACCTGCTCCAGAAGTCCGGCATCCCCGAGATCAAGGGCATCGGTGGCTTCCCCGTGGGCGGCCAGTGGCTGCGCTGCACCAACCCCGAACTCATCGAGCAGCACCAGGCGAAGGTCTACAGCCAGGCCTCCGTGGGCGCGCCGCCCATGTCGGTGCCGCACCTGGACACCCGCGTCATCGACGGCAAGAAGGGTCTGCTGTTCGGGCCGTTCGCCGGGTGGACCCCCAAGTTCCTCAAGATGGGCAGTTTCCTCGACCTGCCGTCGAGCATCCGGGCCGGGAACCTGCTGCCCATGGCCAATATCGGCCTCACCGAGATGAGCCTGGTCAAGTACCTCATCACCGAACTCGCGAAGAACCACGGTGCGCGGGTCGACGCACTGCGCGACTTCGTGCCCTCGGCGCAGGACGGGGAGTGGGAGAAGGTCATCGCCGGCCAGCGTGTCCAGGTGATCAAGCCCAGCGGCCGGGGCGGAACCCTCGAGTTCGGCACCGCCGTGGTCAACGCGGCGGACGGGTCCATCGCGGGTCTGCTCGGAGCCTCACCGGGCGCCTCCACCGCGGTGGACGCCATGGTCGACGTGCTCAAGCGCTGCTTCCCGAGCCGGTTCGCGGACTGGACCCCGGCCCTCGAGGAGATGATCCCCTCGCTCGGCCGGGACCTGGCCGAGGAGCCGACCCTGTTCACCGAGCAGTTCGAGCGCTCGACCCGCACCCTGAAGCTCGACCAGAAGGCCTGACGGAACGGCGCTGATCCGCCCCCACGCACCATTCCTCATCCCCCGGTCGCCCGACGTGGTGGCCGGGGGGTGAGTCGTGTCACGGGCCGCAGGCCGGGGCCTGGGGTGGAGCCGTGGGCGGATAGGATCAGCAGCATGATCCGGCCTGTGAACCCGTACCCCGTCGGTCTGGACCTCGAAGGCCGTCGTGTCGTGGTGATCGGCGGAGGGTCCGTGGCGCAACGACGCATCCCCGTGCTGCTCGAGGCGGGTGCGGTCGTGCACCTCGTGAGCCCCGACGTCACGCCCACGCTCCAGGGCCTCGTGGACGCCGGGCGCATCTGGTGGGAGCCACGAGAGTACGAATCAGGCGATCTCGAGGGTGCGTGGTACGTGGTCGCCGCGACGAGGAACTCTCTGGTCAACGCCCGGGTCGCGGCCGAGGCCGAGCAGAACCGCACCTTCTGCGTCCGGGCTGACGCCGTGACGTCGGGTTCCGCGGTGACCCCGGCGGTGGTCCGCAGGGGCGAGATGCTCGTCGCAGTTCTCACCGGCGACCGCGCGCGTACCGCCGAGGCCCGGGACGTGGTCGCGCGGGCCCTCAGCGACGCGGGGGCGGAGGCACCCGAGGTCGACGAGGCGCTCCGCGGCACGGTCGCGTTGGTCGGAGGCGGGCCGGGGGCCGACGACCTCATGACGGTGCGTGGACGTCGACTGCTCGCCCGCGCCGACGTGGTCGTGGCCGACCGTCTCGCCCCCCAGCGCCCACTGGCCGAGCTGCGGGCGGACGTCGAGATCGTCGATGCGGCCAAGATCCCCTACGGGCGGGCCATGGCGCAGGACGCGATCAACGAGGTGCTGGTGGACCGGGCACGCGCCGGCAAGTTCGTGGTACGCCTCAAGGGCGGGGACCCGTTCCTCTACGGGCGTGGCTACGAGGAGGCGCAGGCGTGCGCGGAGGCGGGAGTGCCGTGCACGGTCGTGCCGGGCGTCTCCAGCGCCCTCGCGGTCCCGGCCCTCGCGGGAATTCCCGTGACCAACCGCGGGATGACGCACGAACTGACGGTCGTGTCCGGGCACCTCCCGCCCGGACACCCTGGCTCCCTCATCGACTGGGACGCCCTCGCACGTATGCGCGGGACGCTGGTGGTGCTGATGGGGGTCAAGAACTCCCCGGCGATCGCCGAGTCGCTCATGGCGGGGGGTCGCTCGTCGGACACCCCGGCCGCGGTGATCGTCGACGGCAGTCTCGACGGGCAGTCGACCCATCGCTGCACCCTCGGCACCCTCACCGAGACCCTGGCGACCCACGAGGTCAGGCCTCCGGCCATCGTCGTGGTGGGCGACGTGGCAGCCCTACCGCAGGCGCTGTCCACGGACCTGCGGCACCGCTGACGCGGTCCGGCGCCGGGCGTGGTGCGCGCCCCGTCAGGAACCGACGCGGCGCCGCCCGGTCAGGAAGACGTCCGAGAAGGTGGCCGGATCCTGACCGCGTAGGTGCGAGGTGTGGTCCTGCATGACCAGCCGCGCCGAACAGACGCTGCGGATCGCCACCAGCTCGACTTCCACGCCGGGGAGTTCCTCCGCCAGGCGGCGCGCGATCGCCAGTCCCTCGCGGTACCAGTCGACCGGATCGACGCCGTCGGTCCAGACGGGCACGCCGTAGCCGTAGCCGAGAAGGCCGAGGGCGACGCCGCTGTCGTCGACGCTGCTCCCGTAGTCCGCGAATCCGCGCCGCCAGTCGTCATTCCATCGCAGGATCCGGCTCTCCAGGTCAGCGGTCAGTCCGAGGCTGCGAGGCGTGGCGAAGTCCATGAACCCGTCCCGGAGGCGGGGAGGCTGGTAGTAGGGGAGCCGTCCCGCCCACAGCCCCCACGTCACGCCGTACTCGGGCATGAGCCGGATCGTCGGCGTGCGGTCGGGGTCGGGTCCGTTGCCCGGCGCCCGCCAGCCCTCGGTGCGCACGTACTCGCCTCGCAGGGGGTGGACGTAGTCCAGTTGATCGGCGGCCAGATCACACACGACATACCGCTCCGCGGTGCAGAACACCGCCGTTCCGGTCAGGCTCACCTCAAGCCGGTCGGCGAGCTCGTGGCCGCGGTCGAGCCAGGCCAACTCGTCGAAGCCCTCGCGCCACACTGGTTGGTCGACGGGGCGGTCGCCGAGATGGACGAAGTTCTCTTTCCATTCGTCGATCCACGCCTCGATGTCGTCCCGCAGGTCGCCGGGGAGGTCGAGGTCGGCGGCCACGCCCTGGTCGTGGCGCCGATGTCCGGGCGGGAAAGCGGAGGGCGATCCGAAGAGGTGCGCCTCGTAGTACTGGACCGGCGACAGGCACAGACGGGGCAACGAGGCGAGCCCAGGTTCCTCCTGCAGCCGCCACGCCGCGCGGGAACCGTGCGAGGGAAGGACCCGCGGCGTGGCGGGGACGGAGTCGGCGTCGGCGTCGGCGTCGGCGTCGGGATCGGGACTCGAACTCACGGCTCCGTGACCATGGTGAGAACGGTTTCCGAGGTGCGCTCGAGGGTGTGCCCGGCCCGACGGGCCACCCGGAGGAGGGAGGCGACGTCACCCATCTCGGCCCGGGACGTGGCGAGCGTACGGGCGAGGAGACCCTTGTGATGCTTGGAGAAGTGCGAGACCACCTTGCGCGTGCCGTCGGGGTAGTCGGTGACGACGTCGACGGTGATCGCCCCCGGGACCGGCCCCAGCTGGTGGTAGCCGCCGGAGCGCAGGTCCACCACGAGGTCGTCGCCCCACCCGGCGGTGGCGGCGGTGAGGGCCGGCTTCCAGGTCGAACGCAGGGTGCCCAGTCCGGGCAACTGCGTCCCGGCGGAGAGGCGGTAGTGCGGAATGGGGTCGGTAGCACCGAGCAGGCCGAACAGGGCCGAGCCGATCCACAGCCGCGACTCCGCTCGTGACCGGGTGGCCGCGGTGAACGAGGCGGGGTCCAGGGCGTCGAAGAGGACGCCGGTGTAGCGGCTCAGCGCCGACGCGGTGGGGGAGGTCCACAGGTCGGCGTTCAGTGTCACCTCGTCGCCGAGCTTCTCACTCAGCCCGAGCGCGTCGCGAGCTGCCGCCGCCTCCCCCGAGCACAGCGAGACGAGGGAGTCGGCGACGGCGCGGCGGGTTCCTTCGAACTCGGGGAGCGAGAGCGCGGCCAGGTCGAGCGGCTCCCCGGACCCGCCGACGGATTTGGTCTCGGAAGGGGACAGGAGGATTCGCACCCGGCTCAGGGTACCGAGGCCACCGGCAGCCCCGACGGCGGGCGGCGGGTCCGCGAGCAGGGGCGGCTAGGCTGGTGCATCGTGATCACGCGTCTGTCCCACCTTTTCCTGCGCACGCTCCGCGATGACCCGGCCGATGCCGAGGTCCTCAGCCACAAACTGCTGGTCCGCGCCGGGTACGTCCGCCGCGTCGCTCCCGGCGTGTACTCCTGGCTGCCGCTGGGTCTGCGCACCCTCCGCAGGGTCGAGCAGGTGGTGCGCGAGGAGATGAACGCCTTCGGCGCGCAGGAGATCACCCTGCCCGCACTCCTCCCGCGGGAACCGTACGAGACCACCGGACGGTGGACCGAGTACGGCCCGGCGTTGTTCCGGCTGAAGGACCGCAAGGGCAACGACATGATGCTCGGCCCGACCCACGAGGAGCTCTTCACGCTCACCGTGCAGGGCGAGTACTCTTCGTACAAGGACCTGCCCGTCACGCTGTACCAGATCCAGACCAAGTACCGCGACGAGGAGCGACCCCGTGCCGGGATCCTGCGCGGTCGCGAGTTCGTCATGAAGGACTCGTACTCGTTCGACGTCGACGATGCCGGACTCGAACGCTCCTACCGGGCCCACCGGGAGGCGTACCGACGCATCTTCGACCGTCTCGGGATCGAGTACGTCATCTGTGCCGCCACCTCCGGTGCGATGGGTGGTTCCGCCTCCGAGGAGTTCCTCGCGGTCTCCGCGGCGGGCGAGGACACGTTCGTCCGCTCCACCGACGGAAGCTACGCGGCCAATGTCGAGGCCGTCGTCACCCCCGCACCCCCCGCTCTCCCGATCGAGGGTTCGCCGCGCGCGGTCGTGCACGACACCCCGGACGCGCCGACCATCGACACGCTCGTCGCCTGGGCGAACTCCGCCGACCTGGGCCGGGAGGTGACCGCCGCGGACACCCTCAAGAACGTGTTGCTCAAGGTGCGTCGGCCCGGTCAGGACTGGGAGTTGCTGGCCGTGGGCCTACCGGGTGACCGTGAGGTCGACATGAAGCGGGTCGAGGCCGCGCTCGAGCCGGCGGAGGTCGAGATCCTCGACGAGGCCGATTTCAAGGCCAACCCGTTCCTCGTCAAGGGGTACATCGGCCCGCGCGCGCTGCAGGAGAACGAGGTCCGCTACCTGGTCGACCCGCGGGTGGTCGACGGCACGGCGTGGATCACCGGAGCCGACGAGCCCGGCAAGCACGTGGTGGACCTGGTGTGCGGCCGTGACTTCACCCCGGACGGCACCATCGAGGTCGCCGAGGTGAGGGAGGGCGACCCGGCACCGGACGGGCACGGCACCCTGACCCTGGCGCGCGGGATCGAGATCGGCCACATCTTCCAGCTGGGCCGGAAGTACACCGACGCCTTCGGGTTCGACGTGCTGGGCGAGAACGGCAAGCCCGCGAGGGTGACCATGGGGTCGTACGGCATCGGGGTATCGCGTCTCGTGGCGGTACTCGCGGAGCAGTTCGCCGACGACAAGGGTCTGGTCTGGCCCGCCGAGGCCGCGCCCGCGGACGTCCACGTGGTGATCGCCAACAAGGACGATGCCGCGATCTCGGGAGCCGCGACGCTGGTGGAGGCGTTCGACCGCGCCCGACTCGAGGTCCTCTTCGACGACCGGAAGGCCTCGCCCGGAGTGAAGTTCAAGGACGCCGAGCTGATCGGTGTGCCGTGGGTGGTCGTGGTGGGTCGCGGCTGGTCCGAGGGCACCGTCGAGCTGCGCGAGCGCGCCACCGGCGAGGTCACCCAGGTCCCGGTGGACGGTGCCGCGGAGGAGATCGTCCGGTTGATCGGCGCCGGACGCCCCTGAGCCTCAGGCCGGCGGCGGGAACCCGGGTAGCGCCTCGAACGGCGCTCCCGGGACCAGGGTTCTCCAGCGTGCGAGTTGCACCGCCGCCGCGGTGAGGGCGTCGACGCAGAAACGGCGGGTCTCCGGCGTCCGGGCGAGGCCGAGTTCGACGCGCCAGGCCTCGCAACAGTCCGATTCGATCCGGATCGCCAGAAGGACGGGAGCGCCGGGGGCGTCCGGATCGGGGACGTATCCGACCGGCGCGGGGGGCGATGCCGGCCACAACACCTCAGCCGCGTCCCGACGGGCTCGATGAGCAGCGAGCTCACGCCTGACCGCGGCTCGGATGGAGCCGTCCGCCCGGGACAGGACGAGACCGTACCCGTAGACCGCCGCGTCCTCGGCGGCCAATCCGACCGGAGCGCTCACGCGAGTTCCACCTCGACCGCCGCCGTGCACGCCGCCGAGACCGCGCCGGCGATCTCCGCGCGGGCCCCCTCGGTCGCCGCGGCCGCACCGGCGGCGTCGGCCGCGTCGGCGCGGAGTCGCGAGCGCACCTCCTCGGCGGGCGGGCAGACCGGCGCCGGTGTCGGCACTGGGGTCGGCTGCTGCTCGTCGTCCTGCGGGCGGTCCACGAGTCCGGCGAGCCGTTCCGCGTGAACTCTCCGGGTGTCGGCGAGCCGACGCAGGGCACCCACCCGATCGCCGTGGGAGGCGTCCGCGGCCGCGAGTTCCCGTGCGTCGCGCTCGGCGGCCTCGAGCAGGCCGAGCAGGGGATCGGGGCGGTCGGTGACCGTGGGCAGGGCACAGCCGCCGGCGACTGCGAGCCCGGCGACTCCGGCGGCCGCGACGGCGAACTGACGGCGCGAGAGGGCGACGGGGGCGGAATGGGGCACTCCGACATCCTGCCAGGGGTCGGAGAAGGGGGCGGCGAGGCGGTACAGTGATGCGGCCCGTCCGCGTCCCGGAACGGAATCCGCCAGCCCGCACTCCAGGAGCACAGTGATCGTCCCCGAGCCCGACCGGGCCCATATACGCAAGGCGGTCTCGGACCGCAGCCTCGACCTCGAGGACCTCCGGGAGGACACCCGTTCGTCCACGTGGCACGTGACGGTCGTCGTGGACGGGGACTCCGGCGTCTCCCTCGACGATCTCGCCGAACTCTCCGTCGATCTCGACCCCCTCGCCGAGCAGTGGGGGGGATCGGGCCAGCCGGTCACGCTGGAGGTCACCAGCAGGGGCGTCGACGCGCCGCTGGAGCACCCCCGTCACTGGGCCCGTGCCCGCGGACGCCAGGTCGACCTGCTCTACGTCGACGGCGCCGACGGGCCGACCCGGGGGCGGGTCGGAGACCTCGACGAGGACTCGGGGACCGTCCGCATCGTGTCCAGGGCGGGCCGGGGGACCAGAGTGGACTCGGTAGCGTTGGATCGGGTGGCCCGCGCCGTGATCCGGCTCGAGTTCCGGCCAGCGCCACAGGAGGAGCTGGACCTGTTGTCCGAGCCGGAGAACCCCGGGCACGGCGTGCGAGAAGGAGAAAACAGTTGAACATCGACATGGCAGCGCTGAACATGCTGTCCCGAGAGCGCGAGATCCCGCTGGACGACCTCGTGCACACTCTCGAAAACGCGCTGCTCACCGCCTACAAGCGGACCGAGGGCTCGCATAGGGTGGCCCGGATCGCGCTGGACCGCAAGGCCGGCACGGTCGCCGTCATGGCCGCCGAGGTGGACGAGGACGGCAACCGCATCGGGGAGTTCGACGCCACCCCCTCCGACTTCGGGCGGGTGGCCGCGGCCACGGCACGGCAGATCATCCTGCAGCGTCTGCGCGAAGCCGAGACCGACCGCATCTACGGTGATCTCGTCGCGCGCGAGGGCGAGGTGGTCAGTGGGGTCATCCAGTCCGACTCCCGCGCCAACGCCCGTGGGATCGTGGTCGTCCACATCGGACCCGAGAACGGGGGCACCGAGGGGAGCATCGCCCCGGCCGAGCAGGTACCGGGTGAGACCTACACGCACGGGGAGCGCATCAAGTGCCACGTCGTCGGGGTGCACAAGGGGCCCCACGGCGCCTCCGTCTCGCTCTCCCGCACCCACCCGGACCTGGTCCGGGGACTGTTCGCGCTCGAGGTCCCGGAGATCGACGACGGCTCGGTGCGGATCGCGGCGATCGCGCGTGAGGCGGGCCACCGGACGAAGATCGCGGTGGAATCCACCATCTCGGGACTCAACGCGAAGGGCGCCTGCATCGGACCGAACGGGGCCCGTGTGCGCGCGGTCATGGCGGAGCTCAACGACGAGAAGATCGACATCGTCGACTACGACGACGACCCGACGGTGTTCGTCGGCAACGCCCTGTCCCCGGCGAAGGTGATCTCCGTCACCGTCGCCGATGCCACCACCAGGGCGGCCCGCGTCGTCGTCCCCGACTACCAGCTGTCCCTGGCGATCGGCAAGGAAGGCCAGAACGCACGTCTGGCACACCGCCTGACCCAGTGGCGGATCGACATCCACAGCGACGCGGAATGACGCGCTGCGCCGCCCGGCGCCACGCGGTCGGGCGCGCCGTTAGTGTCGACACGGCATTGTCTGTAGACTGATCAGTTGTCACAGTGACTTCACGTCCACCCGTCCACTCGGGCCGGGCGGCGAGAGACCGAGGTGGCCGGGTGCAGGGACGCAAGGACCAGCGGTTCGGTACCGCCGAGGCCGCGGGTCCGGTCAGGACCTGCGTCGGTTGCCGGGGTCGGGACACCGATTCCCGACTCCTCCGGATCGTTCACGATCCGGAGACGGCCGCTCTCTCGCCCGATCCGCGCCGACGGGCGGTCGGACGAGGAGCCTGGGTGCATCGCGAACCGCAGTGCATCACGACAGCGCTCGACCGCAAGGCCTTCACCAGGGCCCTGCGGATCGCCGGGAACGTGTCCCAGGACGCGCTCACGGAGGTACTCGAGGCACTACGCCTCGGGCACGACATCACCCGCCGACCGCTCGGTTCGGCAGGGGGAGCACAAGAGAAGGAACGGACCAGACACGATGAGCACACCGTGAAGCTCCAGCGATGAACGTCCATCGAATGTAGACCGAGGTCGCGCGGCCAGCCCTGCCGTGGAGACCTCGCAGTGAGGAGAGCAGTGGCAGGCAAGCCCCGGGTACACGAGCTGGCAAAAGAGTTCGGTATCACCAGTAAAGAACTTCTGACGAAACTCCGCGATCAGGGAGAGTTCGTCAAGTCCGCGTCCTCGACGTTGGAGGCCCCGGTCGTCCGGCGCCTGCGTGAGGCACATGCACCGGCAGGCGGCGACTCCGCCCCCGCCCCGTCTAAATCCGCAGGAGGCGCTGCGCCCAAGCCGGGTGCACCCTCGAAGCCGGCACCGGGCCCCCGTCCGGGCGCGGATCCGCGCTCGGCGGCTCCCAAGCCGGAAGCCGGTCCGACTCCGGGCGCCAAGCCCGCGGCCCCCACGCCGGCTCCCAAGCCGGAAGCCGGTCCGACTCCGGGCGCCAAGCCCGGTTCCCAGCGTCCGACCCCGGGGGCGACCCCCGGCGCGGCCGCCGCAGCCTCCCGTCCGGCTCCCGGGCCGCGCGCGGCGGGGCCGAAGCCCGGTCCCAAGGCGCCTCGCGTCGGGAACAACCCGTACTCCAGCGGCACCACGCCCGCGCCGCGTCCGCAGGGCGGTCCCCGCCCGGCACCCGGCCAGGGTGGTCCCCGTCCCGGAGGCGCCCGTCCGGGCGCACCCGGTCAGGGTGGGCCCCGTCCCCCGCAGCGGTCGGGCGCACCGGGCCAGGGCGGTCCCCGTCCCAACCCCGGCAACATGCCGGCGCGTCCCAGCCCCGGTCAGATGCCGGGACAGGTCGCACGTCCCGCCGCGGGTCGCGGCCGTCCGGGTGGTCCCGGTGGCCGTCCGGGTGGCGGCGGTTTCCGTCCCGGTGGCGGCGGCGGTGCCCCCGCAGCCGGTGGCGGCGGTTTCCGGGGTCGTCCCGGTGGCGGCAACCGTGGCCGCGGTGGTGCCGCGGGTGCGTTCGGTCGTCCCGGTGGCGCCCCGCGTCGTGGTCGCAAGTCGAAGCGGCAGAAGCGTCAGGAATACGACTCGATGCGGGCCCCGGAGGTCGGCGGCGTCCGGCTTCCCGACGGTCGCGGGCAGGTCCTGCGACTGGCACAGGGTGCTTCGCTGAGCGATTTCGCGGACAAGATCGACGTCAACCCCGCGCAGCTGGTCCAGGCCCTGTTCAACCTGGGTGAGATGGTCACGGCCACGCAGTCGGTCACCCCGGAGACGCTGCAGTTGCTCGGTGAGGAGATGGGCTTCAAGGTCCAGATCGTCAGCCCCGAGGACGAGGATCGCGAGCTGCTCGATTCGTTCGACCTCTCCTTCGGTGAGGACGAGGGTGACGAGAGCGATCTCGAGATCCGTCCCGCGGTCGTCACGGTCATGGGTCACGTCGACCACGGCAAGACCCGACTGCTCGACAGCATCCGGTCGGCGAAGGTCGGCGAGGGTGAGGCCGGTGGCATCACCCAGCACATCGGCGCCTACCAGGTGACGGTGCCGGTCGACGACGTGGATCGCACGATCACCTTCATCGATACGCCGGGTCACGAGGCGTTCACCGCCATGCGTGCCCGCGGCGCGAAGTCGACGGACATCGCGATCATCGTGGTCGCGGCGGACGACGGCGTGATGCCGCAGACGGTCGAGGCGATCAACCACGCGCAGGCGGCAGAGGTGCCGGTCGTGGTCGCGGTCAACAAGATCGACAAGGAGGGCGCTCAGCCCGACAAGATCCGCGGCCAGATGACCGAGTACGGCCTGGTGCCGGAGGAGTACGGCGGCGACACGATGTTCGTCGACATCTCCGCCAAGCAGGGTCTCAACATCGAGTCGCTGCTCGAGGCGGTCGTCCTGACCGCCGACGCGTCTCTCGACCTGCGGGCGAACCCGGACATGGACGCGCAGGGTGTCGCCATCGAGGCGCACCTGGACCGCGGTCGCGGTCCCGTCGCCACGGTGCTCATCCAGCGCGGCACGCTGCGGGTCGGCGACTCGATCGTCGCCGGCGACGCCTACGGCCGCGTCCGGCGCATGGTCGACGAGCACGGCGAGGACGTCACCGAGGCGACCCCGTCGCGTCCGGTCCAGGTCATCGGCCTGACCAGCGTCTGTGGCGCCGGTGACACCCTGATGGTGGTCGAGGAGGATCGGACCGCACGGCAGATCGCCGACCGTCGTAACGCGCGCAAGCGCAACGCGATGGCCGCCCGTAGCCGTCGTCGGATCAGCCTCGAGGACCTGGATTCGCATCTCAAGGAGACGAGCCAGCTCAACCTCATCATCAAGGGCGACAACTCCGGTACGGTCGAGGCCCTCGAGGAGGCCCTCCTGGGGATCGAGATCGACGACGAGGTGCAGCTGCGCGTCATCGACCGCGGTGTCGGTGCCGTCACCGAGACCAACGTCAACCTGGCGGCCGCGTCCGACGCGGTGATCATCGGGTTCAACGTCCGGGCGGAGGGCAAGGCCACCGAGCTGGCCAACCGCGAGGGCGTGGACATCCGGTACTACTCGATCATCTACCAGGCGATCGACGAGATCGAGAGCGCGCTCAAGGGCATGCTCAAGCCGATCTACGAGGAGAAGAAGCTCGGCCAGGCGGAGATCCGCAACATGTTCCGCTCCTCCAAGGTGGGCAACATCGCGGGTTGCATGGTGCTCGACGGCATCATGCGTCGCAACGCTAAGGCCCGGCTCATCCGGGACGGCAAGGTCGTGGCGGAGGAGATGACCATCTCCTCGCTGCGTCGCGAGAAGGACGACGCGACCGAGGTCCGCGAGGGCTTCGAGTGTGGTCTGACGGTGACGTACTCCGACATCAAGATCGGTGACATCATCGAGACCTACGAGCTCGTCGAAAAGCCGCGCGACTGACGTCGCAGGGCACTGTCGTGGGGGCGGGATCCGTTGGAAACGGACCTGCCCCCGCGGCATGCTCGTCAACCCGTGGTCGCCGTGCGACCGCATCACGCCAAGGAGGATCCCCATGACCGGTAAGGGACGCGCGGGACGGCTCGGAAAGCGGATCGGCGAGATCGTCGCGACGGCCATCGAGCACGAGATCAAGGACCCCCGGCTGGAGTTCATCACGATCACCGATTCGCGGATCACCGCGGATCTGCGGGTGGCGACGCTGTACTACACGGTTCGTGGCGTGACCCTCGACGAGGAGCCGGACCACGAGGCCGCGGAGGCTGCGTTGACCGCCGCGCGGGGCCGCCTGCGCACGATGGTCGGGAAACAGACCGGGGTGAAGTTCACCCCGGAGTTGACGTTCGTGCTGGACTCCGTGCCGGACGCGGCACGCCAGATGGAAGAACTGCTCGCCAAGGCCCGGGCGCAGGACGAACAGGTCCGGCGGGTGGCCGAGGGGGCTCGCCCGGCGGGCGACGAGGACCCGTACCGCAAGCCGGAGGAGGCGGACCGGCCGGAGGACGACGATCGGTGACCGAACCGGTGGACGCCGCCGGCGCGGCGGACGTGTTGGCACGTCACCACGAGGTGACCGTGCTGTGCCACGTCCGCCCGGACGCGGATGCGCTCGGTAGCTCCTCCGGTCTCGCCCGGGCGTTGCGTGCGCGGGGCGTGACCGTCCACCACTCGTTCGATCCCGGCATCGTCCCGGGGGCGATGGGGGCCATCCCGGGGACCGACCGGGTGGTGCCCCTCGCGCAGGTCCCCGCCCATCGGGGTCTCGTCGTGACGTTGGACTGCGCGAGCCCGGACCGGGTGGGCCGGTGGGGCCGGCTCGCCGACGCGGCATCGGAGGTCCTCGTCGTCGACCATCACCGGTCCAATCCGGGATTCGGTTCCCACATGCTGCTCGACCCGGACGCCGCGTCGACGGCGTCGCTCGTCCTGGACGTCCTCGACGCGGGCGGGTTCCCCGTGGACGCCGTGACGGCCACGAGCCTCTACGCCGGGCTCGTCACCGACACCGGATCCTTCCGTTGGGGCGGCGCGGACTCGCACGAGACCGCCCGACGACTGCTGGCCGCGGGCGCGGAGACCACCGAACTCACCCACGCCCTGCTCGACGCGCACTCGTTCGCCTGGCTGCGGGTGCTGGGCGGGCTGTTGAGGACGGTGCGTCTGGAAGTCGACACGGTGGGCGGGCGCGGATCGGTGTGGCTGGCCGTCCCGCACGAGGTGATCTCGGCAGCGGACGAGGACGACGTGGAATCCCTCGTCTCGCACCTCCGCGGCGTCCGGGAGGCCCGCGTGGCGGTGCTGCTGAAGGAGTACCTGCCCGGCGAGTGGGCCGTCTCCCTCCGCTCGCGACCCGGTGGCCCGGGCGCGGACGCCGCGGACGTCGTGGACGTCTCGGCCATCGCGGCCGCGCTCGGGGGCGGCGGTCATCCGTCGGCCGCCGGCTGCACGATGCGCGGTGATGTGGAGACCATCAGCACGAGGCTCCGTGAACTCCTCGGCTGACGTGACGCACACCGGGCCCGATCCGGCCGTCGGGCTGGGAGCGATCGGACGCCGACTCTGGTCGATCGCCCTGCCGGTCCTGCCGGTGCTGTCCGCCGAGCCCGTCTATCTCCTGGTCGACGGGATCATCGTCGGTCGCCAGGGACCGGAGGACCTGGCCGCGCTCGGCGTGGGAGCCCTCGTCCTGCTGGTACTGGGCACCCAGATGAACTTCCTGTCCTACGGGACCACCGCCCGATCGGCGCGGTTGCACGGGGCGGGCCGCCGCGGCGACGCCGTGGCCGAGGGGGTGCAGGCGACGTGGATCGCCGTCGCCGTCGGCGCGCTGGTGGTGGCCGTCGTACTGGCGTTGCGGGGGCCGATCACCCGGGTACTCGCCGCGGATGCGGACGTGGCCGCCGGCGCGGCCGAATGGCTCGGGGTGGCCGTGTGGGGCATCCCGTGCATCCTCGTGGCGTCAGCCGGCCACGGGTGGATGAGGGGCGTCCAGCGCCTGCGCACCCCGCTCGTGCTCGTCGGCGTGGGCATCGGCGTGTCGACCGCCGGGTGCGTGGTGTTGGTCCCCGGTCTGGGGCCGGCCCCGGCGCTGGGGTTGGTCGGGAGTGCCTGGGCGAACCTCGCGGGCCAACTGCTCATGGCCGCCGGTTTCCTCGTCGCGCTCGTCCTCGAGCGCCCGGGGTCGCTTCGGCCACGCCGCGCCGTGATCGTCAGCCAGCTCCGCATGGGCGTGGACCTGATCATCCGTACCGCGTCGTTCCAGATCACCTTCGCCGTCGCCACCACCGCGGCAGCCGCCGCCGGGGTCGACTCGCTCGCGGCGCACCACCTCGCACAGCAATTGTGGGCGCTGTACTCGCTCGTGTTGGACTCGGTCGCGATCGCGGCCCAGTCGCTCGTCGGCGCCGCGCTCGGGGCCGGACTCGCCGCCCACGGCCGGGCGCTGTCACGAGCGGTGGTGGTGTGGTCACTGGGTCTGGGAGCGGGGCTCGCCCTGCTGACGGCCGTGTTCAGAGCACCCCTGGCATCGCTGCTGTCCGGGGATCCCGGGGTGGCCGATCGCCTGGTCGTCGCCCTGATCGGGATGGCGGTGGTGGTGATCCCGGCCGCGGTGGTGTTCGGACTCGACGGCGTGCTGCTGGGCGCCGGTGACGCGGCGTACCTGCGCACCAGCACCGTGGTCGCGGCGCTTCTGGGTTTCCTGCCCGTGCTGCTCGTCACCCGCCACCTCGGGTGGGGGCTGCCGGGGATCTGGGTCGGGATGGGGGTGTTCGTCGGTCTCCGACTGATCGCCGTCGTGGCCCGGGTGCGCGGCGACCGGTGGATGGTGCTGGGAGCGCAGACGCCGGGCGCACGGGCCCTGCAGGAGGTGGACGGATGACCGCCGGGGCGACGGGCGTGCAACCGACCCTGCGCGCGGTGTCCGACCTGCACGTGGGACATCGGGGCAACGCGGACGTCGTGGACGAGATCCACCCCGCGCACCCGGGGGACTGGCTCATCGTGGCAGGTGACGTCGCCGAGAAGGTCGACCACGTCGTGGACGCGCTCGAGCGACTGGCGGCGCGTTTCGAACGGGTGATCTGGGCGCCCGGCAACCACGAGTTGTGGATCGGCCGCGACGACGCGGGGATCACGTCCACCACCAAGTACGACCGGCTGGTGGAGGCGTGCCGGGCCATCGGGGTCGACACCCCGGAGGACGACTACCCCCTGTGGACCGGACCGGGCGGGCCCGCGTGGGTGGTGCCGATGTTCCTGTTCTACGACTACAGCTGGACGCGGGTAGCGGGGCAGCCGCGGGCGGACGCCCTGGCCGGTGCGCGGGAGCGTCGCGTCGTGGCCTCGGACGAGTTCCTCATCGACCCCGCCCCCTACGGTGACGCGGTCGCCTGGTGTCGGGAGCGTCTCGTGGGTACGACGACGCGGCTGGCTCGCCTCGATCCCGCGCACCCGACGGTGCTCGTCAACCACTGGCCGCTGCTCCGGGACCCCACCCGGGTCCTGCGGCACCCGGACTTCGCGCTGTGGTGCGGGACAGATCAGACAGCAGACTGGCACCGCCGGTACCGCGCCACCGCGTGCGTCTACGGTCACCTGCACATCCCGCGGACCACGGTCCACGACGGCGTGCGCTTCGAGGAGGTCTCCCTGGGATACCCGAGGGAGTGGAACGGGCGTGGGCGGCCGGATCCGCTCACCCGTCAGATCCTCCCGGCGCCGGACGGTCCGCAGGTCCAGTGGGTCCGCGGCGACGGTGGCCTGCCGAGGATCGCCCGGCCCGGTGACCCCGGCCCCTATCTGGAGGACGAGCGGTGATCGACGACCTGTTCCCGCCCGACGTGGTGGGGGTGACCGACGCCGAGCTGGGCCTGGACGACGCGGCGCTGTTGGCGTCGCTGTACCCGGTGGAGGTCGAGCAGATCGGGGCCGCCGTCGAGCGGCGCCGGATCGACTTCGCGGGCGCGCGTGCGTGTGCCCGGGAGGCCATGTCGAGGCTCGGCGTCCCCGCCGGCCCCGTCCTGCGCGGGGGTCGGGGCATGCCGGTGTGGCCGCCGGGCCTGGTGGGCACGCTGACGCACACGGAGGGGCTGCGGGCCGCCGCGTTGGCGCCGACCGCCCGGGTCCGGTCGCTCGGGCTGGACGTGGAACGCCACGCACCGCTGGCCGCGGGCGTGCTCGAGGCCGTCTCCCTGCCCGAGGAGGCGGCGTGGGTGCGTGCGGCACGCGCCGAGGTCGCGGACGTCGCCTGGGATGCGCTGCTGTTCACGGCGAAGGAGGCCACGTACAAGGCGTGGTTCCCGCTCACCCACCGGTGGCTGGGGTTCGGTGACGCACACATCACCCTGGTCCCGGACGGCGGCGACGACGACGAGGTGGTCACCGGCACGCTGCGATCGCGGATCCTCGTCGACGGCCATGCCGTGGACGGGGGGCCCGATCTGGTCGAGTTCCGGGGCCGCTGGGCCGTCCGGGACGGGTACGTGGCCTCGGCGATCGTGCTGCGACCCGCCGGGGTCGCTAGCGTGGGCCCGTGACGCCGCGCAGACCCGACTCCCGCCCCGCTCCCGACCCCGGCCTGGTGGTCGTCGACAAGCCGGGGGGAATGAGCAGCCACGACGTCGTCGGACGGCTCCGACGCTACTTCGGTACCCGCAAGGTCGGTCACGCCGGAACGCTCGACCCGATGGCCACCGGGGTGCTCGTGGTGGGCATCGAACGCGCCACCAAGATGCTCGGACTGTTGGCACTGGAGACCAAGTCCTACGAGGCCACCATCCGTCTCGGCCAGACCACGACCACCGACGACGCCGAGGGGGAGACCACCTCGACCACCGACGCCTCCGCCGTGACCGACGAGGCGATCGACGCGGCCGTCGCGGCGCTGACCGGGGAGATCGACCAGGTCCCGTCCGCGGTGAGCGCGATCAAGGTGGACGGGAGGCGGGCCTACGACCGGGTGCGGGCGGGGGAGGAGGTCGAGCTCCGGTCACGGCGGGTCACCGTCTCCCGGTTCGACGTGCTCGAGCGGGCCCGCTCCGGTGCGGTGGTCGACCTCGTCGTCGTCGTCGACTGTTCCACCGGAACCTACATCCGCGCCCTCGCCCGGGACCTCGGCTCCGCCCTCGGGGTCGGCGGTCACCTCACGGTGCTGCGCCGCACCCACGTCGGGCCGTTCGGTCTCGACGTGGCACGGACCCTCGACCAGCTGGAGACCGATCCGACGCTGTCACTGGACCTCGACTCCGCCGCGCTGACCGCGTTCCCCCGACGCGACATCGACGCCGACGAGGCGGAGGGACTGCGCCACGGCCGATGGCTCGAGGCCCGCGGTGACGCCGGGGTCGTCGCCGCCGTCGGGCCGGACGGCCGGGTGGCGGCGCTGGTGTCGGAATCGGGGCGGCGTGCCGCTCCGGTCGTGGTCATGCGCCCGGCGGGCCTGTGAACGCCGCGCGTAAGGTGGTCGCCGTGCAATTGTGGCGGACGTTCGACGAGATCGTGATCCCCGACGGCGGGACCTCCGTCGCCCTCGGCGTGTTCGACGGGCTCCACCGGGGTCATCGGAGCCTGGTGGACCGCGCCGTCGGCCACGGCCGGGACCTGGGCGCGAGTCCCGTCCTCGTGACGTTCGACCCCCACCCCGTCGAGGTCGTCAGGCCGGGGACCCACCCGTCGGTCCTCACCCCCCTCGAGCGGCGTGCCGAGCTCGCGGGCGGGTTCGGGATCGACGCCGTGTTCGCGTTGCCGTTCGACCGCGAGATGGCGTCGTGGGAGCCCGACGAGTTCGTGGACCGGGTCCTCGTCCGCGGCCTGCGGGCCCGCGCGGTCACCGTGGGGCGGAACTTCACGTTCGGTCGACGCGCGGCCGGTACCCCGGAGACCCTGCGCGAGCTGTGCGCCGAACGCGGCATCGTCTGCGAGATCGTCGACCTGCTCGAGGCCGGGGGAGAGACCGTCTCCTCCAGCCGTATCCGCCGCTTGCTGTCCGAGGCCGACGTGGCCGGCGCCGCCGAGGTCCTCGGCCGACCGCACCGCGTCTCGGGCGTCGTGGTCCACGGTGCCGGCCGCGGGGGGCGGGACCTGGGGTACCCGACCGCCAACCTCGACCTTCCCGAGTACACCGCCGTGCCCGTCGACGGCGTGTACGCCGGGTGGTTCACCGTGCTCGACGACGGCCCCGTCGACGGCACGATCGTCCCGGGACGGCGCTACCCGTCCGCGATCTCCGTCGGCACCAACCCGACGTTCGGGGACTCCGCCCGCAGCGTCGAGGCGTTCGTCCTGGACGAGTCGGCCGACCTGTACGGACGACTGGCGGCGGTCGACTTCGTCGACCACGTCCGCGACATGGTGAAGTTCGCCTCCGTCGACGAGCTGCTCGTGGCCATGGACCGCGACGTCACCACGACCCGGACCGTGCTCGGGGCGGACGCCGACCGGCCGTGACCTCGGATTGGGCCGACACGTCCGCGGACTGGTAACGTCTCCCTTCGGCCCTCCTGTGGTCCGCGGCGGCGGGGCCCAACATTCACGCGGACTGGAACAACCAGGAGTCACCATGGCGCTGAGCACCGAAGACAAGAAGGCCGTCCTGGCCGAGTACGGCCTCCACGAGACCGACACCGGCTCGCCCGAGGCCCAGATCGCCATGCTCACCAAGCGGATCTCCCAGCTCACCGAGCACCTCAAGACCCACCAGCACGACCACCACTCGCGGCGCGGCCTGCTCCTCATGGTCGGCCGTCGGCGTCGTCTGCTCAAGTACATCGCCAAGACCGACATCGCGCGCTACCGCTCGCTGATCGAGCGTCTCGGCCTGCGTCGCTGACGCACGACGACCACCGCGTCACAGACCCCGCCCGGTCCATCCGGGCGGGGTCGGCGCATTTCCGCGAACCGGGCCGCCGGGTGTCGGGGGCGTCACCCGCGCGCGCCCGGTGACCCGGACGGTTTTCCCTGATAGCCTCGGTGGAGCCGGTGCACACGTGCCGGGGTGGTCGACAGGTCCGATTGACGGTCCTCGGTAGTGGCCGCCGGAACCCGACGCCCGGGAGCATCAGCATCCGTGGCACGCGTTCCGGCCGCTTCGATCGAAGACCGAGGTCGAACCGGGACCCCCTGACGTGACGCCCGGTGGCCCCGGCGGGACGACTCCGCCGTGCGGCCCATGCACCCGACACGACAGGAAACACATGCCACAGATCACGGCCGTTGAGGTCGAAGACGGGGTCTTCGAGACCGTCGCGACCATCGACAACGGCGACTTCGGTCGCCGCGAGCTCCGCTTCGAGACCGGCCGGCTGGCCAAGCAGGCCGCCGGTGCGGTCGTCGCCTACCTCGACGACGACACCATGCTGCTGTCCGCCACCACGGCGGGCAAGCACCCCAAGGAGCACTTCGACTTCTTCCCCCTGACGGTGGACGTCGAGGAGCGGATGTACGCCGCGGGACGGATCCCCGGTTCGTTCTTCCGCCGCGAGGGACGTCCCAGCACGGACGCCATCCTCACCTGCCGGCTCATCGACCGGCCGCTCCGCCCCACCTTCGCGGACGGGGTCCGCAACGAGGTCCAGGTCGTCGTGACCGTCATGAGCCTCGACCCCAAGGACCTGTACGACGTGGTGGCCATCAACGCCGCCTCCGCCTCCACGCAGCTGTCCGGCCTGCCGTTCTCGGGCCCGGTCGGCGGCGTGCGGGTCGCGCTCATCCCGACGGCGGCCGACCCGGCCGGCCAGTGGGTGGCGTTCCCCACCGTCGAGCAGCTCTCGGACGCCGTCTTCGACATGGTCGTCGCCGGCCGCGTCGTCGGCTCCGGTGACACCGCCGACGTCGCGATCATGATGGTCGAGGCCGAGGCCACCGACGACGTGATCGAGAAGGTCGCCGGGGGCGCGCAGGCCCCCACCGAGGACGTCGTGGCCCTGGGGCTCGAGGCCGCCAAGCCGTTCATCGCCGAGCTGTGCGCCGCACAGCAGGCGCTGGCCGACGCCGCGCCCGGCACGCCGCGGGAGTTCCCGCTGTTCCCGCCGTACGCCGATGACGTCTACGCCTCCGTGGCCGAGATCGCCGAGACCAAGCTCGCCGAGATCATGCAGATCGCCGACAAGCAGGATCGCGACGTCGCGACCGACGAGCTCAAGGCGACCGTCCTCGAGCAGCTCACCGAGCGGTTCTCCGACCGCCTCGGCCAGGTCGGGGCCGCGTTCAAGTCGCTGACCAAGAAGGTCGTGCGTCAGCGCATCCTCACCGACCACTTCCGGATCGACGGCCGTGGCACGCGGGACATCCGTGCGCTGTCCGCCGAGGTCGAGGTCATCCCGCGCGCCCACGGCTCGGCGCTGTTCGAGCGCGGTGAGACCCAGATCCTCGGCGTGACCACGCTCGACATGGTCAAGATGGCCCAGCAGATCGACTCGCTCGGACCCGAGACCAGCAAGCGCTACATGCACCACTACAACTTCCCGCCGTACTCCACCGGTGAGACCGGCCGCGTGGGTTCGCCGAAGCGTCGCGAGATCGGGCACGGCGCGCTCGCCGAGCGCGCGCTCATGCCGGTCCTGCCGAGCGTCGAGGAGTTCCCGTACGCGATCCGCCAGGTCTCCGAGGCGCTCAGCTCCAACGGCTCCACCTCCATGGGCTCCGTCTGTGCCTCCACCCTGTCGCTGCTCAACGCCGGTGTGCCCCTCAAGGCCCCCGTCGCGGGTATCGCGATGGGCCTGGTCTCCGACGAGATCACGAACGAGGCCGGTGAGTCGGAACGACGTTTTGTCGCGCTGACCGACATCCTCGGGGCCGAGGACGCCTTCGGCGACATGGACTTCAAGGTCGCCGGCACGGGCATGTTCGTCACCGCGCTGCAGCTCGACACCAAGCTCGACGGCATCCCGTCCGAGGTGCTGGCCGGCGCGCTGACCCAGGCCCGCGAGGCCCGGCTCACCATCCTCGACGTGATGGCCGAGGCGATCGACGAGCCCGACGAGCTCAGCCCGTTCGCGCCCCGCATCATCGCGATCAAGGTCCCGGTCGACAAGATCGGCGAGGTCATCGGGCCCAAGGGCAAGATGATCAACTCGATCACCGAGGAGACCGGCGCGTCCGTCTCGATCGAGGACGACGGCACCGTGTACATCGGGGCCACGGACGGCGAGTCGGCCCAGGCCGCGATCGACAAGATCAACGCGATTGCCAACCCGCAGCTGCCCAAGGTCGGGGAGCGCTTCCTCGGTACGGTCGTGAAGACCGCCCCGTTCGGCGCCTTCCTCTCGCTGCTGCCGGGCCGCGACGGTCTGGTCCACATCTCCAAGCTGGGCCAGGGCAAGCGCGTCGGCAAGGTCGAGGACGTGGTCAACGTCGGCGACAAGATGCAGGTCGAGATCGCCGACATCGACAACCGCGGCAAGATCAGTCTCGTCCCGGTCGGTGACGACTCGGACGGCGGAGCCGACGCGGACTCCGGCACCGACGACTGAGACCCCGCCGGTCCGCCCCCCCACGGCGCCCGGCACCCCACGAGGCACGCACCCCGCGCGCGGGGTGCGTGCCTCGTTCGTCGACAGAAGGGAGGGACCGTGAACCCGACGATCCGCGTGGACCGGTCGATCCCGGGCGTGCGTGTGGTGACCGAGGACCTACCGTGGTGCCACACCGCGGCGGTCGGGGTCTGGATAGGGTCCGGTTCCGCGGACGAGGGCCCCGGGGAACACGGCGCCGCGCACTTCCTGGAGCACGTCCTGTTCAAGCGCACCAGCTCGGCGTCCGGTCTGGAGTTGTCCCAGCGTATCGACCTGCTGGGTGGTGACCTCAACGCCTTCACGGGACGCGAGCACACCTGCTATCACGTCCACGTCCCCGCCGAGGGGCTGGACACCGCGGTGGACGTCCTGGTGGACGTCGTCGCCAACGGGTCCTGTGACCCCGCCGACGTCGAGATCGAGCGTGACGTCGTGCTCGACGAGCTCGCCGGCCGTGCGGACGACCCGGAGGACCTCGCCTGCGAACTGGTCGCCACCGCGGCCCTCGGTAGCGACCCGCTCGCCCGCCCGATCATCGGGACCGAGGAGTCGGTGGAAGCACTGGACGCCGAGACCCTACGGGCATTCCACCGACGCATGCTCGGTGCCGGCGACGTCGTGGTCGCGGCGGCCGGGCGTCTCGATCACGACGCCCTCGTGCGCCGGATCGCCGCCGGGCCACTGGCGGCGGCGGTGTCCCGCAACGGGACGTCGCGGGACGGCGCCGATCTCGGCGCCGGGACCGGCGGTGGCGACACCGGGCCGGGCGCGGGGGCCCCCGGGTGGGCGGCGACATCCGTGCTCACCGGTGAGGACGACGACTCCGAACAGGCGTTGATCGCCCTCGCCCGCAGAACCCCGGCCCGGGATCACCGGGACCGGGCCGCGGCGCAGGTCGGCACCGCGGTTCTCGGCGGGGGACTGAGCTCCCGGTTGTTCCAACGGATCCGCGAGGAACTCGGTCTGGCGTACACGGTCTATGCGGGCATGGACCAGTTCCGGCCGACCGGTCTGCTCACGGTGGTGGCCGGCGCCCCGGTCGACCGGGTGGACGCACTGTGCGACGAGGTGGGCGAGGTCGTGTCCGGGATGCTGGCCGCGCCGCCCGCCGCCGACGAGGTGGGTCGGGCGATCGGCCACCTCACGGGGTCGATCAGGCTCGGGTTGGACGATCCGCTCTCCCGCATGACGCGGATCGGTCGACACCTCCTGGACCGCGACACGGTGGTCCCCGTCGAGGAATCGGTGGCCAGGCTCCGTCGGGTCACCCGCGACGAGGTCGCCGCCTACTGGACCGACGAGTCCGCCCCGTGGTGTCTGGCGGCGGTCGGCCCCGGGATGCCCGGCGACGGCGCGGCTGGACTGCTCGGGCGCGTCGGCGGATAGGCTGGATGGGCTCGACGAGGACCACGTGAGGAGACGATGACGGTGACGAAGGTCGGAGTGCTCGGCGCACGCGGCAAGGTGGGAACGGCGATCTGTGAGGCCGTCCGTGACGCGGAGGACCTCGAACTCGTCGCGGAGGTCGACCAGGGCGATCCGCTGGACGCGCTCGTCGACTCCGGTGCCGAGGTGGTGGTGGACTTCACCCACCCGGACGTGGTGATGGACAACCTCGAGTACTGCGTGGCCAACGGCATACACGCGGTGGTCGGCACCACCGGGTTCACCGAGGATCGTTTCGCCACCCTCAGGGGGTGGCTGGAGGACAGTCCCGGGACCGGTGTACTGGTCGCGCCCAATTTCGCCATCGGTGCCATCCTGATGATGCGGTTCGCGGTCCAGGCCGCGAAGTATTTCCCGTCCGCCGAGATCGTCGAGCTGCATCATCCCAACAAGGCCGACGCTCCGTCGGGGACGGCCCACCGCACCGCCGCCATGATGGCGGCGGCTCGCCGGGAGGCGGGGCTCGGGCCGTCGCCCGATGCCACGTCCACGGAACTCGACGGGGCCCGCGGCGCCGACGTCGACGGGATCCGCGTGCACTCGGTGCGACTGTCGGGCCTCGTCGCCCACCAGGAGGTGCTGCTCGGGACGCAGGGGGAGACCCTCACCCTCCGGCACGACTCGCTGGACCGCACCTCGTTCGCCCCCGGAGTGCTTCTGGGGGTCCGCTCGATCGCCGGGGCCCCGGGCCTGACCGTCGGGCTCGACTCCTTCATGGACCTCTAGGACCACCGCCGTGGAGCGCATCGTCAAGCCCCTGGTCATGGCCCTCACGGCGCTGGGCCTGGTCGTGGCCTTCGGGTACCTGCTGTACCTCGGCTGGTCGATGGTCAGCGCCTCCGACTATCTGGCCGTGCGCGGGCTCGGGGCGGGGATCATCCTGCTCACCGGCGTCGGCGCCTGGGCGACCTGGGCCATCGTCCGTAACGGTCTCGAACTCCAGAGGATCTCGGCCGCCGCCGCGGCGGAGGGGATCGAACTCGATCTCGCGGACATGGAGCGACGCCCCTCCGGCCGACTCGAGCATGACGCGGCGGACGCGCTGTTCGACCGGGTCAGCGCCGAGTACCAGGCCGCCCCCGACGACTGGCGGACGACCTACCGGCTGGCGCGGGCCTACGACCACGCCGGCGACCGCGTCCGCGCCCGGGAGGTCATGAAGGCCGCCATCGGGCTGCGCGAGACGGAACTCACCTCGGGGAAGGGTCTGGGATGAGCACGGTACTGGTCGTGCACCACGCCCCGTCACCACGCCTGCGCCGCATTCTCGAAGCACTCGTCACCGGTCTCGACCATCCCGAACTCGAAGGGATCGCGGTCGAGTCCGTCCCCGCGTTGGCCACCACCGACGACCACGTCCTGCGCGCCGACGGCTATGTCCTGCTCACCCCGGCCAATTTCGGGTACATGTCCGGCGCGCTCAAGCACTTCTTCGACCGCACCTACTACACCTGCGAGGGAGCGGTGGCAGGCCGGCCGTACGCCCTGTGCGTGCACGGGGACAACGACACCGCGGGAGCGGTCAACTCGGTCGAACGGATCGCCACCGGCTGGGGACTGCAGGCCGTCGCCCCCGCAGTCCAGTTGACCGGCGAACCCGGACGCCAGGATCTCGACACCGCCGCCGAGGTCGCGGCCACCGTCGCCGCACATCTGCTCGGCTGAACCGCCGGGCACATCACCGAAGGAGTCAAGCGATGTCCGAGCTCGTCCGGCGGCAGGTCCGCCTGGTCGCGCACACCGAGTTCATCCCGCCCGACGAGGTCGAGTGGGAGACGGACGCCGAAGGCGGATCGGCGCTGGCCGAGTTCGCGGGGCGGGCCTGCTATCAGAGCTGGGAGAAACCGAATCCGCGCACCGCGACCAACGCCGGGTATCTGCGGCACATCCTCGAGGTCGGGCACCTGTCGGTGTTCGAGCACGCGAGTGTGTCGTTCTACATCACCGGGATCTCCCGCTCGTGCACCCACGAACTGATCCGGCACCGCCACTTCTCCTACAGCCAGTTGTCCCAGCGTTTCGTCCCCGAGCACGACTCGAAGGTGGTGCCCCCACCGGCGATAGCGGACGATCCCGAGCTCGTCGAGATCTTCCGGCGCGCGACCGACGCCTCCCGTGACGCCTACGCGGAGATGCTGGCGAAGCTCGAGGACAGGTTCGCGGACGTGCCCAACCCCATGCTGCGGCACAAGCAGGCCCGGCAGGCCGCCCGCTCCGTGCTACCGAACGCCACCGAGACCCGGATCGTCGTGACGGGGAACTACCGCTCGTGGCGCCACTTCATCGGCATGCGCGCCACCGAGCACGCCGACACCGAGATCCGGGGCCTGGCGATCGACGTACTCCGTCGTCTCCGCGAGGCGGCGCCGGCGGTGTTCTCGGACTTCGAGATCGCCACGCTGGAGGACGGCTCGGAGATCGCGGTCAGCCCCTACGTTCTCGAGGGATGACGACGCCCCCAGGGTGGGAATCGGGGTCTGCCGGGTACTGCGGGTAGTCTGGGAGACCATGACACACGTGACCACCGGGGGCCCTGTCGGCCGGCAAGCGCCGACCGACCGTGGCCGGGCCCCCGCCGATACAGGGCGCCCCGCGCCGTTCGGCACGGTCGTCACGGCGATGGTGACCCCGTTCGGGTCCGACGGTTACGTCGATCTGAAGGCCGTCGCACGTGTCGCGCGGCATCTCGTGGACTCGGGGTGCGACGGTCTCGTCGTCTCCGGCACCACGGGGGAATCGCCCACCACCACCGACGCGGAGAAGATCGCGGTCCTCGAGACCGTCCTCGCCGAGGTGGGGGACCGGGCGACGATCGTCGCGGGTGTCGGTACGTACGACACCGCGCACTCGGTGCACGCGGCCAAGCAGGCCGCTGCCTCCGGGGCGCACGGACTGCTCGTGGTGACGCCGTACTACTCGAAGCCCACCCAGGCAGGACTGGACGTCCACTTCCGGACGATCGCCGACGCGACCGACCGGCCCGTGATGCTCTACGACATCCCGCCGAGATCGGTGGTCCCCATCCAGGCGGACACCCTGATCGGTCTGTCCGACCACCCGAACATCGTGGCGGTCAAGGACGCGAAGGGCGACTTCCACGACGCCGTCACCGTCATGTCCCACTGCGACCTCGTCTACTACTCGGGGGACGACCAACTCAACCTCCCGTGGCTGGCCGTCGGAGCGACCGGGTTCGTCAGTGTGATCGGCCATGTGGCCGCATCACGGCTGGTCGACCTGCGCCGTGCGTACCTGAGTGGAGACATCGAGACGGCACGACGTATCAACCTCGGACTCCTCCCTCTCTTCGACGCCCAGCGGGCGCTCGGAGGTGTGTCGATGTCCAAAGCAGCACTAGAACTTCTCGGGGTCCCGGCCGGTGTGCCGCGACTCCCGCAGTTACCACCAACCGACGAGCAGCGAGACGCCCTCGCGGCGCTGCTGCACAGAGCAGGAGTCACCAGATGACGGAAAGTACCTCCACCGGCCGCGGACGCGGCCGCACCCGACGTGCCGCAGGACGGCCCTCGGGAGAGCCGGCGGCCACGGCCGCCGTGCAGTTCACCGAGCCCACCCCGGTAGCCGACGCCCCCGCCGCCGACGCGGGCCAGGGCCGCTCCGATCGGGCCAAGGGTAGGCAGGACCAGCCCCAGCAGGGTAGGAACCAGCAGGGCGACGGCCCGAAGGACGGCGGCCAGAAAGACAGCGGCCAGAAAGACAGCGGCCAGAAGGACTCGCCTAAGGGCGGATCGCGTGGCCGGGGCAGGGGTTCGTCCTCGGGAGCCAAGGGCGGATCGTCGGGCGGCGACCAGAACGGCGGCCAGAACTCAGGCGGCCAGGGCTCGGGGGGTCAGAAGGGCGGCCGTGGTCGCAGCGGACGCGGCCGCGGTCGCGGCGACACCTCCACCGCCGAGTTCGGTGGCGTGAAGACCATGCAGGGCGGCGACATGACCGTCCGCCTGCCCAGCCCGCCCAAGCCCCGCAAGGGTGCGCTGCGCATGGTGGCGCTCGGCGGCGTCACGGAGATCGGCCGCAACATGATGACCTTCGAGTACGACTCGAAGCTGCTCATCGTCGACTGCGGCGTCCTCTTCCCGAGCTCGACCGAGCCCGGCGTCGACCTCATCCTCCCGGACTTCGGCCACATCGAGGACCGTCTGGACCAGGTCGAGGCGCTCGTGCTGACCCACGCCCACGAGGACCACATCGGGGCGATCCCGTTCCTGCTCAAGCTGCGCCCGGACATCCCGGTCATCGGATCGCGGTTCACGCTCGCACTGGTCGCCGCGAAGTGCCGCGAGCATCGCATCAAGCCGGTCTTCCGCGAGGTCGACGAGTCCAGCGTGAGCACCCTGGGCAAGTTCGAGGTGCGCTACTTCGACGTCAACCACTCGATCCCCGAGTGCCTCGGCCTGGTCATCCGCGCCGGTGGCCAGTCGGTGATGATGACGGGTGACATCAAGCTCGACCAGCTGCCCACGGACAAGCGCCCCACCGACCTGCCCAAGATGGGGCGATTCGGTGACGAGGGCATCGACCTGCTGCTGATGGATTCGACCAACGCCACCACTCCGGGGGTCAGTCGTTCGGAGTCGGAGATCGGTCCCGCGCTCCAGCGGCTCATCTCCGACGCGCGTCAGCTCGTCGTGGTGGCCTGCTTCGCGTCCAACGTCTACCGCGTCCAGTCCGTCATCGCGGCCGCCGCCGCGAGCGGTCGCAAGGTCGCGCTCACCGGTCGGTCGATGATCCGGAACATGGAGATCGCCCTGGAGATGGGCCTGCTCACCGATCCGAACAAGGTGATCGTGGACATGGACACGGCCGCCAAGCTCCCGTCGGAGAAGGTCGTCGTCATGACGACCGGTACCCAGGGTGAGTCCATGGCGGGGCTCTCCCGGATGGCGCGTCGTGAGCACCGGCAGATCAACCTCTCCGAGGGCGACACCGTGCTGTTCTCCTCGTCGATCGTCCCGGGCAACGAGGAGCCCGTCTTCAGCGTGCAGAACAGCCTGTCCCAGATGGGTGTGAACGTGGTGACCAGCCGCGAGGCCAACATCCACGTCTCCGGCCACGGGGACGCGGGCGAGCTGCTCTTCGTCTACAACGCCGTACGGCCGAAGAACGCCATGCCGGTCCACGGTGAGTGGCGGCACCTGCGCGCCAACAAGGCGCTGGCGATCGCCACCGGGGTACCGGAGGAGAACGTCGTCCTGGCGCAGAACGGCGTCGTGGTCGACCTCGTGGACGGCAAGGCGTCCGTGGTCGGTCAGATCCCCGTCGGCAACCTGTACGTCGACGGCCTGTCCACCGGCGACGTCGGCGACACGGTCCTCGCGGACCGCACCGCGCTCGGCGAGGACGGCTTCATCGTCGCGACCGTCGTGGTGGACCCGCGTACCGGCCGGCCGGTGAGCAAGCCCCAGATCATCGGTAAGGGCTTCACCGACGAGCCGGGCGCACTCGACCCGGTCGTCGAACTCGTGGAGAACGCGCTGTGGGACCTGGCCGGCGAGGGTGAGACCGATCCGTACCGTCTCGCCCAGGCCGTGCGGCGCGTGGTCGGCCGGTGGGTGTCGGACAAGTGGCGCCGCAAGCCCATGATCGTGCCCACCGTCATCACCTCCGCCGTCGCGCAGGGCTGAGTCCGGTGAGTCCCAGCCGTCCGACCCTCGCACAGCGGGAGCGCAGCGCTCTCGTGGAGAGCATGCGTGCCACCGGGCCCGACGCCCCGACGCTGTGCGAGGGCTGGACGACCAGGGACCTGGCCGCCCACCTCGTCGTGCGGGAGTACCGCCCGGACGCCGCGGCGGGAATCGTCGTCCCCGCCCTCGCGGACCGCATGGAGCACCTGCGCCTGCGGGAGGCCGAACGCCCGTGGGAGGACCTGCTCGACACGATCGCCGGAGGAGCTCCCTGGTACTCACCGCTGCGCTACGCGGACCGGGTCGCGAACCTGGCCGAGTACCTCGTCCACCACGAGGACGTGCGCAGGGGGCGCCCCGGGTGGGCGCCCCGCGAGTTCGAGGTGGACGACCTCGAACGGGTCTGGTCCCTCGCCACGACCGTGGCGAAGACTTTCCTGCGCAAGGTCGGTGCCCGCGTCGACCTGCGCACCCCGGCCCACGTGGGATCAGCCAAGATCGCCTCGGTCTCGACGGGTGCGGCCCTCGCCCCGCTGGTGAGCATCACGGCGGATCCCGTCGAGTTCCTCCTGTGGACGTTCGGTCGCGACGAGGTCGAGATCGACATCTCCGGTGCCCAGCGGGGGATCGACGCGCTCGAAGCCGTCCCACGCGGCATCTGAACCACCCCACCCCCGTGTGGCTGCTGTTACCAGTGGTGCTCCAGACGATAGAGTGACGGCCATGGCATCCAGCTCGAGCACGCGCTCCACCCGTGCCCCCGGCGGCCGACGTCCGGCTTCGACCTCGGGAGCACAGCGATCGACCAAGTCCACCCCGTCGTCGTCGCGGGGTGGCGGTTCCCGTCGCGGTGCGGTCGTCTCGACCCCCAAGAAGGGGACCCGCAGCGGTCCTCGGACCGCCGCCCCGGCGCCGGAACGCACCTCGGGTGCGTTCGGTGCCGTGGGGCGTGGGCTGCGCGGAGGGTGGTCCGCGATGGCGAAGGGTGTCGGCCACGGGGTCCGTGGCCTCGGGGGTGGGGACGACGACGACAAGGTGGTCCCGCCGCACCGCCGTGACGGTCTCGGCCTGATCCTCATCGGCGTGGCGATCGTGTTCGTCGGCGCCGTGTGGTTCGGCGCAGCCGGCCCGATCGGCCACTGGATCGACACCGGGATCCGGACGGTGGTCGGTACCCCCGGTGCCCTCCTGCCGCTCCTGCTTGGCGGATGGGGCGTGCTCGTCATGGCCCGCGAACCCCGTCCCGACGTGCACTCGCGCTGGCTGGTCGGGACGACCGTCGCCGCCCTCGGTGTGCTCGGACTGTGGCACCTGGGGTCCGGCTCGCCGACCGATCCCGACGGGGTGCGGTCCGGCGCCGGGGTGCTCGGCCGGATCGTCGGTGGAACGCTCGAGGCCGGCCTGTCCGTCTTCGTCGCGGTACCGCTCCTCGTGCTGCTCGTCGCGTTCGGGATCCTGGTGATGGTGGGGCGGCCCGCGCGCGAGATCCCCGGCATCGTCCGTGGGTTCTTCGGCTGGGACGGCAGCGGCGACATCGTCGACCACGACTACGTCGATTCCGACGAGGACTGGGACGACGAGATGACCACTGCGTACCCGATCGCGGAGACGACGCGGGCGTCCGAGACCGAGCGCTCCGCGACGCGGCGCAGCTCCCGCCGCCGGATCGCCGCGTGGTCCGATACCCCCACGGCGGGCGAGACGGTCGAGATGCCCCGCGCCTCGCGGCCATCCGCCGAGCCCGAGGCGGCACCGGAGGTCGCCGACGTCCCCCCGGAGGAACCGGCCCGGGCCCCGGCACGCCCGAAGCGCACCCCCCGCAGGACCGAGGTCCTGCCCGCGGGCGGCGACGTCGACGAGGCCCCGGCCCGCCCGCCGGCCTCGGCCACCCCGTCCTCGCCGGCCACCGCGCCCGGACGTGCCGCCTCGACACCGTCGGTGGACACCTCCGCGGTCCCGCAGACCAACGTCCCGTCCACCCACACCGCCGCCGAGAGCGACGCGGAGCGGCTCGACTCCCAGACCCAGCTGCTGAACGGCGTGGACTACGCACTGCCGCCCGTCAGCCTGCTCACGGCCGGCGACCCGCCCAAGGCGCGCAGCGAGTCCAACGACCAGATGATCGAGGCCATCCAGGGCGTCCTGGAGCAGTTCAAGATCGACGCGGCCGTCACCGGCTTCACCCGCGGCCCGACGGTCACCCGGTACGAGGTCGAACTGGGTCCCGGCGTGAAGGTCGAGAAGATCACCGCCCTGCACCGCAACATCGCCTACGCGGTCGCCACGGACAACGTGCGGCTGCTGGCGCCGATCCCCGGCAAGTCCGCGGTCGGCATCGAGGTGCCCAACCTCGACCGCGAACTGGTGCGGCTGGCGGACGTGCTGACCGACCCCAAGACCGCCAGCAAGCACAATCCGATGCTCATCGGACTGGGCAAGGACATCGAGGGCGACTTCGTCACCGCCGACCTGGCCAAGATGCCGCACCTCCTGGTGGCGGGCTCCACCGGCTCGGGTAAGTCGAGCTTCGTCAACTCGATGCTCGTGTCCCTGCTCACGCGGGCCACCCCGGACGAGGTCCGCCTCATCCTCGTCGACCCCAAGATGGTGGAGCTCACGCCGTACGAGGGCATCCCGCACCTCATCACGCCGATCATCACGCAGCCCAAGAAGGCGGCCGCGGCGCTCGCGTGGCTCGTCGAGGAGATGGAGCAGCGCTACCAGGACATGAAGTCCACCCGCGTGCGCCACATCACCGACTTCAACGAGCGCGTGAAGTCGGGAGCCATCACGACGCCGCCCGGCAGCGAGCGCGTCTACCGGCCCTACCCGTACATCGTCGCGGTGGTCGACGAGCTGGCCGACCTCATGATGACCGCGCCCCGCGACATCGAGGACGCGATCGTCCGCATCACCCAGAAGGCCCGCGCGGCCGGCATCCACCTGGTCCTGGCCACGCAGCGGCCGTCCGTCGACGTGGTCACCGGCCTCATCAAGACCAACGTCCCGTCCCGCCTGGCGTTCGCCACGTCCTCGCTCACCGACTCCCGGGTCATCCTCGACCAGGCCGGGGCGGAGAAGCTCATCGGTATGGGCGACGGCCTCTTCATCCCGATGGGTGCCTCGCGCCCCATCCGTATGCAGGGTGCGTTCATCACCGACGAGGAGATCCACGAGGTCGTCGACTACGCCAAGAACCAGGCCGAGCCCGAGTACGACGAGTCCATCACCGCCGCCAAGGAGGACGGCAAGAAGGACATCGACGCCGACATCGGCGACGACCTCGACGACCTGCTCGCCGCCGTGGAGCTCGTGGTGTCCAGCCAGTTCGGCTCCACCTCGATGCTGCAGCGCAAGCTCCGGGTCGGCTTCGCCAAGGCCGGCCGCCTCATGGACCTGATGGAGTCGCGCGACATCGTCGGACCCTCCGAGGGGTCCAAGGCACGCGACGTGCTGGTCAAGCCCGAGGAACTCGCCTCGGTGCTCTGGATGATCAAGGGCGGGGCCCCGCCGGAGGAGGACCCGGACGACGAGCCGGCCGAGCTCCGCGACCCGGCCGAGACCCCGGTGGGGTAGCGGCCGGGCGGGGTATGCGTCAGGCGAGGGCGCCGAAAACCGGCGTCCACTCCCGGACCGAGATCTCCGAGACCATTCCGCGCAGGCAGTGGGGGTCATCGTCGACGAGCGATCGTGCGGCCTCGTCGTCGTCGGCCTCCACCACCAGCAACGCCCCGGATCCGTCGACGAACGGTCCCACGGACCGGACGGACCCGTCGTCGACGCGGGCGGACAGCCACTCGCGGTGGGCGGGCTTGTTGGATTCCCGCTCCTCGGTCTGGGCGTCGGAGTAGCGGTAGGTGACGGCGAAGAGCGGCATCGTGGATCTCCTGGGATCGGGGTCGGGGGTGCGTCGCGACCAAGGGTATTCCCGCCGTCCTCGCTAAGGTGAGGGGGTGACTGCTTCCACGCGCGAGAACGGACGCCGGACCGACGAGGTCCCCGTCCTCAACATCGCGAACGTCCTCACGGTGGTGAGGATCCTCCTGGTCCCCGTCTTCGTGGTCCTGTTCTTCGTCGCCGACGCCCAGGATCCCTGGTGGCGGGTGGGGGCGTTCGTCGTCTTCGCCGTGGCGATGTTCACCGACTACGTCGACGGTCACCTGGCCCGCAAGCTCGGGTTGGTCACCGACTTCGGCAAGATCGCCGACCCGATCGCCGACAAGGCGCTCATCGCCGCCGCGCTGATCTCGCTCTCACTGGTGGACGAGCTGTTCTGGTGGGTGACCGTGGTGATCCTGGTCCGCGAGGTCGGCATCACGCTGTGGCGCCTGTTCGGGGTGGACTATGTCGTGGCCGCGAGCAGGGGAGGCAAGCTCAAGACCGTCACACAGACGGTGGGCATGGGGATGCTCATCCTGCCGCTGCCGCACTGGGTGTGGCCGGTCGAGTGGATCGTGGTCGGTGCGGCCGTGGTGCTGACCGTGTATACCGGCGTCGACTACCTGGTCAAGGCCCGGCGGGCCGCACGCACCGCGGACTGACCCCCGTGGATCCCTCCGTCGCCGTGTCCCCGCCGGCGGCCGCCGCTGTCACCGCCCTGCGGGACCGCGGATGGACCCTGGCCACGGCCGAGTCCCTCACGGCCGGGCTGCTCGCGGCCACCGTCGCCGAGGTGCCGGGGGCCAGCATGGTGCTCCGCGGCGGGGTGATCGTCTACGCGACGGAACTCAAGCACGAGCTCGCCGGGGTGCCGACCGAGGTCCTGGAGCGGCACGGGGCCGTGTCCGCGGAGACCGCCCGCGCACTCGCGCGCGGGGCTGCGCGGCGCTGTGGTGCCGATGTCGGCGTGGGCCTGACGGGAGTGGCGGGGCCCGAGCCCCAGGAGGGCAGGCCGGTGGGGACCGTCCACGTCGGCCTGACGGTTCCCGGGAGGGAGCCCTGGTCCGTGACGCTGGCGTTGAGCGGCGACCGGAGCCGTATCCGTACGGCGGCGTGCACGGCGGCGTTGGAGCTGGTCATCGCGGCGGCGACGGGGGAGGGGAACGGTGACGACGACGACGGGAACGAATCCGGGATGTGATGCGTTGTACCCCGTGATGCCGAACATCCAGATGACCACCCTGCCCAGACCGGACCAGCCCGGCGGTGCCCCTCTGCTACGCGAGACGCTCGGGACGGTCCTGCGCGGCCTGCGCGGGGAATCCGGTCGGACCCTGCGGGACGTGGCCGACGCCGCCCGTGTGAGCCCCGGGTACCTCTCGGAGATCGAGCGCGGCCGCAAGGAGGCCTCCAGCGAACTGCTGGCCTCCATCTCCGGGGCGCTCGACGTCTCCCTGGGCGAGATCCTCATCCGCGCCGCCCTCGAGGTCTCCCCTCCGGGCACGTTCACCGAGCCGGTGCTCGCGGCCTGACCGCGCGCCCGTCACGCCCGGTGGTCGCAACCGTGCGTTGTTCGGTACCGTTGAACAGACCCGTCGTCCGAATCGGCAGAAGGACACTACGCAGCGATGGCCAATCCGTTTACCAAGGCATGGCGCTACCTCATGGCGTTGTTCGATTCGAAGATCGACGAGAAGGCCGACCCCAAGGTCCAGATCCAGCAGGCGATCGCTGACGCGCAGCGTCAGCACCAGCAGCTCTCGCAGCAGGCTGCGGCGGTCATCGGCAACCAGCGCCAGCTGGAGATGAAGCTCAACCGGCAGCTCGCGGAGATCGAGAAGCTCCAGGGCTCCACCCGGCAGGCATTGCAGATGTCGGAGCAGGCGCGCCAGAAAGGTGACGCGGCCAAGGCCACCGAATACGAGAACGCCGCGGAGGCGTTCGCGGCCCAACTGGTCACGGCCGAGCAGAGTGTGGAAGACCTCAAGGGCCTGCACGACCAGTCGCTCCAGGCCGCCGCCCAGGCCAAGAAGGCCGTCGAGCAGAACGCGATGGTCCTCCAGCAGCGCGTGGCCGAGCGCACCAAGCTGCTCAGTCAGCTGGAGCAGGCCAAGATGCAGGAGCAGGTCAGCGCCTCCCTGCAGTCGATGTCGGAGCTGTCCTCGGGCGGCAACACCCCGAACCTCGACCAGGTCCGCGACAAGATCGAGCGTCGGTACGCCAACGCCCTGGGCTCGGCCGAACTCGCACAGAACTCGGTGCAGGGTCGCATGCTCGAGGTCGAGCAGGCCTCGACCCAGATGGCCGGCCACAGCCGCCTCGAGCAGATCCGCGCGTCGATGGCGGAGGGCGGCCAACTCGGGTCCGGTACCGGTGCCACCGGCCAGCTCGGCCAGGGCCAGTCCGAGCCGGCGCCGCAGCAGCAGCAGCAGGCGCAGACCGAACAGCAGTGATCTCGCGGCAACGGGCCGTCGGCGACCACGCCGGCGGCCCGTCGTCGTCCGTAGGGGAGGGCGAGACGTGACCCTGACCGAGTTCCGCGCACGCACCGTGGAGGCCTTCGGTGAACTCCGCGCCGACAGTCTGACCAGATCGCACCATCTGGCGGAGTGTGGCGGGAGGACCGCCCTCGAGGCGATCGACGCCGGCCTCCCCGTCAAGCGAGTGTGGTTGGCGTTGTGCGCCGAGTTCGAGGTACCCGAACAGCTGCACTAGCGCTCCGTCCGCGGCGTGTCGGTCGACCTCGAACACCCGTTCGCCTACACTGGGTGCCACGTGATGACGGTTCGCCCCGTCCACAGGGCGCCCTTCCTCCACAGGAAAGCGGTCGCCGGGTTCGCGCGAGACGTTCGTGTCGTACCCGGCCCGTAACGTCCGCAACTGAATCACCACCCAGACCGATCGGCCGGACGCCGGGGGTCGCGCAGGAACGGAGAGCACCATGGCACCCAAGACCACCGCGAAGTCGGGGACCAAGACGGGCGTGGCCCAGAATCGCGAACAGGCGCTGGAACTGGCCCTCGCGCAGATCGACAAGGCCTACGGCAAGGGCTCGGTCATGCGGTTGGGTGACGACAACCGGCCGCCGGTCCAGGTCATCCCGACCGGGGCACTGTCCCTCGACGTGGCACTGGGCGTGGGCGGCTTCCCCCGGGGACGCGTCGTGGAGATCTACGGGCCGGAGTCCTCGGGTAAGACCACGGTCGCGTTGCACGCCGTGGCCAACGCGCAGGCGGCTGGCGGGATCGCGGCGTTCATCGACGCGGAGCACGCCCTGGATCCGGAGTACGCCCGCAAGCTCGGCGTGGACACGGACAACCTCATCGTCTCCCAGCCGGACACGGGTGAGCAGGCCCTGGAGATCGCGGACATGCTCGTCCGGTCGGGGTCGATCGACATTCTGGTCATCGACTCCGTGGCGGCGCTCGTGCCGCGTGCCGAGATCGAGGGGGAGATGGGCGACAGCCACGTCGGCCTGCAGGCGCGACTCATGAGCCAGGCCCTGCGGAAGATGACGGGCGCGCTGCACAACACCGGCACCACCGCCATCTTCATCAACCAGCTGCGCGAGAAGATCGGCGTCATGTTCGGCTCGCCGGAGACCACCACCGGTGGTAAGGCGCTGAAGTTCTACGCGTCGGTGCGGTTGGACGTGCGCCGTATCGAGACGCTCAAGGACGGTGCCGACGCGGTCGGTAACCGCACCAAGTGCAAGGTCGTCAAGAACAAGGTCGCGCCGCCGTTCAAGATCGCGGAGTTCGACATCCTCTACGGCGAGGGGATCAGTCGCGAGGGCTCGCTCATCGACATGGGCGTGGACAACGGCTTCATCAAGAAGTCGGGGTCCTGGTTCACCTACGGACCGGACCAGTTGGGCCAGGGCAAGGAGAACGCCCGTCGGTACCTCAAGGAGAACCCGTCGGTGCGGGACGAGATCGAGCGGAAGATCCTCGACAAGCTCAATATCGGCGCGGGGGCGGAGATCGCCGAGATCGAGGCGGAGTCCGACGAGGACGCGCCGATCGACGTGGTGCCCGTCGAGTTCTGATGTCGGGCAGGGACACCCGCGGGCCCCGCGGCGCCGGGGCGCCCGGGGCGGAGGAACTCCGTACGGCGATCGCCGCAGTGGAGGCCAGGCCCTCCGGGTCCTCGGACCTGCCGCCCCTGGCCCCCGAAGCGCACGAGGCCGCGAACGCCGCGCTCCGACTACTGCGCTACCGGCCGCGCAGCGAGCACGAGTTGCGCGAGCGGCTGCTCGACAAGGAGTACGCCGCGGAGGCCGTCGACGAAGCGCTTGGCAGGGTCAGGGCGTGGGGCCTGGTCGACGATGCCGACTTCGCCGAGGAGTGGGTACGTGGCCGCAGGAGACGCCGTGGCCGTTCGCGCGGCGCCCTCGAGCGCGAGCTGCGGGACAAGGGCGTGGCCGAGGCGCACATCGCCCGGGCGGTCGGCGAGATCGACGAGTCGGATGATCGCCGGGAGGCCGCCGAACTGGTACGCGGTCGGCTGGATCGCCGGCCGCGCGCCGCATTCTCCGGGCCGGACGTGCAGGGCGAGCGGCGCAGGCTCATCGCGTTCCTGGCCCGGCGGGGTTATCCGACGGGGCTGGCGGTGAAAGTCGTGGACGCCGAATTGGCGGCCCACGCATCGCCCTGAGTACCCTGGCCTGCGTGGATACTCTCGTGACCGACCTGCAGGCGGCGGCGCAGGACGCGCATGCCGAGGGCGACGCCCGCCGGACCTACCAGGTTCGCACCTTCGGATGTCAGATGAACGTCCATGACTCCGAGCGTCTGTCCGGGGTCCTCGACGCCGCGGGGTACGTCCCCTTCGAGGGCGACGCCGATCCGGCCGGAGGTCACCTTCCCGATCTGGTCGTGTTCAACACCTGCGCGGTCCGGGAGAACGCCGACAACCGGCTCTACGGCACCCTCGGTCATCTGCGGCCGTGGAAGGACACGAACCCCCGCCTGCAGATCGCCGTCGGGGGGTGCCTCGCGCAGAAGGACAAGGACGTCGTCGTCTCCCGCGCACCGTGGGTCGACGTCGTGTTCGGCACCCACAACCTCGGACACCTGCCGACGCTCCTCGACCGCTCCCGCCACAACGAGCGGGCCGAGGTGGAGATCGCCGACTCCCTGCAGCACTTCCCCTCGACCCTGCCCGCCACCCGCGAGTCCTCGTACGCCGGGTGGGTCTCGGTGTCCGTGGGATGCAACAACACCTGCACGTTCTGCATCGTTCCGTCCCTGCGCGGCAAGGAGGTCGATCGTCGGCCCGGCGAGGTACTGGCCGAGGTGCAGGCGCTCGCCGACGAGGGCGTACTCGAGGTCACGCTGCTCGGCCAGAACGTCAACGCGTACGGGCGGTCCTTCCACGACCCCGACGAGCCCTCCGACAAGGGAGCCTTCGCCTCACTATTGCGGGCGGCCGGCCGGGTCGAGGGGATCGAACGGATCCGCTTCACCTCGCCGCACCCGGCGGAGTTCACCGACGACGTGATCGAGGCCATGGCCTCCACACCCACCGTCTGCCCGCAACTGCACATGCCGCTGCAGTCCGGGTCCGACCGCGTCCTGCGCGCCATGCGACGCTCCTACCGGTCCGAGCGCTTCCTCGGGATCATCGAGCGCGTCCGCGCGGCCATGCCGCACGCGGCCATCACCACCGACATCATCGTCGGGTTCCCCGGGGAGACCGAGGAGGACTTCCAGGCCACCCTCGACGTGGTCGAGAAGGCGCGGTTCTCCAGCGCGTTCACCTTCCAGTACTCGCCCCGCCCGGGGACCCCCGCGGCCACCATGGAGGACCAGATCCCCAAGGCCGTGGTCCAGGAACGCTACGAGCGGCTGATCGAGCTCCAGGAGCGCATCACGCTCGAGGAGAACCAGAAGCAGGTCGGGCGCGTCGTCGAGCTCCTCGTGACCGCCGACGAGGGCCGCAAGGACGCGGCCACCGCCCGGATGTCGGGCCGGGCCCGCGACGGTCGGCTCGTACACTTCGCCCCCATCGGCGACCACGCCGACCGGGTGCGTCCGGGAGATGTGGTGACCACCCGGGTCACCGCCGCGGCCCCGCACCACCTGCTCGCCGATGACGGGGTGCTCAGCCACCGAGCAACCCGGGCCGGCGATCGTCACGAGGCGGGCCACAAGCCCGAGACCCCGCCCATCGGGGTCGGGCTCGGGCTTCCCACGCTCCGGCGCGACACCGTCAGCGCCCCAGTCACCACCGAGAAGGGATGCCCCACGTGAGCACCGACAAGCGCCCCGATCCGATCGCGGGGATCATGGAAGTCACCCGGAACGCGGAATCGGAGATGCGGGACCGTGACCGCGTCCTCGGGCGCACCCTCGTGATCGGGCGGGCCTACCTGGCGTCCGCCGTCCTTATCGTGCTGTTGGCCGTGGCCCTGGCCCTGCCGCACAGCGAGGGGGTGCGGGGCCTCGACGTCCTGTTCTTCACCGACGTGGCGCGTGAGCAGTACACGACCCTGCCGTCCCATCTGTTCGTCCTGCTGTACTCCGTGGGCACCATCGCGTTCGGGGCAGCGATGATCATGACCCAGAAGTGGTGGGCCGCCGGGATCGCCTGGAGCGCGACGTGCGTGTCCGCCGTCTACGGCGTGTTGGCGATCTGGCTCCGCCAGTCCGGTCGCGGCCCCAACCCTGATGTGCAGGACTTCGGCGGGCCCAGCATCGGCCTCTACGTCAGTGAGATCATCGTGTTCGCTCTGGTCATCACGCTGGCGAGCGTGCTGTGGGCGCGGACCCCGGAGCAGATCACGCTCGAGGAGAACGCCCGTCACGGAGACGGGCGCTGAACCGACCTCCCGGACGTCGCGCCGTCTGATGACCGGCGCGAGAAGAGCCCGGCCCCGTCGTGACGGGCCGGGCTCTTCTCGTCTGCGGGTTCTCGTCGCCCGTCGGCGGGTGGCCGCAGGTGGGGCGCGTCGGCGGGTGTCCGCCGGTGGGGCGCGTCAGCGGGTGTCGACCGCCTTCTCGGCTGCCTCCGCCCACTCCTTCCACTGGGCGGCCTGGGCCCGTGCGCTCTCGGCGTCCTTGTTCTTGCCCGCAGCGTCCGCCTTCGCGGCCTGCTCCTCGAAGTCATGGACCCGGTCCCAGAACTGGCCGGCGCGGGCCTTGGCCTCCGGGTCGGTACGACGCCATTCCGTGTCCGCCGCATCGGCGACACGCTTCTCCAGGGCCCGGATACGCCCCTCCAGCTGACCCATCCGCTCGCGCGGGACCTTGCCGATCTCCTCCCACCGCGACTGCAGCTGCCGAAGAGCGGACCGGGCGGCACCCAGGTCGGCCGTAGGATCGATCCGGCCCTCGTACTCGGAGAGCAGGGCCTCCTTGGCCTGGGCGTTGGTCTCGAACTCGGCGTCCCGTTCCGCAGCGGCGGCATGGCGGGCGTCGAAGAACGTGTCCTGGGCGGCCTTGAACCGCTTCCACAGGGCCTCATCGGCCTCCCGCGGGGCCCGGCCGGCGGCCTTCCACTCGTCCATGAGACGACGGAACGCCGTGGCCGTGTCGTTCCAGTCGGTGGACCCGGACAGGGCCTCCGCCCTCTCCACCAGGTCCTCCTTGACCTTCTTGACCGAGGCGCGGTTGCGGTCAAGTTCGGCGAAGTGCGAGCCCCGGCGACGGTTGAACGCCTCCCGGGCCTTGGAGAACCTCTTCCACAGGGCGTCGTCCGTCTTGCGGTCGATACCCCGGATCGTCTTCCACTCCTCGAGGATCTCGCGCAGACGGTCCCCGGCGGACTTCCACTGAGTCGACGACGCCCCGATCTCCTCGGCCTCGTCCGCCAACGCCTCCTTCCGCGCGATCGCGGCCGCCCGCTGCTCGTCCTTGCGCTGCTTCGACACGGCCTCGACCTCGCCGGAACGCTCGATCACCGCAGCCACACGCGCGGCGAGAGTATCGAGATCGCCCACGGCGGCGGCGGTGGGGATCTGTTCCGCCAGGGTCTCCGCCGAGGCGCGGGTCTTCCTGGCGTCCTGCGGATGGGACTCGAGACGGGTCTCGAGCAGAGCGACCTCGGCGGCGAGGTCATCGAAGCGCAGACCGAAGTGCGCGAGGCCCTCCTCGGGAGCACCGGCCTGCCACGACCCGACCTGACGCTCACCGTCGGAGGTCCGGACGAACACCGCGCCCGACTCGTCGACGCGACCCCACTGCGACGCGTCCGAGGCGCGCGTGAACCCTGGGGTGCCCGCGGGGGTCGGCCGCGGTGCCACCTTGCGTGCCAGCGCGGCGGGGGATGGCGCACCCGGCCTCGGACCGGGGATCGGGGTCGCTCCGCCCGAACTCGCTCCGCCCGAACTCGATCCGCCCTGGGCGGTGGGTGACTGCTCGGTCATGTCGTCCTCGTTTCCTTCTGCCGCGTGTCACGGCACCATCACCGGGATCGCACCGGTCATCGCCTCGCCGCCCCGTTTCGAGGAGACGGCATCCTCCTAGTGTGTACCAACCTCCGCCCGGGTGTCCGGCGTATCCCCGCGGTATCCCCGGACGGGTCCGTTCCGCGGTGTCGGGGGCGGTCAGTAGGGTTTCCGGGTGTGAGCCCCTCTGTCGTCCTGGTCCCCGGAGCGCCGGTCCTCGTGCCGGAGCTGTCCGGCTCTGCGGTCGCCGAGACCGAGAGCGGGGTGGCCGCGATATGCGAGATGCTCCGCCGGGCCGGGCGCGGCGCGGCACGGGTCGTCGTCCTGGGGACCGACCGCGCGGGCAGAGGTCTCGGGGACATGCGCTCCTCGCTCTCCAGGTGGGGGGTCGACGTGCCCGTGGGTCCGCCCGGTGCCCCGCCGGCGCCGCACGGGACTGTTCCCGACCCGGCGTTGATCGCCTGGTGGCTGCTCGACCTGGCGGGTATCGACCTCCCGAGGAGGTTCATCGGCGTGACCGGGGGAGCGCAGCCCACCCCCACGCCGGTGTCGGACGACCTCGTCGTCGTCGTCGCCGACGGCCCCGCCTCCCTCACTCCGCGAGCTCCCGTCCCCGAGGATCCCCGCGGTATCGCCCTCGACGAGGAGCTCACCCGATGGCTGCGCAGCTCCGGCGAGCTCCCGGACCCCGGCGAGCCGGTGGCCGACGAGATCGGCTGGTGGAGCCGGCCCGCGTGGCGCGTCCTGGCGGACCTCGTCGCGGACCGCACGGCTGTCGAGGCCCTGTCCTGGGCGCCATTCGGGGTGGGGTATCACAGCGCGTGGTGGCCACCGGAGGCCGCCGCGAATGCCACGGTGGTCGTCGACGCGCCGGCCGCCACTCCCGGCGAACCCGGGGCACCGTCATGACCGGGCGTGTTCCCGTCGCCGTGATGGGGCCGACCGGGACGGGGAAGTCCGAGCTGGCGCTCGGCCTCGCCGAGCGACTCGGCGGGGAGATCGTCAACTGCGACGCCATGCAGCAGTACCGCGGGATGGACATCGGGACCGCCAAGCTCGCGCCGGCTCAGCGGCGCGGGATCCCGCACCACCGGCTCGACGTGCTGGACGTCACCGAGACCGCCAGTGTCGCGGACTTCCGTACCGAGGCGGAACGTGAGATCTCCGAGATCCGCGATCGCGGCCACGTGCCGATCCTGTGCGGGGGGTCGATGATGTACATCCAGGCGCTCGTGGACGGGTGGTCGATACCGGACACGGACCCGGAGGTCCGGGCCCATTACGAACGTCGCCTCGAACAGATCGGGGTGCAGGCCCTGCACGCCGAACTCGCCGAGGTGGACCCCGAGGCCGCGCAGACCATCCTCCCCAGCGACCCCAGGCGCACCGTGCGCGCGTTGGAGGTCGTGGAACTCACCGGGAAGCCGTTCTCCGCCTCCCGACCGACGATCGGGGAGCCGCGCTGGGGCACGCGCATGCTGGGCCTGCGCTGCGGTCTGCCCGAATTGGACGAGAGGCTGACGACGCGTACGGCCGCGATGTTCGCCGACGGGCTCGTCCCGGAGGTCCGCCGGCTCGTGGGAGTCGGACTGCTCCGGGGCGTCACCGCACGACGCGCGATCGGTTACGCCCAGGTGCTCGACGAGATGGACGCACAGCAGCGGATCGACGACGCCGGGGCGGCCCGCGCCGAGGAACGGACGGTGATCGGGACCCGCCGCTACGTCCGTCGCCAGCGGTCGTGGTTCGGCCGGGATCACCGGATCCGGTGGATCGACACCGACACCCACGGACGCGACGCCGACGCACCCCGGCCGCTCGAGACCGCGCTGGGGATCCTCGGGGAGGGCCGGCGGTGAGCAGCCCCGGATCCGGGCGCTCGCGGGTCCAGTCCGTCGACCGCGCCTTCGACCTACTCGACGCGCTGAGCATCCGCGGGGGCCGGGCGAGCCTCGGGGACCTGGTCTCCGACACGGGCCTGGCGGCCGCCACCGTCCACAGGCTGTGCGGCACGCTCGCGGAGAGCGGTCACCTCCGGCGCGACGCGGGCCGCGACTATCTGCTGGGACCGCGTCTCCAGCGGATCGGCGACGTCGCCGGACGCGCCACCGCGTCCTGGGCCGTGCCGGTGCTCACCGCCGTGGTCGAGGGCACCGGGGAGACCGCCAACCTCGCCGTCCGGGAGGGCGACGGGGTCGTCTACCTCGCCCAGGTGCCGTCCCCACACTCGATGCGGATGTTCACCGAGGTGGGCCGACGGGTGGACGTGCACTGCACGGCGGTGGGCAAGGCCCTGGTCGCGGGCGACGACGACGACGAGGTCCGCAGCATGCTCGACAGGGCGGGCATGCGCCGCTTCACCGACTCGACCATCGTCGACCCCGACAGATTGATCGAGGAGCTGCGGGTGGTGCGACAGGCGGGGTTCGCCACCGATGAGTCCGAGCAGGAGGAGGGCGTCCGCTGCGTCGCCATCGCGGTGGGTACCGGGGACGCCGCCTTCGCGGTGTCGGCATCCGGGCCCGAGGCCAGGTTCACGCGCGATCGCCGCGACGCCGCCGTCGCGATCCTTCGTGCGGCCGTGGCCGGGCTCGTCCCCTGACCTCCCGCCCTCGAGCGTGCCCACCCGCCGGAGCCCACGGGACCCTGGGCCGGACGCCATCGGGCCCGGAGCCGGACGCTTCTGGCCGTGACAGCGGCGAATCCGCCACCCACCGCCCGGATCCGGCCCCACTGGCGCGGGATCGGAGGTCGGGCGGAGGTGGCGGATTCCGCGGCGGGTCGGCGGGTCGGCCGGCGCCGGTCTAGCCCGCGTTGGCGGCCTTGAATTCGCGACGACGGCGATGCAGGATCGGCTCGGTGTAACCCGACGGCTGCCTGGTGCCCTCGAGGATCAGTTCCCGGGCCGCCTGCCAGGCGATGGACTTCTCGAAGTCCGGTGCCATGTTCCGGTAGGCGTCGTCGCCGGCGTTCTGCTTGTCGACGATCTCGGCCATCCGGCGCAGCGAATCCTCGACGTCGTCGGCGGTGATGATGTCGTGGCGGATCCAGTTGGCCAGCATCTGCGAGGAGATCCGCAGGGTGGCGCGGTCCTCCATGAGGTTGACGTCGTGGATGTCCGGCACCTTCGAGACACCGATTCCCTGCTCGACCCACCGCACGACGTAACCGAGGATGGTCTGGCAGGAGTTGTCGACCTCCTCCTTCTTCTCCTCTTCCGTCCAGTCCGTGGAGGGGGCCAGGGGGACGGTGAGGATGTCGTCGACACTCGCGCGGGCACCCCCGGCGAGGAGTTCCTCCTGACGCGTCATGACGTTGACCCGGTGGTAGTGGGTGGCGTGCAGCGTGGCGCCGGTCGGGGAGGGCACCCACGCGGTGTTGGCGCCGGCCCGGGGCTGGCCGATCTTCTCGGCGAGCATCTCGGCCATGAGGTCGGTCTTGGCCCACATGCCCTTGCCGATCTGGGCGCGGCCACGCAGGCCACACGCCAGACCCGTGTCGACGTTGAAGTCCTCGTAGGCGTTCATCCACCGGGCGCCCTTCATCTCGCCCTTGCGGATCATCGGCCCGGCCTCCATGGAGGTGTGGATCTCGTCGCCGGTCCGGTCGAGGAAGCCGGTGTTGATGAACACGACTCGTTCGGTGGCCTCGGCGATGCAGGCGGCGAGGTTGACCGAGGTGCGACGCTCCTCGTCCATGATGCCCACCTTGAGGGTGTTCTCGGACAGCCCGAGGAGCTTCTCGACACGACCGAACAGCTCGGTGGTGAACGCGACCTCCTCCGGCCCGTGCTGCTTGGGCTTCACGATGTAGATCGACCCGTGTCGGCTGTTCCGGCGCTCGTTGCCCTCGGCGATCCCGTGCATGCCGGCGAGCGAGGTGACCAGTGCGTCGAGGATGCCCTCGGGCATCTCGTTGCCGTCCGCGTCGAGCACGGCCGGGTTGGTCATCAGGTGGCCGACGTTACGCACGAACAGCATCGAGCGGCCGTGGAGACGGACCTCACCCGAACCGTCGGGCGCGGTGAAGACCCGGTCGTCGTTGAGGACACGGGTGAAGGTCTTGTCGCCCTTGGTGATCTCCTCGGACAGGTCTCCCTTCATGAGCCCCAGCCAGTTGCTGTAGCCCTGGGTCTTGTCCTCGGCGTCGACGGCGGCGACCGAGTCCTCGAAATCCATGATGGTGGAGACGGCGGACTCCAGGACGACGTCCTTGACGCCGGCGCCGTCGGTCGAGCCGATGGGGGAGTCCGGGTCGATCTGGATCTCGATGTGCAGACCGTTGTTGCACAGCAGGACCGAGGACGGGCTCGAGGGCTCGCCGAGGTAGCCCACGAACTTCTCCGGGGCCGCCAACCGGGTGCTCGACCCGTCGGACACGGTCACCTGCAGGCCTCCGTCGACCACGGCGTAGGCCGTGGATCCCACGTGGCTGCCCGACGCCAGCGGTGCGGCGTCGTCGAGGAATTCACGGGCCCAGTCGATGACCTTGTCGCCGCGGACCTTGTTGTACCCCGAGCCCTGCTCGGCGCCGTCGGACTCCGGGATCGCGTCGGTGCCGTAGAGGGCATCGTAGAGCGAACCCCAGCGGGCGTTACCCGCGTTGATCGCGAACCGGGCGTTCATGACCGGCACGACGAGCTGCGGGCCGGCGACCGTGGCGATCTCCGCGTCGACGTTCTCGGTCGTGACGGAGACGGACTCGGGCTCGGGCACCAGGTACCCGATCTCCTGCAGGAACGCCTTGTAGGCGCCCGGGTCGATCGGCGCCGGGTTCTCGTGGTGCCAGGCGTCGATCCGGGACTGCAACCGGTCGCGGGTGTCGAGCAGTTCGCGATTGCGGGGGGCCAGCTCGGTGAAGATCTCGGAGGCGCCCGCCCAGAACGCGTCGGGATCGACCCCGGTGCCCGGGATCGCCTGGGAGTTGACGAAGTCGTACAGGACCTCGTCGACCTGGATTCCGCCGACAGTGATGCGTTCGGACATCGATGCTCTCCTGGAGGTAGGGGACCGTTCTCCAGGCCGACTCTAGTGGGCGTACCGTCCGGCATCATCCGACATTTCCACGGTGCGGAACGGTCCCCGCCGGCGAGTACGATTTCGCCATGACTTCGACGCGCCAGGCCTCGCAGCCCGACGGTATCGCCTTCCTCAAGGGCCACGGCACCCTCAACGACTTCGTGATCCTCCCGGACGATCAGGCCGACCTGGACCTCGACGTGGACCTCGTACGAGCACTGTGCGATCGGCGTGGCGGAATCGGCGCCGACGGAGTCCTGCGGATCGCGACCGCCGGAGCCCTCGTCGGCCGCGGCGTGCTCGCGACCCTGCCGCCCGGCGTGGACGGTGCGGACTGGTTCATGGACTACCGCAACGCCGATGGTTCCATCGCGGAGATGTGCGGCAACGGGGTCCGGGTCTTCGCCCACGCCCTCGTCGCGACCGGGAGAGCGGAGGCCGGCTCGATCCCGGTGGGCACGCGGTCAGGGGCCCGCCCCGCCGAGGTCCTCTCACACTCGGGTGTTGACGCGGTGGTGCGGGTGGACATGGGGGAGCCGCGTCTGCTGGGCCTGTCCTCGGCGGAGGTCGGTGGCCGGACCTTCGCGGGACTCGCCGTCGACATGGGCAATCCGCACCTCGCCTGTGTGGTCCCCGATCTGGACGCCGCGGGCCTCGCCGGGCTGCCGGTGCAGGAGGCCCCGGTGTATGACCGGGACTTCTTCCCCGACGGCGTCAACGTCGAGATCGCCACCCCGATGGTTGACGGTCGGGTCTCCATGCGGGTCCACGAGCGGGGATCAGGGGAGACCATGTCCTGCGGAACCGGAATCGTCGCGACCGCGGTCGCCGCGCTGGCAGACTCGGGGGAGGCGACGGGCGACGTCGTCGTGGTGGTCCCCGGCGGCGAGGTGGAGGTCTCACTCACCGAGGCCGGGTCCTCGCTCACCGGGCCGTCCACACTCGTCGCCCGCGGTCATTACCACCGTGGTCGGTAGCACACCGTCTCGCACGGGACACCGGGGGGCCCGGTGTGAGAAGATGAACCCGAATGACTACTGATCACACGGCCGCTGACCGGCCGACACGCGACCTCGATCCGTCCATCGGTGATTTCCAGCTCGAGGAGAGATCCTCGATGCGCCGGGTGGCGGGGCTCTCCACCGAACTCCAGGACGTCAACGACGCCGAGTACCGCCAGCTCCGACTCGAACGGGTCGTGCTCGTCGGTGTCTGGACCGAAGGGTCCGCCGCGCAGGCGGACGCCGCGATGGACGAGCTCGCCCAGCTCGCCGAGACCGCGGGATCGGAGGTCTGCGATGCGCTCATCCAGCGCCGCGACAAGCCCGATGCCGCCACATACATCGGGTCGGGCAAGGTCAGCGTCCTCAAGGACGTGATCGCCGCGACCGGCGCGGACACCGTCATCTGCGACGGCGAACTCACCCCTGGACAGTTGCTCGCGCTGGAGAAGGCGGTCAACGTGAAGGTCATCGACCGTACCGCGCTGATCCTCGACATCTTCGCGCAGCACGCCACCAGCCGTGAGGGCAAGGCCCAGGTGACCCTCGCCCAGATGGAGTACATGCTCCCCCGTCTGCGTGGGTGGGGCGAGTCGCTGTCCCGCCAGGCGGGCGGTCGTGCCGGGAGCAACGGCGGCGTCGGCCTCCGTGGCCCGGGTGAGACCAAGATCGAGACCGATCGGCGTCGGATCCGCGAGCGGATGGCCCGTCTGCGCCGGGACATCAAGGGTATGAAGCAGGCCCGGGACACCAAACGGCACCGACGGCGTTCCACTCCGGTGCCATCCATCGCCATCGCCGGATACACGAACGCCGGGAAGTCGAGCCTGCTCAACAGGATCACCGGAGCCGGCGTCCTGGTTCAGAACGCCCTGTTCGCCACACTCGACCCGACCACGCGCAAGGCCGAGTTGCCTGACGGCAGAGCAGTCGTCTTCACGGACACCGTGGGATTCGTCCGACACCTGCCGACCCAGTTGGTCGAGGCGTTCAGGTCCACACTGGAAGAGGTCGTCGACTCCGAGTTGCTCCTCCACGTCGTGGATGGTTCGGATGCCTTCCCGCTCCGCCAGATCGAGGCGGTGCGCAAGGTGATCAACGAGGTGGTCGAGGAGCAGAACGCGGAGCGGCCTCGGGAACTCCTGGTGATCAACAAGATCGACGCCGCGGATCCCGTGGTCCTCACCGAGTTGCACCACGCGCTGCCCGACGCCGTGTTCGTCTCGGCGGTCACCGGGCAGGGTGTCGACGAACTCCTCGAGCGAATCACGCAGATCGTCGCCTCCGGGGACACCGAGGTGACCCTGTCCGTCCCGTACTCCCGCGGGGACGTGGTGTCGCGGGTCCACGCCGAGGGCGCGGTGGTCGAGGAGGAACACACCCAGGACGGAACCCGGCTGGTGGTCCGACTGCCCGCGTCCGTGGCCGGCGAACTGGACGAGTTCGCCGCCCGCGGTCCACATGACGGCGCCGCCTGACCCCTGCGGGGACGGGCGGCGCGTCGTTCGAACCGGGACTCAGAGTTTCCGGAACACTGTCACGACCTTGCCCAGGATCGTCGCGTGCTCGCCCGGAATCGGGCTGAACGACGGATTGTGGGGCAGCAACCAGACTCCGCTCGAGTCGTTCCGGAAAGTCTTGACCGTCGCCTCCCCGTCGATCATGGCGGCGACGATCTCCCCGTTGTCCGCGACGTTCTGCCGCCTGACCACCACGTAGTCGCCATCGCAGATGGCGGCGTCGATCATCGACTCGCCCACGACCTTGAGCATGAACAGATCACCTGAGCCGACGAGGTCCGACGGCAGGGGGAAGATCTCCTCGACGGCTTGCTCCGCGAGGATGGGCCCGCCCGCCGCGATCCGGCCGAGCACGGGGACGTAAACGGGCTCGACCGCTCCGCCCGGACGCTGGGGCTCCGGAGCAGGTGAGCGACGGCCCCGTGACTTCTGCCCCGGGACACCGTGGACGTCGACCGCCCGCGGCTTGTGCGGATCCCGCGTCAGGAAGCCCTTCTTCTCCAGCGTGCGGAGTTGATGCGCCACCGACGACGTGGACTGCAAGCCGACCGCGTCCCCGATCTCCCGGATGCTCGGCGGATAACCACGCTCCTTGACGGTGTCGTGGATGTGGAGCAGAACGCTCTTCTGTCGGTCCGTCAGCGACTCGAAATCGGGCTTCGGCATCTCGTGTGGTCCCTTCGGCGAATGGATGTTCGACGTTGTGATCTGTCTACACCCTAGTGCCAAGGACTGCGGCGCGCCACACAGGTGTTCGAAGAAATTCCTCTGTGAATCGTGACCATGTCGGAGTCGCGTGATACAACTCTAGGGGAGTTCGGATTCGAACAGATGTACTGAGGAACACATACAGGTGTGCGAAGCACCATCGCACACCGTATCGAGTAGGGAGCCACCATGACCGTTGTCGAGCTTCAGTCCCACACACGTCCGGCCGCGCGGTGGACCGAGGTCTGCCCCGACGACCATCGTGGACGGGTCGCGCACCTCGACCGGCCCGGTGACGTGTCGGTGCGGTCCACCCGTGCGCCGCGACGCACCCTGGCCCGACCGGAGGGCAGTCGGCCCGCCGTCACGTCCTCGCGCGCGGAGTATCTCGATCGGCCGCGGATAGCCGCCCGTCCGGCCGCCGTCACGTCGGTCGCCCCGGGTCGCCGTGTGCTCGTGCGCCCGGTCTCCACGGACCGCGTGCGGGCGTGCCACGTCGAGGCACCGGTGTCCACCGGGGTCGTCGACGACGTGCCGGCCTGGGCGCTACTGGCGTGCGGGATCGCATTCGGCGTGATCATGCTTCTCGCAGTGGCCTTCCTCGGTGGACCCGCCTACGCGTGACCGGGCAGCGGGCCTCCTAGAATGGACCGTGGGCGGTGGTCTACCGCCCCCGCGTTTCGTCAGGCACGATCCGGGACGCGTGAACTCCGGTCGACGAAGGGCCCCACGGGAATGTACTGCCCGACATGCCACCACGAGGACTCCCGGGTAATCGACTCACGATCCGTCGACGAGGGTCAGGCGATCCGGCGTCGCCGGGAGTGCCCCCGGTGTGGACACCGGTTCACGACGCTGGAGACGCCTCTGCTGACGGTTCTCAAACGTAACGGGGTGACCGAGGCGTTCAGTCGGGACAAGGTCGTCCGCGGTGTCCGCCGCGCGTGCCAGGGACGATCGGTTGACGAGGACGCTCTGCGTCGCCTCGCCCAACAGGTCGAGGACGCTGTGAGATCCGGCGGTGCGTCCGAGGTTCCCGCCCACGAGATCGGGCTCGCCATCCTGGGCCCTCTGCAGGATCTGGACGAAGTCGCCTACCTGCGGTTCGCGTCCGTGTACAAGCAGTTCAGCTCGGCCGACGACTTCGAACGCGAGATCATCGCCCTCCGGGAGCGCCGCGCGAGCCGCTGACCACGCGGCATCATCGGGACGACCGCGGGGCGAGCGCAGCCGCCACCGCCTTGTCGATCCGCTCTGCCGATACCGGCCGGGCGGTACCAAGCGACTGCGCGAACAGTCCCACCCGGTACTCGGCGAGCATCCACCGCAGGTCCCGGCACGCCCGTGCGCCACCCGGCCGCTGTCGCAGCGCGGCGCACGCCTCCTCGACGATCGACTCGGAGCGGTTCAGCTTCGCCGTGAGTTCGCCGTGCCGGGCGGGTGACTTCTCGGCGAGGTCCAACCGGAGGCCGATTGCCCGTACATGTCGCTCCAGATGTGGAAGCACATCCGAGGGATGGCGCGCGAGGAATCCGCGCCCGACGAGGAAGTCCAGTGAAGGACGGACCTCGTCGGCGACGTCTGCCGGCGCCTCCGCCAGACGGCCCGACACGGACTGGGCGGACATCAGCGCGGGAACCGCCGACGAGATCGCGGACGCCACCGCACCGGGGACCTCCGCCCGCGCAGTGACCTGGAGTTCGTGGAACTCCGCGACCGTGAGAACCGGTGCGCCCTTTCGCCGGGCGATGATCCGCCCACTCGCGGCGAGCGAGGCATCCGACACCAGGGATTCCATCCCGCCGTGCGGGTACTGGGTGAGCGCGAGTCGCTGCTGGACCGGACGGCCGCGCAGAATCGACGCCGCGGAGACCAGGCCTGCCGAGACCAGCGTGAGCACCGCCGACGCCTGAGTGGATCGACGCTCGTCCTCCGTGGCGCACGCCACGAGGTGGATTCCGTCCCCACCGACACGCAGGGCGGGGTAGACGGTCACCTCGACCCCGTCCACCGAGCCGGTGACCGACTGCGGGAGGTCGCCGATGGTATCGGATGTCCACTCCCGGTAGGGCCCCTTGCCGGGTACCAGACGGGCGTTGAGGGTCGCCCGTACCCTGTCCACCAACCGGGTCCTCAACTGCGCGAGATCTGTTCCGGAGGCCACGACCTCGTCCCCGTCGACCACCTCGAAACGCATCCGGAGATGGCCCGGTAGCTGGTTCTGATCGAAGTCACGCGGGTCGACCGTGGTACCGATCCGAGCAGACAGCGCCCGCGCGAGCGCGACGGACAACGGGGCGGACCGGGGCGAGACGTCTCCCGCCAACAGCGACGCGAACTCGGCGGGCGGAGAACACAGTCGACGCAGATACTTGGGCAGCGTGCGGAGCATTTCCGTATAGAGTTCCTCCCGCAGCCCCGGCACCAGCCATTCGAACCCGGCGGTGGTGACCGAGGACAGCTGCGGCAGCGGGATGCGCACCGTGATCCCGTCGGTGGTGACGCCCGGATCGAACGCGTACCGCAGTTCGAAACTCCGCTCTCCCTGACGCCAGAGGGGCGGGAAATCGGCGGCATCGGGCACCGCCTCGGAGGTGCGTATGTCCTCGGGGGTGAGACGGAGGGCCTCCTGGTCGCGATGACCACGCTTCTTCCACCAGGACTCCAGATGCCGGCCGGAGGTGATGTCCTCGGGCAGGCGATCGAGATAGAAGGCCACCACTGCCTCGTCGTCGATCACCAGATCCCGACGGCGGCTCCGCGTCTCCAGTTCACGGGCCTGCTCCACGGCCTCGGCGTTCTCGCGGATGACCGGGACCCGGGTATCCAGGCGTCCTTCCACGATCCCGTGGCGGACGAGCATCTCGCGGGCGAGCGGGGCGTCGACCCTGGAGAGCAGGATCCGCCGCGCCTCCACCACGGTCAATCCCAGCAGCAGCACCTTCTCATACGCCATCGCCGCACCCTGGGCGTCCGACCAGTGCGGTTCGGAGTACTGGGTGCGGGTGAGGTGACCCCCGAGTTGTTCGATCCACCCCGGATCGATCCGGGCGACATCACGCGCCCACAACCGGGACGTCTCGACGAGCTCGGATGCCATCACCCAGCGGGGAGGCTTCCTGGACAGGTCCGACCCGGGGAACACCTGGAACCGGATGCCCCGGGTGCCCCGGAACTCGCGCGTCTCCTCGTCTCGCATACCGACATTGGTGAGCAGACCGGTCAGGACCGCCTTGTGAAGGTCGTCCTCCGCAGCGTGTCCGGACGCGGGACGCCACCCTCGTTCACGGCACATGCTCCGCAGCTGGGAGTTGAGGTCCTGCCACTCTCGGATGCGTAGCCAGTGCAGATACTCCGCCTTGCACATCTTTCGGAAGGCGCTGCCGGACAGCTCACGGCGCTGCTCGGTGATGTACCTCCACAGATTGAGATATCCGAGGAAGTCGGAGGTCTTGTCCGCGAAGCGGCGGTGCAGCAGGTCCGCCTTGTCCCGCTCCTCCGCGGGACGCTCGCGGACGTCCTGCACCGTCAGTGCGGCGACCACCACCAGCACGTCCGACAGCGAACCGTTGCGGTGGCCCTCGACCACCATCCGGGCGAGTCGGGGATCGAGGGGGAGTGCCGCCATGTCACGGCCCACCTCGGTCAGGTGAGGGCGCTCGTCGTCGTCGACCCTGACGGCCCCGAGTTCGGAGAGCAGGGTGAGCCCGTCCCGGACGGCCTTGCGGTCCGGGGGTTCCACGAACGGGAAGTCGTCGACGGGGCCCAGGTCCAGATCCGCCATCGACAGGATCACCGAGGCGAGGTTCGTGCGCAGGATCTCCGGGTCGGTGGACTCCGGTCGCGAGTCGAAGTCCTCCTCGGAGTAGAGGCGGATACATATCCCGTCGGCGACGCGGCCGCAGCGTCCCGCGCGCTGCGCGGCGGAGGCCTGGGACACCGGTTCGATGGGTAGTCGCTGCACCTTGGTCCGGGTGGAGTAGCGGGAGATCCTCGCCAGGCCGGTGTCCACGACGTAGCGGATGCCGGGCACGGTCACCGAGGTCTCGGCGATATTGGTCGACAGGACCACCCGCCGGGTGGAATGGGCCCGGAACGCGCGCTGCTGTTCTGCTGCCGTGAGGCGGGCGAACAGCGGGAAGATCTCGGTGCCCGGGAACTTCCGGCCCCGCAGCACCTCCTCGGCGTCGCGGATCTCACGCTCACCGGAGAGGAACACGAGTACGTCACCATCGTCCTCGCGTAGGAGCTCCGCAACGGCGTCGGCGAGCGCGTCGAGGGGATCCAGGTCGACCACGCGATCGGCGTGTACGACCTGAAGGGGCCGGTACCGGACCTCCACGGGATAAGTGCGCCCCGAGACCTCGATGACCGGGGCCGGGCGCCCCTCCGCGCCGGCGAAGTGACGGGCGAAACGGTCCGGGTCGATCGTGGCGGAGGTGATGACGAGTTTGAGGTCCGGGCGACGGGGCAGGATCTGCTTGAGATAACCCAGCAGGAAGTCGATGTTGAGACTGCGTTCGTGGGCCTCGTCGATGATGATCGTGTCGTAGGCCCGCAGCAGCCGGTCACGCCGGATCTCGGCGAGCAGCACACCGTCGGTCATGAGCTTGACCGCTGTCTCGGGGCTGGTGCGGTCGTCGAAGCGGACGGCGGACCCGACCGGGCCACCGATCTCCACCCCGAGCTCGTCCGCGATCCGCTCGGCGACGGAGCGGGCGGCCAACCTCCTCGGCTGGGTGTGGCCGATCATGCCCTTGACCCCGCGCCCGAGTTCCAGGCAGATCTTGGGGATCTGGGTGGTCTTGCCCGACCCCGTCTCGCCGGCGATCACCACCACCTGGTTGTCCCGGATCGCCTCGGCGATCTCGTCCTTGCGTGCGCTGACCGGGAGCTGTTCCGGGTAGCGGGGGGTGGGGATCGACTCTGATCGGCGCCGCACGCGCTCGGCCGCCTCGTCGATCCTCCGTCCGAGGTCATCCAGTTGGTCCACCCGGGCACGCTGGACCCGGGACCGGAGACGATGGGCGTCGAGGGTGCCGACATCGTCGAGACGGGCGAAGAGTTCGTTTCGGGCTCGGCGGAGATCGGGGGTGGCTGAGGAGGACGACGGCATGGTTCCCCAAGGATATCGACTCGCATCCCCGGGCTCCGACCGGCGCGGTCCCTAGTCGACGACGCCGTCCCGCCGACTCTGGATCCTCGCGTAGCGCTCGTGCAGCCGCTCCCGCACCTCATCGGGCTCGTAGGACCGCCGACGCCGCTCGGAACGGGCCGCCAGGATCCCCGTGGCGGCCACCCCCGCCGCACCCGCCGCGCCGATCACCTTGAGCCACTGTCGTCCCCTGGGAGCCATACGGCCGAGACTAGGCGGGTACGCACGGGCGGCCTGGCAGGATCGCGGTATGAGCGTCGACACCGTCCCCCTGGCCGCCGCGGCGCACCGCACCCGCACCGGGGACCTCTGGCTCTTCCGTGGCCGGAGCACGGCGGACCGGTTGATCCAGACCCTCACGAACGCGCCCGTCAACCACGTGGGCGTCGCGGTGGTCCTGGACGACATGCCGCCGCTGCTGTGGCACGCCGAGATGGGACGGGCGCTGCCGGACGTGTGGACGGGTCGCCACCAGCGCGGGGTGCAGCTGCATGACCTCGAGTCGGCTGTGCGGCAGTGGGCCGGACCGTACGGCCAACGAGCGTGGTTCCGCCAGATCTCCCCGGAGGTGGGTGGGGAACACGAGGACGCGCTACTGGAGTCGATCGCCCGGTTGAACGGGGTGTCCTTCCCCTCCGCGGGACGTCTCACCGCGAGGTGGGCACGAGGACGGTGGGCGGCACGCGGGAAGCGGCCGGGCGTCACGGGTCGCAGTGACCGACCGGGGTCCGATGCCGGTGCGGCGATGCGTATGGAGGCGGCGTACTGCGCGGAGGTCGTGGGGGTCACCCTGGAGGCGATGGGTGTACTCCTGCCCGCGGGTGAGGCGAGTTGGTACGACCCCGGCCGTTTCTGGAGCGGCGACGACCTGCCCCTGGCACCGGGATGGGACTACGGACGGGAGATCGCCGTGACGGTCACCCGCCCAGCACGACCTCACTGATACCGGCCTCGACCTCCTCCGGGGCCACCACGAGCAGTTCGTCGCCGGGCTCGAACGGAACGTCGGGTTCGGGGACGATCACCCGCCCGCCGCGCAGGATCGCGACGAGGGCGGCGTCCCGGGGAAACCGCACGCGCGACACCGACCGCCCCGCCAGCGGGGTCTGGTCCGGCAACGTCACGCTCACCAGGTTCGCGCCTCCACGGCGCAGGGTCATCAGACGGACCACGTCGCCGACGGAGACCGCCTCCTCGACGACCGAGACGATCAGCCGGGGCGTCGACACCGCCACGTCGACGCCCCAGCGCTCGTCGTAGAGCCACTCGTTGCGGGGATCGTTGACGCGGGCGACGACCCGGGACACGGCGAATTCGGTCTTGGCCAACAGGCTCACCACCAGGTTGGCCTTGTCATCACCAGTGGCGGCCACCACCACGTCCGCCGCCTGCACGTCCAACCGTTCGAGGACGCTGAGCTCGCAGGCGTCGCCGACCTGTTGATCCGCACCGTCGACAGGGTCGGCCGCGAACACGGAGGAGCGCTTGTCTATCAGCGTGACGTGGTGGCCGCCGGCCACGAGTTCGCGTGCGATCGACCGTCCGACGACGCCGGCTCCGGCCACCACCACCCTCATGGTCGCGGAGTACACGGTCCTGGCCGGGGCGCCGGCGAGCAATCCCGACCCGTCGGCGTAGTCGGGGACGGAATCCTCAGACATCGGAGGGTCCTTCCTGCACCAGGTCGTCCAGTTCCGACACCGTCTGCGAGGGCACGACGATATGGAGGACATCGTCAGCCTGGACGAGCGTGTGAGCGTCCGGGAGGCGGCTCTCGCCGAAGCGGGTGACGGCCGCAGCACGTCCTCCGACCGCGGCCCCGAGCCGGTCGACCGGGACCCCGACCCACGCCGCCGGTGCGTCGAGGGCGACGAGGGACACGGAGTCCGTCTGGTCCCGCCACTCGACGGGACTCGACCCGGCGGTGATGTAACGGACCAGACGACCGGTGGCCCACGGAACCGTGGCGATGGTGGAGATCCCCAGTCGTTCGTAGACCTCTGCGCGTCCCGCGTCGTAGATGCGCGCAATCACCCGGTCGACGCCGAAGGTCTCCCGGGCCACGCGCGCGGCGATGATGTTCGAGTTGTCCCCGGAGGACACTGCGGCGAATGCGTCGGCCCCCTCGAGCCCGGCCTCGGTGAGCACCGTCTTGTCGAAGCCCTGGCCGGTCACCGTGCGTCCCGAGAACTCGGCCGACAATCTGGCGAACGCAGCCGAGTCGCGGTCGATCACCACAACCTGGTGGCCGGCTGCGTCGAGTTCGACGGACAGCGCGGCCCCGACACGACCACAGCCCATGACGACGACCCTCATGACGAGTCCACTCCTCACGGCCCACGCACGTGAGCCAGTGACGGACACGCTACTCACACCCACGGATGCTGCCCGGCGGGGCTCGCGGGCCCTACGATATGTCGGTGTCCAGGATCTCGAAGGTCTCCATGGGAACCAAGCGTCTCCTCGTGGGGCGCCCCTCCCGCAGCGACACGATCGGTGCCACCAGCCTCCGCAAACGGATCGCGTTGCCGGTGTTCGCGTCCGATGCGCTGTCCTCGGTGGCCTACGCCCCGCAGGAGATCTTCCTCGTGCTCTCCATCGCCGGGGTCTCGGCACTCACGTTCACCCCGTGGGTGGGACTGGCGGTGGCGGCGGTCCTGGTGGTCGTCATCGCCTGTTACCGGCAGAACGTCCGCGCCTACCCGTCGGGAGGGGGCGACTACGAGGTCGCCACCGTCAATCTGGGTCCGAGTGCGGGCCTGGCGGTCGGTGCGGCCCTGCTGTTCGACTATGTCCTCACGGTGGCCGTGTCGATTTCGGCCGCCGCCGCGACCATCGGATCGGCGATCCCCTTCGTCCAATCCAGGGAGATTCCGTTCGCCGTCCTGGCGATCATCCTCCTGGCGGCGCTCAACCTGCGTGGGCTCCGTGAGACCGGCGCGATGTTCGCCGTGCCCGTCTACGCGTTCCTCGCCTCCATGACCGCACTCATCGTCTGGGGGCTGTTCCAGGTGGAGATCCTGGGCCGCGACCTCCGGGCCGAATCCGCGGGATTCGAAATGGTGCCCGTGGACGGGGCGGAGTTGGCCGGACTCGCGCTCGCCTTCGTCGTCGCCAAGTCCTTCGCATCCGGATGTGCCGCCCTGACCGGTATCGAAGCCATCCACAACGGTGTCCCGGCCTTCCGGAAGCCGCGGGCCCGCAACGCCGCCGTGACGCTGGCCGTCCTCGGGGTTCTCGCGGTTTCGTTCCTCCTGGGGCTCATCGCCCTGGCCGGTCGGCTCGGGGTCCGGATCGCCGAGCAACCGGCGGCACAGTTGATCGGCGCTCCGGAGGGGTACCGGCAGAAGACGATGATCGCCCAGTTGGCGCGACCGGTCTTCGAGGGGTTGCCGCTCGCCTTCTACGCCGTCATCATCATCACCGCGCTGATCCTGGCACTCGCCGCCAACACGGCGTTCAACGGGTTCCCGGTGCTGGCCTCGGTCCTCGCTCGCGACAAGTATCTGCCCCGACAGCTCGCCACCCGCGGGGACAGGTTGGCGTTCTCCAACGGGATCGTCGTCCTCGCGATCGCGGCAGTCGTGTTGGTCGTGGCGTTCGACGCCCAGGTGTCGCTCCTCATCCAGCTCTACATCGTGGGCGTGTTCGTCGCCTTCACCCTCGGCCAGCTCGGCATGGTCCGACACTGGACCCGGCGCCTGGACCACGAGCGGGTCCCGTCCGTGCGTCGGCGGATCCACAGGTCCCGGGCGATCAACGCCGTCGGGTTCCTCGTCACCGCCGGCGTCCTGGTGATCGTCATGGCGACCAAGTTCCTCTCCGGGGCCTACATCGCGGTCCTGGCGATGCTCGGAGCGTTCGGGATCATGCGACTCATCCACCGGCACTACGTCGCGGTCGCCCGCGAACTCGACGACTCCTCGTGGGAGGTCGTCCTGCCGAGCCGGACACACTGTGTGGTCTTGGTGTCCAAACTGCACCTGCCCACCCTGCGGGCCCTGGCCTACGCGCGGGCGGCACGCCCGGACTCGATCGAGGCGTTGACGGTGAACATCGATACCGCCGAGACCCGTGCCCTCGTGAGGGAATGGGATCGACGCGGCATCTCGGTTCCGCTCAAGGTGGTCGAGTCCCCGTACCGTGAGATCAACCGTCCCGTGGTGGACTACGTGAAGCGCCTTCGCGATCAGGCGCCGCGGGACGTGGTGACCGTGTACATCCCCGAGTACGTGGTGGGCCACTGGTGGGAGCAGATACTGCACAACCAGAGCGCGCTGCGCCTCAAGACCCGCCTGCTCTACGAGCGAGGTGTCATGGTGACCAGCGTCCCGTGGCAGTTGTCGTCCTCGGACGGCCGCGCGGAGCAGGCCCGCGACGAACCCATCGTCGGACGCTGGCGTGGACCGGAGGAAAGATGACCCAGGGCCGAGCGACCGGCTGGACGGGCCGTGTGGTGCGCCTGCGCATGGAGGGACCGGCGCACGGCGGCGAGTTCGTCGCGCGCCACGAGGGCCGGGTGGTGTTCTGCCGCGGCGGGATCACCGGCGAACTGGTCGACGTCCTCATCGACGACGACCCCGGGCGCGCGTTCTGTCGAGGGACGGTCCAGGCGGTGGTCGAGGAATCCCCGGACCGGGTGGTCCCGACATGCCCGGCGGCGGCCGCCGGCGCCGGCTGTTGCGACTGGAGCCACATCGCGTCCGATGCCGCCCGCGGTTTCGCCGGCAGGATCCTGGCCGAGCAGGTGTACCGGATCGGCCGGATCGCATACCGGGACGACGCGGTCCCGGTCGAGGTCCCCGCCGCGGATCCCGCGACGTCCGGCTGGCGTACCGTCGCCCGCTGGGTCACCGGCCCCGATGGTGTGCCGGGGGTCCGGAGGGCGCGCTCCCGTGAACTGGTGACCGAGCCCTGCATCCAGCCCGACCCGCGGCTGCGTGATGCGGTCTCCGCCACCACGCTCGGCCCGGGCCGCGAGGTGCTCGGAGTGCTCGGTGACGACGGAATGGTGCACATCGCCCACCGCCCGGCCGTCGGTGACACGCCGCGGGGCCGGAGCGGCCGATCCCGCCGGTCCTCGGCGACCCGCGCCCGGGCGCGTCATTCGCGGGCGGCCGGTTGGGAGATCGTCGCCGGGGGACCGACCGTCGTGAGACGGGTGGGCGGCCACGAGTGGCGGCTGCCTCCCGACGCGTTCTGGCAGGCGCACCGCTCCGCCGCGAGCCACTACAGCCACGAGGTACGCACCACGGTGACGCGCACCCCCGACCTGACCGACATCCCCGAGATCTGGGACCTCTACGGAGGCGCCGGGCTGTTCGCCGCCGGGGTTCGGGACGCGATCCCGGGCGCCCGCGTGACAGTCGTCGAATCCGCCACGGCGTCGCTGCACGCGGCCACGGACACCCTCGGCGGCCCGCCCGGGGACCCCGCCGGCGGGGGAGTGAGGACCCTGCGTTCCCGGGTCGAGACGTTCCTCGAGGACCGCGACGACCGGCCGGCGGACCACCCCGATCCGGAGGTCATCATCCTCGATCCCCCGCGCGGCGGAGCGGGGATCCCGGTCATGCGGCGGCTCGCGGCGACAGGTGCGTCCCGGATCGTGCACGTGGGCTGCGATCCGGCGAGTCTGGCGCGGGACATCGGCGTCCTCGTGGCCGCCGGGTGGACGCTCACGGACCTCCACGGGGTGGCGGCCTTCCCGGGCACCCATCACGTCGAGGGGATCGCCGTACTGGACTCGCCGGGACGCTCCTGATCCGGCACCGCAGGTAGGGGCCCACACGTCCGCCCGTGGGCGAGGTCGCGCGGCGCCAGCCCGTAGACTGACCATTCGACCCAGCAGGGTGTCGGTCACGGAAGGGGCAGTCGACAGCAATGAGCGTGCTCGAACAGGTTGACGGCCCATCCGATCTGCGGCGGCTCGGTCCCGGGGAGTTGGCCGCGCTGTGCGGGGAGATCCGTGAATTCCTCATCCGTAAGGTCGCCGCGACGGGCGGGCACCTCGGCCCGAATCTCGGCGTCGTCGAACTGACCGTGGCGTTGCACCGTGTCTTCGACTCACCCCGCGACCCCGTCATCTTCGACACCGGACACCAGTCCTACGTCCACAAGATCCTCACCGGTCGTCGCGATCAGTTCGACGGGCTCCGCACCCGCGGGGGGTTGTCCGGTTACCCGTGTCGCGCGGAGAGCGAGCACGACGTGGTGGAGTCCTCGCACGCCACGGCCTCCCTGTCGTACGCGGACGGGTTGGCCAAGGCGTTCTCGTTGCGCGGGGAGTCCGATCGGACCGTCGTCACCGTGATCGGCGACGGCGCGATGACCGGTGGCATGGCATGGGAGGCCCTCAACAACATCGCCGCCGCCAAGGACCGCCCCATGGTCATCGTCGTCAACGACAACGGCCGCTCGTACTCGCCGACCATCGGAGGGCTCGCCGACCGCCTCGGCGCGCTGCGGCTCCAGCCGGCGTACGAGAAGGCGATGGATCGCACGAAGAACGCGCTCACGGGCCGCAAGGACGTCGTGGGGAAGGCCGTCTACTCGGTGCTCCACGGCATCAAGACGGGAGTCAAGGACGTCGTGTCGCCGCAGGAGTTGTTCGCGGACCTGGGGCTCAAGTACATGGGGCCGGTCGACGGGCACAATCTCGCCGCCACGGAGGCGGCCCTGCGCCTCGCGAAGGATTTCGGCGGCCCGGTGGTGGTCCACGTCGTCACCCGTAAGGGGATGGGCTACGTCCACGCCGAGAACAACGAGGCGGACCAGATGCACGCCACCGGGGTCATCGATCCCGAGACCGGAAAGCCGCTGGCGACCTCCTCCGCCGTGGACTGGACGTCGGTCTTCTCCGAGGAACTGTGTGCGATCGGTGCCGAACGCGATGACGTCGTGGCCATCACGGCCGCGATGGCCGGGCCGACCGGTCTGGCCGCGTTCGGGGAGCGGTTCCCGGAACGGATGTACGACGTGGGTATCGCCGAGCAGCACGCCGTGGCCTCGGCGGCAGGGCTCGCGCTCGGTGGGCTGCACCCCGTCGTCGCGGTCTATTCGACCTTCCTCAACCGGGCGTTCGACCAGCTGCTCATGGACGTCGCGCTACTCCGACAACCGGTCACCATGGTCCTGGACCGGTCCGGCGTCACCGGCCCGGACGGTGCGAGCCACAACGGGATGTGGGACCTGTCGCTCACCGGCATCATCCCCGGGGTACGCGTGGCCGCTCCCCGGGACGCGACCACCCTCCGGCAGGAACTGCGCGAGGCGGTGGCCTTCGACGACGGTCCGACCGTCGTCCGGTTCCCGAAGGGGTCGGTCGGTGATGCTCTGCCCGCCCTCGCCACGTCCGAGGACGGGGTCGACCGCGTGCACGGATCCGGTGACGCCGAGGTCCTCATCGTCGCGGTGGGGTCGATGGTCGCGCCCGCCATCGCCGCCGCCCGTGCCCTCGGGACAGAGGGCATCTCGGTCGACGTCGTGGACCCCAGATGGGTCTACCCGGTTCCCGCGTCGATCCTGGACGCCGCCCGTGGACGCCGTCTCGTGGTCACGGTCGAGGACAATGGTCTGCACGGTGGCGTCGGGTCGGCGGTGTCGGCATGCCTGGACAACGCCGCGGTGCGGGTCGATCGAGTCGCGCTGGGCATCCCGCAGGAGTTCCTCGACCACGGCTCCCGGGGGGAGATCCTGGCCGACGCAGGACTGACCCCCGAGGGGATCTCGGACAGCATCCGGACCCGACTGGGCTGACCCGGGCCGGATCGCCGGACGCGTGCACACGCGGGCCCGTACCCACGCGTGACAGGGGCGGCGCCGGCCGGTGCCGGTGGCCCGGACTCAGGAATCCGCGCGGAAGCTCCGCACCGCCTCGAGCAGGGGGTCGGTGGCCAGTTCGATCTGCCAGGCACGGGCGCTCTCCGTGAGCAGGACGTCGTGGAGCAGTTCCGCGTCGTCCCCGGACCGGGTCGTGGCCGCGCGCCACACCCACAGTCTCAGCGTCGAGGGTTTGAGCAGGAGCCCGGGCTCCAGACCCAGGTCGTCGGCGAGTGCGCCGATCCGTTCGCGGGCGATCTCGAGCAACTCCGCGGCCTCGGGCTCGTTGCGCTTCCACGACGCGTGCGGCGGGTGCTCGGCGGGCGGCCCCTGCCGGGAGGGCAGGTCGGCCCGCCCCAGCCCGTCGGCCCACTCGAGGGCGGCGAGCCATTCCCCGACGAGCCGTCGGCGGTGAGGTCCGTCGAATCCCTCGATCGCCAGCAGTGCGGTTCTGTTCGTCGGCCCCACCCTGGCGGCCTCCACGATCGCCGCGTCACCGAGGAGCCGCTTGGGGGCGATGTCCCGCTCGGCCGCGACCCGGTCGCGGGCCATCCACAACTCCCTGGCGCGCGCCAGTTGCCGGCCGTCGCGCAGGCTCGACAGGCGGGACAGTCGACGCCAGGGGTCCGGCGCGGCAGGTGCCGGGCCGGACTCCACCAGGTACCGACACTCCGCCTCGAACCATTCGCGACGGCCGAGCTCGTCGAGCCGCGGGAGGACCTCGTCCGCGAGTTCGTGGAGGAACAGCACGTCATAGGCGGCGTAGTCCAACCACGCCGGGGGCAACGGGCGACGGGACCAGTCGGCGGCGGAGTGCGCCTTGGCCAGGCCGATCCCGATGTGCTCGGAGATCATCGCCCCGAGGTTGACCCGCTCGGTGCCGAGGAAGCGTCCGGCCAGTTCGGTGTCGACGAGCGAGGTCGGCGAGACCCCCAGCTCACGCAGCGACGGGAGGTCCTGACTCGCGGCGTGGAGCAGCAGGGGCCGGGTCGACAGGACGTCGGCGAGGGAGCCGACGGTCCGACCCGGGGTCTCCGGGTCCACGAGCAGGGCGGGTCCGGTCGGGGCGCGGAGCTGCAGGAGGAAGGCCCGGTCCGCGTACCGGATCCCCGAGGCGCGTTCGACGTCGACCGCGACGGGGCCGGGCGAGGACCGCAGGGCGTCGGCGACCGCCCCGATTGCGGGGAGGGCGTCGACGAACTCGTACTCGGCCGGGGGTGGCTGTGCCCCGGGCGGGGTCTCGCCGCGGCGGCGCCCGCTCACGACCGCCGGTGCAGGGAGGTCACGCCGACGGGGGGGAGGCCGGCGGCCAGGGCGAGCGTCGTGCAGAAGGCGGACGCGTGGCCGGTCAGGTCGGGCTCGAGGGCGGTCCAGGACGCGCGCAGCTCGAGCTGGTGGGACTGGGGAGGACCGGCGATGTCGCCGTAGCGGACGGAGGCGGTGCTGGTCACGGTGCCACCGAGCGAGGTGTACGGCCCGGCCTGATCGCCGAGGGCCTCGGTGAGCCAGCTCCACGCCACCTGGGGCAGGAGCGGGTCACCTGCCAGCGAGGCCTCCATGTCGGCCTGGATGTAGGCCACGAGTCGGAGGGTGCCGTTCCACGCGTCGTCCCCGGAGGGGTCGTGCAGGAGGATGAGACGGCCGAAGGCGTCGCCGTCGGAGAATTCCGGGACGTCGTCGCCGGAGGGCGGGATGATCTCGACACCGAGCGCGTGACTGTAGGGCGCCAGTCGCTGCGGCGGGCGGATCGGGCCGACCGAGATCTCGGGGCGGACCTCGAGTCGCGACAGCGACTCGACCGCCTCCCGGAAGACCTCGGGCTCGCCGTCATTGACCGATGTACTCACGGGTCGTCACGCTAGCGACCGCCCCGGCGTGCCCCGAGGAGGCGCGCCGTCGCCCGCCCGGGTGGGCTGACCGGCCGCGGCGGCGGCGTCATGGGACGATGGGGGTGTGTTGAACTCTGATGCGTCCTCGACCTCCCGTCCCGCCGACCCCGCCACGGATGCCGTCGCCGGCCGCCGCGCCGGGACCGGCCCGTACCTCGACGAGGTGACCGGAGTCGGTGGCGCCCACACGCCGGTGTGGTTCATGCGCCAGGCGGGCCGCTCGCTCCCGGAGTACAAGCAGGTCCGCGCCGGGTCCACCATGCTGGAGGCCTGTTTCGACCCGGCGATGACGTGTGAGATCACCCTGCAGCCGGTCCGTCGCCACGGGGTGGACGCCGCGATCTTCTTCTCCGACATCGTCATCCCTTTGGCCGCGGCCGGGGTGGACATCGACATCGTGCCCGGAACCGGGCCCGTGGTGGCGGAGCCGATCCGGAACGAGGCCGGTGTCGCCGCGCTGCCCGAGCTCACCCCGGACCGCCTCGAGAAGATCGAGGAGGCCGTGCGGCTGGTCGTGGCCGAACTCGACCCGCAGGTGGCGCTGATCGGCTTCGCCGGGGCCCCCTTCACCCTGGCGTCCTACCTCATCGAGGGCGGACCCAGCCGCAACCACGAGCACACCAAGTCACTGATGTACTCGCGGCCCGACGTGTGGAACGCGCTCATGGCCAAGCTGGCGGACCTGACCACGGTGTTCCTGCGCGCGCAGATCGATGCCGGAGTGGACGCCGTCCAGCTCTTCGATTCGTGGGCGGGAGCGCTCAGCCTGCGGGACTACCGGTCGCTGGTGCTCCCACACTCGACCCGCATCTTCGCCGACGAGATCATCTCGACGGTTCCCCGCACGCACTTCGGCGTGGGCACCGGCGAGCTGCTCGGGGCGATGGGCGAGGCCGGCCCGGAGGTCGTCGGCGTGGACTGGCGCATCCCCCTGGACGACGCCGCCGGGCGGGTGCCGGGCAAGGTCCTGCAGGGCAATCTCGACCCCGCGATGCTCTTCGCCGACCGGTCGGCGCTGGACGGCGAGGTCCGCCGCATCCTCGACGAGGGCCGGCGGGCCCGCGACCTCGGCGCACGCGGCCACGTGTTCAATCTCGGCCACGGTGTCCTGCCCAGCACCGACCCGGGTGCGGTGACCCACGTGGTGGAGCTCGTCCACGAGCTGACCGGGAAGTAACGGTGGGCCCTCGCGTCGCCGTGGTGGGCGGCGGGCTCAGCGGGCTGACGGCCGCCTATCAGCTCTCACGCGAGTTGCCGGACGCCCACGTCACGGTCCTCGAGGCCTCGGACCGGCCGGGCGGGGCCCTCCACACCGTCGACTTCCCGTCCGGTCCGATGGAACTCGGCGCGGAGGCCTTCATCGGCCGCCGCCCCGAGGCGAGCGACCTCGTCGCCGAACTCGGCCTGACCGGGTCGCTGCGTCATCCCGGGCCGCTCGGGCCGGCGATCCTCACCGGGGGTCGGATGGCCCCCATGCCCGTCGGCACGCTGATGGGTCTGCCGTCCGACGTCGGGGCGTTGGCGGACGTGCTGAGCCCGCGGGAGCGCGCCGCGGCCGCGCGCGAGGCCGACCTGCCGCTGGACTGGGAGCCGGGCGGTGACGTCTCGCTCGGCTCGTTGGTCTCCGAGCGGTTCGGGCACGCGGTCGTCGCCCGGCTCGTCGACCCCATGCTCGGGGGCGTGTACGCCGCCCCCAGTACCGGGCTCGGGCTGCGACAGGTGATCCCGGGGCTGGCGCAGGCGTTGGACCGCGGCGCTCCCAGCCTCACGGCCGCCGCGCGGGAGCTCGTCGCGCACCGCGTGCCGGGCCCGGTGTTCGCCACCCTCGACGGGGGTTACCGGCTCCTCGTGGACGCCCTCGTCCGGGCCTCCGGTGCCGTGATCCGTACACACGCCACCTGCACCGCTCTCCACCGGGACGGTTCGGGCTACTCGTTGTCGGTCGCCGGCGACCGCGGGTCGTGGTCCGAGGAGGCGGACCTCGTCGTCGTCGCCGTCCCCGTTCCCCACGCCGCCCCGCTCCTCGAGGGTGCCGGGGGTCTCGACGCCGCGACCCGGGGCCTGTCCGGGATCCGGACGGCGTCCTCGGCCGTCGTCGCGTTGGAGGTCGACCGGTCCCTGGACCTCCCGGAGCGTTCGGGTGTCCTGGTGGCGACCGACGAACCGGTGCCGTTCAAGGCGATGACCTTCACCAGCCGCAAGTGGCCGCACCTCGACACCCGGCCCGGGCACCTGGTCCGGGTGTCGTTCGGGAGGCTCGACGACGACGAGGTGCTCGCCGCCGACGACGCCACCCTCACCCGCATGGCCGAATCCGCGCTGGGGGGACTGTGCGGCTCCGCGCCGACGGTCCTGCACTCGCGGGTGCGCCGCTGGTCCGACGCCCTCGCCGAGATCGGTCCCGGACACGACGCGCGGATCTCGGGCGTGCGCGCCGAACTGGCCGAGCGGCTGCCCGGGGTGGAGGTCGTCGGTGGCGCGACCGAGGGCGTGGGGGTACCCGCCTGTATCGGCTCGGCGCGGGCCGCGGCCCGGCGACTCGCCTCGGGGTGGCAGGATTGAGCCATGGCACGCCTTGACTACAAGAAACTCAACTCGACCCTGCGCTACCTGATGTTCTCCGTCTTCACGGTGACGCCGGGGCAGCTCGGGGAGGACCGGGACGCGGTCGCCGCGGACCTGGAGGAGTTCCTCGCCCGCTACGACGGCACCGACGTGGTGGTCCGGGGTCTCTACGACATCTCGGGCCTGCGCGCCGAGGCCGACTTCATGATCTGGACCCACTCCGAGCACATCGAGGACCTACAGCGGTTCTACAACGAGTTCCGGCGCACCACCCTGCTGGGCCGGGCCAGCACCGCCTACTGGTCCAACACAGCGCTGCACCGCCCCGCGGAGTTCAACAAGAGCCACATTCCGGCGTTCCTCGCCGAGGAGGAGCCGGGGGCGTACGTCTCGGTGTACCCGTTCGTGCGCTCCTACGAGTGGTACCTGCTCCCCGACGAGGAGCGGCGCCAGATCCTCGCCCAACACGGCCGCGCCGCCCGCGAGTACCCGGACGTCCGCGCCAACACCGTGCCGTCCTTCACGCTGGGGGACTACGAGTGGATCCTCGCCTTCGAGGCCCCGCAGCTCGACCGGATCGTCGACCTGATGCGCGAGATGCGGGCGACCGAGGCCCGCCGCCACGTGCGCGAGGAGATCCCGTTCTTCACCGGGCCGCGCGTCACCGCCGGGCAGCTGGCGGCATCGATGCCCTGAGGTCCACCGCGCGCCGACAGCTCGACTTGACGCGAGAGAGGGCCGACCGGGAGCAGTCCCGGTCGGCCCTCTCGTCTCTGTGGGCCGGATGCGGCCGGTCGAGTTCAGCTCTCGGCCGGCTCCAGCGTCATGCTCAGGGAGTTGATGCAGTACCGCAGGTCGGTGGGGGTGCCGTAGCCCTCCCCGGCGAACACGTGCCCCAGGTGACCGTGGCAGTTCGCGCAGATCACCTCGGTGCGCGTCATGCCGAGCGAGGAATCCGTGCGCTCGATGACGGCGCCGCCGGCCAGCGGCGTGAAGAACGAGGGCCACCCGCAGTTGGACTCGAACTTGGCGTCGCTGCGGAACAGTTCGGCGCCGCATCCGCGGCAGCGGTACACGCCCTCGGTCTTGGTGTCGTTGTACTCACCGGTGAAGGGACGTTCGGTGCCGGCCTGCCGCAGGACCTGGTACTCCTCGGGGCTGAGTCGACGACGCCACTCGGTGTCGTCCAGCGTGAAGTCCGGCTGGGGGGCGTGGGTATCGGTGGGCTCGCTCATGCCCGCAGGCTACGCCGACGCGGCGGCCGGTGCGATCCGCTCGTGCCGGCGGGGGTCGCTGCGGCGCCACAGCAGCACCACGAGCACGGTGGCCAGCAGCAGCAACCATCCCAGGGTCGGGTGCGCGAACTCGAGTAGCCGCCCGTAGTAGGGCCAGCGCGCCGACTCCCAGAAGTCGAGGGTGAAGAACCCGTACGCGGCGAGCCACGCCGGCCAGTTGCGGACCAACGACTTGTCCAGCACCACCGTCAGCATGATCGGGATGAGCATCATCGAGTAGTACATCTGGCCGAGGGTGGAGACCAGGAACACACCGGCGAGCACGACCCCGGAGGTGGTGGCCAACCACAGCACCTCGTGGTTGTGGCGGTAGTCCATCAGCAGCCACACGGCGACGAGGGTGGCCACCACGACCAGGATGCGGGCCACCAGGATGACCGGCTCGGGTACGCCGTAGTACAGGCCCATCCCGGCGATCGAGCTGTTGTAGTAGTCGCGGACCTCGCCCATGTAGGCGAGCGTGGTGTCGAGGTAACTGCGGGCGTCGACGGTGAGGGCCCACCCCGCGGCCATGGTGACGGCGGGGATCGCGGCCGCGGTGACGAACGGCTGCCACTGCTTGCGGATGAGAGGCAGCACGAGCAGCGGAGCGAGCATCGGTTTGACGGCCAGGGACAGGCCGATGGCCACGCCGGCCCACCAGAGGCGCCGTCGGTGCAGCAGGTAGAGGAACGCCACCTGGCACAGGAAGATCACGCCGTTGACGTTGGTGAAGACCAGCGTGTTGGTGACCGCCTCGGTGCAGAACGCCGCCAGCAGGATGGCGGGGGCGGCGAACGAGCGGACGTCGAGGTCGAACAGCCGCATGAGCAGCCACAGCGCCGCGATGATCGCGGCGGTGTTGATTCCGATGAACAGCCAGCGCGCCAGCGTGTAGTTGTCGATCAGGCCGAACGGGGCGAGGACGAACGTCCCGCTGGGGGCGTAGAGATAGTGCGGTTGCACCGTCAGCAGGTTCTCGACGTACACCGGCTCACCTGCCAGGAAACGCCTGGTGGCGGCGTAGACGGTGCCGAAGTCGTTCGTGATGGATCCGTTGACGGCCTTGATCAGGACGCGGTGGATGACGGTCATGATCGCCAGCGGCCACAACACGTGGGTGAGGACGCGGGGCACGGTCGACGTGCTTCGGGTGGGCAGCGGCACGACTCGCAGGGTACCGCCTGGCCTCCCGCGTCCCGGTGAGGCACCCCGGCCGGTCAGGACGGGCAGGCCGTGGACTGCTCAGCGGCATCCGGGTCGTCGAGGAAATCGACGACCGCGCCCCGGGCGCATCCGGAGTGCAGGACCACCTGTGCGCCCGGGGCACCCCAGGTGACGATCCGCACGTCGGTGGCCCCGGCGGCGCTGAGGGCCCCGGCGGTGGGTTCGAGTGCGGCGGCACCGGCCCGGGGGTCGGCGATCCCTCCGACCAGGAGTACCGGGGTGTCACCGGGCAGCGAGACGGGCGACCGACCGGGCACGGGCCAGGTGGAGCAGGCGGAGAGCTGCGCGGCGATGATCTCCCCGAACGGCGGGGTCTGCTCCCATTCGGCCCGCAGTTCCTCGACACGGTTGACCGGGACGCGGCGCGACAGGTCGGAGCATCCGGCCACGTACGGCAGCGACGTCCCGGCCAGTTCGGCGGCGCGGTCACGGACGCTGCCCGGGGTGTCCTCGGGGGCGGCGGCCGCGAGGTCGCCCAGGATGACGTCGCCTGGGGAGGCGTCGGCAGCGGAGGCGCCGGACAGGTCCGCCAACGCCGACCGGACCACGTCGGACAGCAACGCCGCCGGGACCGCCACGCCGGGTTCGCGGGCGCGGTCGAGCGCGCGGGTCACGGCCTCGACCTTCTCGTCGGCGTCGCCGGGTCCGCACTCGGTCCGGGTACACGAGGTGGCCCACAGGCGCAGCGCCGCGTCGGAGCCGTCGAGGGCGGCGCGGGCCGCGGCCTCCTGGTCCCCGTCGGCGGGGGCGGGGGAGTCGAGCACGAGCAGGGAGAGGCGACCCGGGTGTGCGCCGGCGTAGGCGAGGGCGGTGCGGGCCCCGGTTCCGATCCCCATCACGGCGAGCCCGGGCACGTCCCACTGCTGGCGTAGACGTTCGAGGTCCTCGGCGGCGCCGGCGGAGCCGAAGTCCAGTTCGCGGCCCTGGAGCTGGTCCGTGCAGGACTGTGAGGTGTCGGCGAGGTCGCCGCGCAGCGCGGGCGAATCGGGGTCGGTGCCCCGATCCGCGAGCCCGTCGAGGGTGCGGCGGGCCGGGAAGGTCAGGCACGTACCGGCCGGGCCGGTCCGTCCGCGGTGGTCCACGACGACCAGCGGTCGGGTGTCAATGAGTTCGGGGCCGGACGAGGCGAGTCGGGAGGCGAGGGTGTCGGCCGGTGTCTCGGGACCGGCGACGACGACGAGGGGCGCCGCGTCGTCGGGTGTCCCCGTCGCGGTGAGCCGCAGGACGGGGGTCTCCCCGAGGAGGGAACACTCCACGGCGGCGCCCTCCGGTATCCCGCCGGTCCGGCCGTCGGGACACGGGACCCAGGTGAGGTCGCTGCGCGGCGCGAGCCAGTCGGGTCGGTCGGCGGTCTCCGCCGCCTCGCCACCGCCGGAGGATCCCCCGGGGCCGTCGCCGGTCGCCAGGCGCGGCCCCGTCGCGGGCAGGGGCGCACACCCGGCGATCGTCACCGCCAGGGCCGCCAGCCCCACGCCGAGTGCCCGTACGTGCCGGTGCCGCGCGACCGCGCGTATGCCCGCTCGACGGTTCCTCACCCGTCGGCCCCGGTGACGACCCAGCGGGTGTAGAGCCCGCCGCGGGGGCACGTGAAGGCCGCGGCGACGCGCAGCGGAACCCGGGTGGCGTCGGTCCCGACGGCCAGTCGCGAGTCGTCGCCGCTGACGATGATCTCGGGGGCGACCGACAGGACGAGTTCGTCGATCGCGCCCTCGCGCAACAACGTCCCGAGCAGCTGCGGACCGCCCTCGAACGTCACCTCGGAGGCCCCGAAGTGTGTGGCGAGGGAACGGACGGAGGTGCGCAGTGGACCCGGATCGAGCACGTGCACCGTGACACCCCGCTTCCGGGCGGCCTCGAGTCGGTCGCCGGGCACTCCGTGGGAGGCGACCACCTGCAGTCCGTCGCCGGCGCCGGCGCAGTGCTCGATGAGCGCGTCGCCCAGCGCGCGGGTGAACACCAGGACGACGGGCGGGGGACCGGGTCGTCTGTCCGCCCACACGGCGGCGGTCCGGGCGGGGCCGTACCCCTCGGCCAGAACGGTGCCCGAGCCCACCAGGATCAGGTCGGACCGGGCCCGCATGGCGTCGTAGACCAGCCGGTCCGTCGGGGTCCCCAGCCCGCCGCTGCGGCCGTCCACGGTGGTCGTGCCGTCGACGGAGGAGATCATCACCGCGCGGATGCACGGCACGGGCAGACCCGGTTCGGGGTCCAGCGCCGCCCACAAGGCCTCGAGTGCGGCGGGGTCGTCGTCGATCACGGTGGGCCGTGTCATGTGCACCGGGGACTCCTTCCGTTCTGACGCCGGGTGTCCCCACGATAGGCTCTGCCCATGGTCTCTCGCCTCGTTGACGTCACCCCGGTGGTCCCTGCCGATCAGCTCGTGGCACAGATGGTTCCCCCGTCGATGTTCGACGATGTCAGTTTCGACTCCTACATCCCGGACCCGGCCGAGCCCTCGCAGGCCGCCGCGGTCAAGGCGTGTCGCGAGTTCGCCGAGTCCGTGGTGGCCAGTCGCACTCCCAAGAAGGGGCTGTTCGGCCGGCGACCGAAGGCGGTGCAGGGGACCGGTATCTATCTCGACGGCGGCTTCGGGGTGGGCAAGACCCACCTGCTGACGTCGATTTACCACAATTGCCCCGAGCCCAAGGCGTTCGGGACGTTCGTCGAGCTGACCCACGTCGTGGGTGCTCTCGGCTTCAACCGGGCCGTCGAGGAGCTCTCCGGGCACTCCGTCCTGTGCATCGACGAGTTCGAGCTCGACGATCCGGGCGACACCATGCTGGTGTCCCGCCTGCTCGCGGAGCTCACCACCGCCGGTGTCAGCGTCGCGGCCACCTCCAACACGCTGCCGGAGCAGCTGGGGGAGGGACGGTTCGCGGCCAAGGACTTCATGCGGGAGATTCGCAAGATGTCGGGGATCTTCGAGTCGATCCGGGTCGACGGCCCGGACTACCGGCACCGTAACCTGCCCCCCGCCCCGGACCCGATGGACGACACCGGACTCGAGGCCGAGGCCGAGGCGGTGGAGGGTGCCACGCTCGACGACTTCGACGCCCTGTGCGAGCACCTGTCGACCCTTCACCCGTCCAAGTACAACCGCCTCGTCGACGGCGTCACGCGGGTCTGCCTCAGCGGGGTCAAGCCGCTGCCGGATCAGTCGATCGCCCTTCGTCTCGTCGTCCTCGCCGACCGGCTCTATGACGCGGGGATTCCCGTGCGCAACTCCGGCGACAAACTGGACGCGATCTTCACCGACGAGATGATCGCCGGCGGCTACCGCAAGAAGTACCTTCGTGCCACTTCCCGACTCCTGGCGCTGTCCCGGTTCGAGACCGTCGGCGGCTGACCGGCAGGCCCCTCTCAGAGCCCCAGTTCGTACACGACGTCGGTGTTGGCGACCCCTCCGACGTCGAAGGTCCGGTTCCCGCGTGGTTCGAAACCACGCTTGACGTAGAACCTGCGGGCTCGGGCGTTGGCGACGTTGGTGGCCAGCCAGATGCTCCGCCTGCCCGCCGCTCTGCACCGTCGGCACACCTCGTCGAGCATGTCCGATGCGATCCCTCCGCCGTGGTGGTCGGGATCCACATAGAACTTGCTGACCCCGGTCGTGGGTCGATGAATCACCTGTCCAGCGCAGCCCGGGTCCATCTCGGTCCCGGCGATCAGCAGGATGTACCCGACCATCTCACCGTCGTCGCCCCGGGCCACCAGAACCTCGTGGCCCGGCGTGACGAGGTGAGCTCTGAACGCCTCCGGGCCGAGGTGCTCGGCGATGAAGGCCCTGATCGCGACCGGCCCCAGTTCGGGAGGGCACGCCAGCGGGAACGTCCGGGCCGCCAAGGCCGAGACGGCGTCGATATCGGCCACCGAGGCGTCACTGAGTCGGGCGGTCACCCCACGAGCCTATAAGGCGCCGTTCAGGCGTGCAGGTGCAGGCTCTCGCCCGTCCGTGCCCCTCTGATGACGAGTTTCTCCGCGTCGTCGCCGCCACCGAGGATGAGCGTGACCTCGAATTCATCGGTTCCCGTGCGCTGCAGATCAGCGAGGACACCGGTGGTGTGCCGGAAGTCGACGACGCGCCCGCGCATGGTCGCGATGTCGGCTTGGTCGATCGTCGTCGAATGGTGGAGGTGGGGCATCGCGGACATACCATCATGATCAGTGACCGAAGTCACGTCGGGAGTGCGTTCCGGTACCGAACGAGCGACAGTCCGCGAAACGACGAACGCCCCGGCCGGAGCCGGGGCGTTGTGTCGTGCGCGATACTGGGATTGAACCAGTGACCTCTTCCGTGTCAGGGAAGCGCTCTCCCGCTGAGCTAATCGCGCGGGCTTCCCGTCCGGACGTATCCGGACGTGGAGGTGGAGACGGGAATCGAACCCGTGTTGACGGCTTTGCAGGCCGCTGCCTCACCACTCGGCCACTCCACCGCAAAGGTATCGAGCCTGGTGAGGACGTCCTGGCTCCTCGATCCCTCCGAGCGGATGACGGGATTCGAACCCGCGACCCTCACCTTGGCAAGGTGATGCGCTACCAGCTGCGCCACATCCGCATCGCTCCCCGGCTCGCTGTTGCTCACCGCGTTGCGAGAATGAACATTAGCCGACGGTCTTCGGGGAACACAAATCGGGGGGCGGAAACAAGTCCTGAGCTGTGCGGACCCGGCCACGGCACGGCGCTCGACCGGGCGGCCCCGCCGAGCCACGCTCGACCCCGGGTGCCCCGTACGCCCCACGGGCCGCCGCAGCCGGTGCGGATGGTGGAGGCGCGGATGGTCGAGGCGGATGGTCGAGGGCCCACGGCACAGCTCGCGACCCGGGCGCGGGCCATCACGCATCGAGACCCTCACGGCCCGCGGCGCGCCCGCCCCCTCAGGGCC
>NZ_JABFAN010000005.1:32635-59748 GCF_017168155.1 Dietzia sp. KRD202 | reverse complement strand
CCTCAGGGCCCGCCCTCCGGCACCCACACCGCCCGCCGGACCGCGTCCCGGATACCCCGTCTGCGATCCGCCCACCCCTCGGGGGGCCGAATTGGGGCACGGCCCGGGTCTTGATACAGTGTTCCGGTGCCGAGGCGAGACCGCCCGGAACGCGAGGTCCTATAGCTCAGCGGAAGAGCGCTCCGTTCACACCGGAGAGGTCACTGGTTCGAACCCAGTTAGGACCACCCTTGAAGCGGGCGAGAGCCCACGACGACCCCCGGACTCCATCACGGAGACCGGGGGTCGTCCGCATTTCAGCCGTTCGGGACCGTGCTGGCAGCGCCACGACGCGGCGGCGCATTCACCGCGCCTGCCTCTACATATGTCAAACGATGGTGCGCCTGAATTGATCGAGTGATCGAGATCTCAACGTTTGTCAAGGGTATGAAACAACTGAGGACCTCTGCCGTCACGCATCTGCAACACAACCTCTGGCTCGGGCCTCGTGGCCCTCGCCGGTTTCGGCGCGGCGGCGCTGGCGATGTGACATGACATAGCGGCGTACAGCGCGACCGGGCGCCCGATCCGCGGACAGCGGGTCGGGCGCCCGGTGGTGTGTACGGGCTCGGTGGTGTGTACGGGCTCGGTGGCGTGTACGGACTCGGCGGGGACTCAGACCTCCGCAGCCACCGCCTGCTCCAGTGCGTCATCGAACACCTCGACCGGCTGGGCCCCGCTGACGGCGAGTCGGTCGTCGAACATGAAGAACGGCACCCCGCGGACCCCGAGACCGCGGGCCGTCTCGACGTCGCGGTGCACCCGGTCGGCGTACGCGTCCCCCCGGACCACCCGGTCGACCTCCTCTGCGGGTAACCCGGCCCCGACCCCGATCTCATGCAGCACCGCCGGGTCCGAGATCGCCCGTCCCTCGGTGAAGTGGGCGCGTCGCAGGGCCTCGTCCACCGCGTCCGCCCGTCCGTGCTCGGCGGCCAGGGCGGCCAGGCGGTGGGCGTCGAAGGTCGAACAGATGCGCGCGGACCGCCAGTCGAAGTCCAGACCGAGTTCGGTGAACCGGGCGGCCATCTGCTCCTGCCCGGCCTCCGCGTCGGTGAGCGACATCCCGTACTTGCGCGAGAGCATCTGTGCACTCGTCTCGGTCGGCTCGTCGCCGACGACGCGGGGAGCGGAGGGGTCGAGTTCGTAGGCCCGCCACACCACCTCGACCGTGGTCTCGGGGTGTCGTTCACGGAACGTCTCCAGTGCCGCCTCGAGGTGCCGCTTGCCGATCCAGCAGAACGGACAGACGACGTCGGACCAGATGTCGATGCGCATGCCGGGTGCAACGTCGCGCCGCGGTCCGGGATTCCGTCAGGGCCCCGGGTAGCATGGACCGGCCCGGTCCCTGTCGTGGACCGGTGTCAGCCCGGGTGGCCCACCGGCACCCGACGTCCACTGCCCGAGGAGATCTCCCCCCGTGTCCGAGAACCGCATTCCGGAAACCGATGTCGACGCGACGGGTGCGGCCCCTGTGACGACCGTCGTCCCGGCCGGTGAGCCCGCGGGCAAGATCCTCGCCGAGCGGGAGCTGCAGTCGCGCAGCGGCCCGGAGACGATCGTCGTGGTGCGGGATCCGGAGGGGGCCCTCCGGGACCTGTCCTGGGCGCCCGCCGAGGACACCGAGGTCGAGCTGGTCCGCGCCGATTCGGAGGACGGGCGGTCGGTGATCCGGCATTCGTGCGCACACGTGCTCGCACAGGCGGTGCAGGACAAGTTCCCCGAGGCCAAGCTGGGGATCGGTCCGCCGATCGAGAACGGCTTCTACTACGACTTCGACGTGGCCGAGCCCTTCACGCCCGAGGACCTCAAGGACCTCGAGAAGCGGATGAAGAAGATCATCAAGGCCGGCCAGCGCTTCTCGCGGCGGGAGTACGCCTCGCTCGACGAGGCGCGCACCGAGCTGGCGGGCGAGCCGTACAAGCTCGAGCTGGTCGAGGACAAGGGCCGGGCGGACGCCGGTGACGCCGACGGCGCGGTGGCGCTCGAGGACTCCGAGATCATGGAGGTCGGCGCGGGTGCGCTGACCGCCTACGACAACCTCAACCCCCGCACGGGCGAGGTCATCTGGTCGGATCTGTGCCGCGGCCCGCACACGCCCACCACCAAGTTCATCCCCGCGTTCACACTCACGCGCTCGTCCGCCGCCTACTGGCGGGGCGATCAGAACAACGCCGGTCTCCAGCGGATCTACGGCACGGCCTGGGAGAGCACCGAGGCCATGGACGCCTACCTCGACCGTCTGGCCGAGGCGGAGAAGCGGGATCACCGTCGGCTCGGGACCGAGCTGGACCTGTTCAGCTTCCCCGACGAGATCGGGTCCGGGTTCCCGGTGTTCCATCCCCGCGGCGGGATCATCCGCAACGAGATGGAGCAGCACTCCCTCAGGCGCCACCTGTCCGCCGGGTACTCACTCGTCAACACCCCGCACGTGACCAAGGGCGACCTGTTCCGCAAGTCCCAGCACTTGAGCTGGTACTCGGAGGGGATGTTCCCCCCCATGGTCCTGGACGCGGAGTACGACGCGGACGGCAAGGAGACCAAGCCGGGGCAGGACTACTACGTCAAGCCGATGAACTGCCCCATGCACAACCTCGTCTTCGACTCCCGCGGCCGCTCGTACCGCGAGCTCCCGCTGCGGATGTTCGAGTTCGGCACCGTGTACCGGTACGAGAAGTCCGGGGTGATCCACGGCCTCACCCGCGCCCGCGGCTTCACCCAGGACGACGCGCACATCTACTGCACCGAGGAGCAGATGGAGGGCGAGATCGCCTCCGTGCTCTCCTTCATCATCTCGCTCCTGCGCGACTACGGCCTCGAGGACTTCTACCTCGAGCTGTCGACCAAGGATCCGGAGAAGTACGTCGGCGGCGACGAGATCTGGGAGCGCGCGACCGACACGCTGCGTCGGGTGGCCACGAACTCCGGCCTCGAGCTGGTCCCGGACCCGGGCGGGGCCGCCTTCTACGGCCCCAAGATCTCGGTCCAGGCACGCGACGCCATCGGGCGGACGTGGCAGATGTCGACGGTCCAGCTGGACTTCAACCTGCCCGAGCTGTTCGACCTGACCTACAACGCCGCGGACGGCACCAAGAAGCGGCCGGTCATGATCCACCGCGCGCTCTTCGGCTCGATCGAGCGGTTCTTCGCCGTGCTGCTCGAGCACTACGCCGGGTTGTTCCCGGCGTGGCTGGCGCCCGTGCAGGTGGTGGGCATCCCCGTGGCGGAGGCGCACGAGAAGCATCTCGAGGACGTGATCGACGAGCTCCGGGGGCGCGGTATCCGCGCCGAGCTCGACGTCTCCGACGAGCGGATGCAGAAGAAGATCCGCAACCACACCACCGGCAAGGTCCCGTTCATGCTCCTGGCCGGTGACCGCGACGTCGAGGCGGGTGCGGTGAGCTTCCGGTTCCCGGACGGGACGCAGCTCAACGGGGTCTCGCGGAACGCCGCGATGGACAAGATCTCGTACTGGATCAACTCCCGACGCAACGACGTGCCGACCGCGGAGCGCGTGTGACGCCCGGAGATCCGTCCTCCACGGGCGCCTACCGCCAGTTCGGGGTGGGGGAGGACCACCTGCAGTTGCTGTGGGCGCCCTACCGGATGTCGTACATCGCCGAGACGCGTCCCGAACCCGCGGAGGGGATGACGGGGGAGCCGTTCCTCGACATCCCGAGGATGAGCGACGAGGACGGGCTGGTGGTCGCCCGGGGCGAGCACGTCTACGTCGTGCTCAACCTGTTCCCCTACAACCCGGGTCACTCGATGGTGGTTCCGTACCGCAAGGTGGCGGACCTGGAGGACCTCGACGACGACGAGTCCCGCGAACTCATGTCGTACACGCAGCACCTGATCCGGGTCATCAAGGCGGTCTCGAACCCGGACTCGTTCAACGTGGGACTCAATCTGGGTGGCGCGGCCGGCGGGTCCCTGTCCGAGCATCTGCACCAACACGTCGTGCCACGCTGGATCGGTGACGCGAACTTCATTACCGTGACCGGCGGAACCAAGGTGCTGCCGCAGCTCCTCCGTCAGACGCGGCAGCTGCTCTCGGAGGCGTGGTCCACCACGATGTCACCAGGCGATGTGTCCGGACCAGACCGCACCTCGAAGTAGGCAGGGAGTCGAATGCTCAGCGAGTACGGAAGGTCGGGGGTCGCCAGGGTGGCCCACCCCCTGGCGGCGTTCCTCGTCCGCAGCGGCGTCACCGCCAACGGGATCACCCTCGCCGGCCTCCTGCTGACCTGCGCCGCGGCGATCACCCTGTTCGGACCCGGTCACCTGGTGGCCGGCGCGATCGTCATCGCACTGTGCACCCTGTTCGATCTGGTGGACGGGGCGGTCGCCCGCGCGAGCGGGGGCGGGTCACCGTACGGAGCCCTGGTCGACGCGGTCTCCGACCGGGTCGCGGACGGCGTGATCCTGGCGTCGCTGTTGTGGTGGCTGGTCTACACCGAGCCCGACAACCGGTACGCGCTGGTCATGCTCCTGTCCTGCCTGATCCTGTCCCAGGTGGTGTCCTACTCCAAGGCCCGCGCCGACGCGGGCGGACTCCGCACACCGGGCGGGCTCATGGAGCGCGCCGATCGCCTGGTCCTCATCCTGCTCGGCGCCGGCCTCGAGGGGCTGGGGGTGCCGTGGGCACTCGAGGTCGGGCTGACCGCCGTCGCGGCGGGCAGTTTCGTCACGGTGATCCAACGGGTGTGGGGCGGACGCACCGACTACCTCGAACGCGTGGCGCGTAGCGACGCCCCCGCGGTGGGAGACCGATGAGCGCCCTCGGCGATCGCCTTTCCGATCTCGGGTACGCCGCCGGATGGGCCGTGGTGCGCGCCCTTCCAGAGCCGACCGCGCGCGCCCTCTTCCGTGCGGGCGCCGATCTCGCGGCCCGCCGACAGGGTCCGGACTCGCAGCTGCGCAGGAACCTGGCCCGCGTCCTCGGGGTCACCCCGGCCGAGGTCCCCGACGACCTGATCAGGGAGTCCTTCCGCTCCTATGCCCGCTACTGGCGCGAGGCCTTCCGTCTCCCCTCGATGGACCGCGAGGCCGTGGCCCGCGAGATGGACCGGACGATCGCCGGGGTCGAGAACCTCGACGCGGCGCTCGAGCAGGGGCGCGGGGTGGTCGTCGCGCTGCCGCACTCGGCCAACTGGGATCTGGGCGGCACCTGGCTGGCGCGACGCTACGGCGGGTTCGCCACCGTCGCGGAGAGGCTCGAGCCGGAATCGCTGTACCAGCGCTTCCTGGACTTCCGCGAGGGCCTGGGCTTCACCATCTACCCGCACACGGGCGGACCCACCCCGCCGCTGGACGCGCTGCGCGAGTACCTCGCAGGGGGCGGGATCGTCTGTCTGCCGGGGGAGCGGGACCTCCGCCGGACCGGGGTGCCCGTGACGTTCTTCGGCGAACAGACGCGCATGCCCGCGGGGGCGGCCCGCCTCGCCGTGGAGACCGGCGCGCCTCTGCTCGTCGCCCAGTTCTGGTACGCCGACGAGGAGACGATGCGGGTCCGCATCACCCCGCCCATCGATGTCTCAGGTGGTATCGAACCGGCGGTCCAGGCGATGGCCGACCTCTTCGCCGAGGGGATCGCCCGGCACCCCGCGGACTGGCACATGCTCCAGCCACTCTGGCTGGACGACCTGCCGGCCGAGCGGCGTGCGCGGATCGAGCGCTGACCCCGCCGTGCGCATCGGCATGATCTGTCCGTACTCCTTCGACGCCCCGGGCGGGGTGCAGGCCCACGTCGTGGACCTGACCGAGGAACTGCGGCGCCGCGGACACACGGTCCGGGTACTGGCACCGGGCAGTCCCGGCAGTGCGCCGGTCTCCGGGATGACCCTGACCGGGCCGGGCGTCCCGATCCCCTACAACGGGTCCGTGGCCCGGCTCAGCTTCGGCCCCGCCACCTGGCGGGCCACCCGCCACTGGCTCCGCGAGCAACCGCTGGACGTCCTGCACATCCACGAGCCCAACGCCCCGGGCGTCGGCATGTTCGCCCTGGCGATGTCCTCCGGGCCCATCACGGCCACGTTCCACACCTCCACCACGGGGTCGATGATCCTCGGCGCCGCCGACGGGGTCCTGGCCCCGCTGCTCGAGAAGATCCGCGGTCGGATCGCGGTGTCGACCCTGGCGCGCCGCTGGCAGATGGAGGCCCTGGGCTCCGACGCCGTCGAGATCCCCAACGGGGTCGACGTGTCCTCGTTCACCGACGTCGACACCTCCGCCGAGCCGACCGACGCACCGACCGTGGCGTTCCTCGGCCGCTACGACGAACCCCGCAAGGGGATGGGGGTACTCGCCGCGGCGCTCCCCGCCGTCCTGCGGGACGTGCCGGACCTGCGGCTCAGGGTCATGGGCGACGGCGACGAGCGGGCACTGCGCGCCACCCTCCCGGCCGGGTTGGACGTGGAGTTCCTCGGCCGGGTCGACGACACCCGCAAGGCCGCGGTGCTGGCCGCCGCGGACGTCTACTGCGCACCCAACACGGGAGGGGAGAGCTTCGGCATCGTCCTCGTGGAGGCCATGGCCGCCGGGACCGCCGTGGTGGCCGCCGACCTCGACGCGTTCCGCCGGGTCCTCCGGGACGGCGAGTGCGGGGAACTCGCCACGGTCGGCGACGCCGACGCCCTCGCCGCCGCACTCACGAGGGTCCTCACCGACCCCGGGCTCCGCGCCGACCTCCGCACCCGCGGTCTCCAGGCGGTCCGGGAGTACGACTGGCCCGTCGTCGCCGACCGGGTCGTGCGTGTGTACGAGACCATCCGCGGCCCGGGGGAGACGCTCCGTGTCCGTTGAACTGATCGTCCTCGTCGTCGTCGTCCTCGTCGCCGCGCTCGCGGCGTTGTTCACCGCGTACCTCACCGCTCACCGCCTGGACCGGCTCCACATCCGCACCGACCTGGCCCGCGCCGCCCTGACCGGGGCCCTGGAGCGACGCCACACGGTCGCCGCCGCCGTCGCCAGCGACCTCTCGGCGCGGGACCCGGCGGGCGCGGACCGCCTGGTGCGGGCGCTCGCGCACGCCCGCGCCCACCCCCCGGGGGCGATCGCCGGGCCGGACCCCGCGCCGCACCCCGACCACCGACGCCGTCGCGACGACGGCAGCGCGCCTGACGACGCCCCCGAGCCCGACGCCGAGGTCGCGGAGAACACCCTCGGCGTGGTCCTGTCCGGGGTCGACACGGACGCCCTGCCCGTCGATCTCGCCGCCGAACTGGAGGACGCCTCGGATCGCGTGTCCATGGCCCGGCGCTTCTACAACGACGCCGTCCGCGACACCCGCAGTCTGCGGGAACAGGCCCCGGTCCGCCTCCTGCGACTGGCCGGCCGGGCCCCGATGCCCGGGTACGTCGAACTCGTCGACGCACCGCCACCGCAGGCCTGACCAACCCCGGTGGGGCGGCGGTTGGGGCGCCGGGGTGAGGGAGACCTACACTGGACCCCTGTCACACGTCGTCTGAGCCAGGAAAGGCCTATTTCGTGAGCGACCCGCAGTCCAGCGAGAACACCACCGGAACCGCACGCGTCAAGCGAGGTATGGCCGAGATGCTCAAGGGCGGCGTCATCATGGACGTCGTCACCGCCGAGCAGGCGAAGATCGCCGAGGACGCCGGCGCCGTGGCCGTGATGGCCCTCGAGCGCGTCCCCGCCGACATCCGGGCCCAGGGCGGCGTCGCCCGCATGAGCGACCCCGACCTCATCGACGGCATCATCGAGGCCGTCTCCATCCCCGTGATGGCCAAGGCCCGCATCGGGCACTTCGTCGAGGCGCAGATCCTCCAGGCCCTCGGCGTGGACTACGTCGACGAGTCCGAGGTCCTCACCCCGGCCGACTACGCCAACCACATCGACAAGTTCGGCTTCACCGTGCCGTTCGTCTGTGGCGCCACCAACCTCGGCGAGGCCCTGCGCCGGATCACCGAGGGCGCGGCCATGATCCGTTCCAAGGGTGAGGCCGGCACCGGCGACGTCTCCAACGCCACCACCCACATGCGCCAGATCCGCCAGCAGATCCGCAAGCTCCAGAGCCTGCCGTCCGACGAGCTGTACGTGGCCGCCAAGGAGCTGCAGGCGCCGTACGAGCTGGTCAAGGAGGTCGCCGAGACCGGCAAGCTCCCCGTGGTCCTGTTCACCGCGGGCGGCATCGCCACCCCGGCCGACGCCGCGATGATGATGCAGCTCGGTGCCGAGGGTGTGTTCGTCGGTTCCGGCATCTTCAAGTCCGGCAACCCCTCCGAGCGGGCCAAGGCGATCGTCAAGGCGACGACCTTCCACGACGATCCGGAGATGCTCGCGACCATCTCCCGCGGCCTCGGCGAGGCCATGGTCGGCATCAACGTCGACGACATCCCCGAGCCCCACCGGCTCGCCGAGCGGGGCTGGTGACCCGCCGGTGGCGAAGATCGAGGACATCCTCGAGATCGAGCGGATAGACCGCGACCTCTACCGGGGACCGGCCATCCGCACGCACCTGCAGCGGACCTTCGGCGGCCAGGTCGCCGGTCAGACCCTCGTCGCCGCGGTCCGGACCGTGGACTCCGACAAGCACGTCCACTCCCTGCATGGGTACTTCATCCGGCCGGGCATCCCCGACGTGCCGACCGTCTTCCAGGTCGACCGCCTCCGGGACGGTCGCAGCTTCGCCACCCGCCGTGTCACCGCCATCCAGGAGGGGGAGCCGATCTTCTCCATGTCGGCCTCCTTCCACCTGGTCGACCAGGAGGGCATCGAGCACCAGGACTCGATGCCCCGGGTCGTGGGGCCCGAGGAGATCGACGTCCCGACGATCGACGACCTCGACGAGGCCCACCGCGTCTTCGTGGAGGAATGGGCCCAGTGGGACATCCGGATCGTCCCCCGGGACCGCCTGGAGACGAGTTCGGTGCTGGCCTCGCAGCAGCGGGTGTGGTTCCGCAGCGTCGACACGCTGCCGGACGACCCCAATTTCCACGTGTGCACACTCGCGTACATGTCGGACATGACGTTGTTGGGCTCGGCCAAGGTCCCGCACCCCGACGAGCCCACCCAGGACGCCTCGCTCGACCACGCCATGTGGTTCATGCGCCCCTTCCGGGCCGATGACTGGTTGCTGTACGACCAGACCTCGCCGTCGGCGTTCGGGGGGCGCGCCCTCACCCAGGGGCGGATCTTCGACCGCTCCGGCAGGCTCGTCGCCGCCGTCACTCAGGAGGGACTGTCCCGGCGCCTGCGACCGGGAGCCCAGTCGTTCCCGGTGAGCACCACCGACGACCCGTCCAAGAAGTGAGCACGGACGCCCCGACCGTCGGTGTCCTCGCCCTTCAGGGCGATGTCGCCGAACACGTCCGCCACCTCGAGTCCGTCGGCGCGCGGGCCGTGGCCGTCCGCCGGCGCTCCGAGCTCGACGGCGTGGACGGACTCATCCTGCCCGGCGGGGAGTCCACCGCGATGAGTCGGCTGTTGGACGTCTACGAGATGTACGAACCGGTGGCCGAGAGGATCTCCGGCGGCATGCCGGTCTACGGCTCCTGCGCGGGCATGATCCTGCTGGCGTCGGTCGTCCTTGACACCCGGGCCGACGCCACCTGGTTCTCCGCGATCGACATGACCGTCCGACGGAACGCCTTCGGACGGCAGGTCGACTCGTTCGAGGCCGACCTCGTCGTCGACGCCCTCGGCGCCGACCCGGTCCGGACCGTGTTCATCCGCGCACCCTGGGTCGAGACGGTGGGCCCCGACGTGGAGGTACTCGCCCGCGTCCGCGCCTCCGACGGCCACGATCACGTGGTCGCGGTGCGGCAGGGCAACGCCCTGGCGACCTCGTTCCACCCCGAGGTGACCGACGATGTGCGCGTTCACCGGTACTTCGTCGACATGGTGCGGCAGTCGACCTCGTAGACTGGCCAGTCAGCGACACATCGCACCGGGCCACCAACCGACGTCGGCCCGGACTTCACACCCCCGGAGGGCGGAACATCCCATGTCAGGCCATTCCAAGTGGGCCACCACCAAGCACAAGAAAGCCGCGATCGACGCCAAGCGCGGCAAACTCTTCGCCAAGCTCGTCAAGAACATCGAGGTGGCGGCCCGTACGGGCGGCGGTGACCCAGCCGGCAACCCCACGCTCTACGACGCCATCCAGAAGGCCAAGAAAAACTCTGTCCCGGGCGACAACGTCGAGCGCGCGCGCAGACGTGGCGCCGGTGAGGAGGCGGGCGGCGCCGAGTGGGAGACCATCATGTACGAGGGGTACGGCCCGAACGGCGTGGCCCTGCTCATCGAGTGTCTGACCGACAACCGCAACCGCGCCGCGGGCGAGGTGCGCACGGCGATGACCCGCAACGGCGGCAACCTCGCCGACCCCGGTTCGGTGGCCTACCTGTTCACCCGCAAGGGCGAGATCGTGCTGGACAAGGGTGAGCTCGAGGAGGACGACGTCCTCATGGCCGTACTCGAGGCCGGGGCCGAGGAGGTCAACGACCTGGGCGAGCAGTTCGAGGTGGTCTGCGAACCCACCGACCTCGTCCGGGTGCGCACCGCGCTCCAGGAGGCCGGCATCGACTACGACTCGGCCGAGTCCGGGTTCCGCGCCTCGGTCGAGGTGACGGTCGACGCCGACGGTGCCACCAAGGTCTTCAAGCTCATCGACGCGCTCGAGGACTCCGACGACGTCCAGAACGTCTACTCGAACCTCGACGTGCCGGACGACGTGCTGGCGGCGCTCAACGCCTGACGGGCGGCCCACTGGTAGGGTCTCGAACGTAGGTTCTACCACTGGTCGGCGAAAGGTCGCTATGCGCGTGATGGGTGTGGACCCGGGACTGACCCGGTGCGGGCTCGCGCTGATCGAGACCGAGCCGGGTCGGGCCGTCACGGCGTTGGACGTGGACGTGGTGCGGACGACCGCCCAGGAACCACTCGAGAGGCGCCTGCAGGCGGTCCACGCCGTGGCGGACGAGTGGATGGAGATCCACCGCCCGGACGTGGTCGCCATCGAGCGGGTCTTCGCCCAGAACCAGGTCTCCACCGCCATGGGCACGGCCCAGGCCGCAGGCGTCGTGGCACTGGCCGCCGCCTACCGCGACATCCCGGTGGCCTTCCACACGCCTTCCGAGGTCAAGGCCGCCATCACCGGCAGCGGGCGCGCGGACAAGAAGCAGATGACCCTGATGATCACCCGGATCCTCGGCCTGCAGAAGCCCCCCAGCCCGGCGGACGCGGCCGACGCCCTCGCCCTGGCCGTGTGCCACAGCTGGCGGGCCCCCATGCAGGGGCGGGTCGCCGCGCTCGACGGCCACGTCGCGCGGTCCCGCGCCGGGTTCGAGTCGAAGGTGGCGGCCGCGCGGGACGCAGCCACGTCGAACGCACACGGTGGTCGCGGCGCGGCCGCCGATCAGGAGCGCGCCCGGGCCGCGGCCCGGGGCATGGCGCGGACGAAGGGAGTGCGCTGGTGATCGCCTCGATCCGGGGAACCGTGGCCGAGATCGGCCTGGACCGCTGCGTGGTGGAGACCGGGGGAGTCGGGGTGCTCGTGCACGCGACCCCCGCGGCGCTCGCCGGCCTCCGCCGCGGCGCGGAAGGAATGCTCCACACCGAGCTGGTCGTCCGCGAGGACTCATTGACCCTGTACGGATTCGACTCGGTGGACGCGCGTCAGTTGTTCCTCACCGTCCAGACCGTATCCGGCGTCGGACCACGACTGGCGCTGGCGATCGTCGCGACCCTCGAGCCGGAGGCCCTCGTCCGGGCTCTCGGAACCGCGGACGTCAAGGCGTTGACCCGGGTCCCGGGCGTCGGTAAGCGAACCGCCGAACGCATGGTGCTGGAACTCAAGGACAAGGTCGGGCCCGTGGCGGACGGTGGTTCCGTGGGGGTCCCGGGCGGCGCGACCGTCGGGTCGGCTGCGACCGAGGTCGCAGAGGCACTCGAGGGCCTGGGTTTCTCCTCCGCGGAGGCCGAGAAGACCGCCACCGCGGTGCTCGCCGCCGAACCGGACCTCGACCCGGCGCAGGCCCTGCGGCTGGCCCTCAAATCACTCGGTAAGCGCTGATGGCGGGACAGTTCGACGCGCCCGGTGACGGGTATTCCCCCGACGTCGACGACGGGGCGGACCGGGAGGGCGAGCTGTCCGCGTCCGCGACCCCGTTCGACACCGACGTCGAGGGTGCCCTCCGACCCCGCAGCCTGGGCGAGTTCATCGGCCAGGAGACGGTCCGGGAGCAACTGGACCTCGTGCTCACCGCGGCCACCCGCCGCGGGGTCGTGCCCGACCACCTGCTCTTCTCCGGGCCGCCCGGACTGGGTAAGACCAGTCTCGCGATGATCGTCGCGGCCGAACTCGGTGGATCGCTGCGGATCACCTCCGGTCCCGCCCTCGAACGACCCGGCGACCTGGCCGCGATGCTGTCGAACCTCATCGAGGGCGACGTGCTGTTCATCGACGAGATCCACCGCATCGCGCGCCCGGCCGAGGAGATGCTCTATCTCGCGATGGAGGACTTCCGGATCGACATCATGGTGGGCAAGGGGCCCGGTGCCACCTCGATCCCGCTGGAGATCGCCCCGTTCACCCTGGTCGGTGCCACCACGCGATCCGGAGCGCTGACCGGTCCGCTGCGCGACAGGTTCGGGTTCACCGCGCACATGGACTTCTACACGGATACCGACCTCGCCAGGATCGTCACCCGCGCCGCGGACATCCTCGCGATCCCCGTGGAGCCCGATGCCGCGCTGGAGATCGCCGGCCGGTCGCGGGGCACACCCCGTATCGCCAACCGGCTCCTGCGGCGGGTCCGTGACTTCGCCGAGGTCCGGGCCGACGGTCGCATCACCGTGCCCGTCGCCAGGGCCGCCCTCGAGGTGTACGAAGTGGACGAGCTGGGGCTCGATCGTCTCGACCGCGCGGTCCTGAGGGCGCTCCTCGTCCAACACGAGGGCGGGCCCGTCGGACTGAGCACTCTGGCGGTGGCCGTGGGGGAGGAGTCCACCACCCTCGAGGAGGTCTGCGAGCCCTTCCTCGTCCGCGCCGGTCTGCTCGCACGCACCCCGCGCGGGCGGATCGCCACCGCCGCGGCGTGGGACCACCTGGGGCTCACCCGCTCCGACAACGCGGCCGGCCAGCCGATGCTGCCGGTCGAGGTCGACCGGGGCCCCGGCGCGCGCGGCTGAGCCCCGGGCTGGCATCCTCGGACGAGACCGTCCGTAGCCCGGACCCGCCAGCGACCCGGAACCGGCGGGTCCATGTCAGGAGGACCCGAATGGGACTGGAACTGCTGCTGCCGTTGATGATCGTCGTGCTGATCGTGCTGATGGTCCTGCAGAGCACGAGACAACGCAGGGCGATGAAGGACATGCGGGAGATGCAGGCCTCATTGACGGCGGGTGATCGCGTGCTCACCACCTCGGGCCTCCGCGCGACCATCGTCTCCGTCGGCGACGAGACCGTGGAACTGGAGATCGCGGAGGGTGTCCACACCCAGTGGGACCGTCGCGTCATCCGCGAGAAGATCGACACCGGTACGCCCCCCGGAGCCGACACCGGCACCGGTGCCGCGGATTCCCTGTAGGCCACGACCGGCGAGTAGTGTAATGGGGCCCTCCAGCCGGAGGCCCCAGACGAAGACCGAGAGAGATCACCTGTGTCACCAGCTCGTCCTCGAGGCGCCGACGCCCGCCCCAGACCGTGGGCGCTGCTGTCCGCGTTCTTCCTGGTGCTGTTCATCTTCTTCCTCGGCGCCTTCGCCGTCGCCGAGCGCGGCCTGACGCCGAAGCTGGGCATCGACCTGCAGGGCGGTACCCGCGTCACGCTGATCCCCAAGGGAGACCCCGACGAGGCGGACCTACGACTGGCCCAGGACATCATCCGGGACCGGGTCGACGGGCTCGGCGTCGCCGGGACCTCGGTCGTCATCGAGGGCAGCAACATCGTCCTCACGGTGCCCGGTGAGGACTCCAGCCAGGCCCGTGACCTCGGCACCACCTCACAGCTGACGATCCGTCCCGTGCTGCAGGTCCAACCCGTCGCCGAGGGCGACGTCGAGCCCGTGCCCGCCGCCAAGGGGGACCGCGACGCCGTCGCCAGGGAGGTCGAGGAGGCCCGCGAGGTCCGTCAGGGCGACCCTCAGGAACTCACCCAGACGCTCTCGACGTTCCGCTGCCCGGAGCGCGATGTCCTGGCCGGCTTCGACGACCCGTCCCAGGCCCTCATCGCCTGTGGTGACGGTGCGAAGTACGTCCTCGGTCCCGTCCCGTTGCTCATCGGCGAGCCCGAGGACGGTCGACGCCTCGACGGCCAACAGATCGTCAAGGACTCCGTCAGCTCGGGGTTCAACCAGCAGGCCGCCAAGAACGAGGTCTCGTTCCGGTTCAACGCCGGGCCCGGTGAGCAGGGCAGCGCCACCTGGTCGCGCCTGACGCAGGAGAACCTCCAGCGGCAGATCGCCATCGTCCTCGACGGCGAGGTCATCAGTGCGCCCGTCGTCCAGGGCGTCACGCCCGTCGGTTCGGCGACGTCCATCACGGGTGACTTCACCACGGACGAGGCGGCCTCCCTCGCCGCGAACCTGCGCTACGGCGCCCTGCCCATCTCTTTCGAGGACCCCAACGTCGACAACGTCCCGGCGTCCCTCGGTCTGGCGTCGCTCGAGGCCGGCCTGCTCGCCGGGGCCATCGGCTTCCTGCTGGTACTGGCGTACTCCGCCTTCTTCTACCGACTGCTCGGTGTGTTGGCCTTCATCTCGCTGGCCCTGTCGTTCCTGCTCACCTATATCCTGTTGGTGTTCCTCGGATACACCGTCGACTACAGCCTCGACCTCGCGGGAATCGCGGGGCTCGTCATCGGTATCGGCATGACCGCCGATTCCTACGTCGTGTTCTTCGAGCGCATCAAGGATGAACTGCGGGACGGCCACCGGTTCAGATCCGCGGTGCCACGGGCCTGGAAGAGCGCCAGCCGCACCATCGTCACCGGCAACATGGTCAGTCTCATCGGAGCGGTCGTGCTCTACCTGCTGGCCAGCGGCGAGGTGCGCGGTTTCGCGTTCACCCTCGGCCTCACGACCATCATGGACGTGTTCGTCGCGTTCACCGTGACCTGGCCACTCGTCTACCTGGCCTCCACCAAACCCATCTTCGCCAAGACCTGGGCGAACGGGATGGGACGGATGGAGAACCTCCAGGCAGCCGCGGCGGAACAGCGCCGCATCGACCGGAAGACCGAGAGCGATCTCGAGCAGGGCCAGGGCCGCGGGGTCACCGCGACCATCCGCGGCCCGGGCGGCGACACCATCACCGAACCGCGCACCGAGCGTCCCGCCACCGATGAGGAGGAGGGCCGATGAGCACTCCCACGACCACCGAGCCCGGGAGCGGCGCCGCCGCCCCCGCCGGCCGGTCCGACAGTCTGTTCACGCGGCTCTACACGGGGACCGGGGCGTTCGGCATCGTCCCGAACCGCCGGAGGTTCTACGTCCTCACCACCGTGATCGTCGCCATCTGCCTGGCGAGCATCATCTTCCGTGGCTTCAGCTTCGGCATCGACTTCACCGGCGGCACCAAGCTCACCATGCCCGCCGCCGACCACGACAAGAGCCGCGTGGCCGCGGTGGTCGAGGAGTCCGTGGGCGAGGAACCCCAGACGGTCCAGATCGTCGGAGCCGGGGACGCCCGCATCGTCGAGGTGGAGACGCGGTTCCTCACCAGTGATGAGATCCGCGCGGCCAAAAACGCGCTCTACGAGGAGTTCCAGCCGGTCACGGCCGACGGAGACGCCTCGGTGGAGGCTATCGGCGACTCCGCGCGCTCGGAGAGCTGGGGAGGTCAGGTCACCGAGAACGCACTGATCGCCCTCGGCGTCTTCCTCGTCATCGTCTTCGGCTACATCGCCTTCCGCTTCGAATGGCGGATGGCCACCGCAGCGATCGTCGCCCTGCTGTTCGACGTGCTGACCACCGCCGGCGTCTACTCGCTCGTCGGCTTCGAGGTCACCCCCGCCACCGTGATCGGACTCCTGACCATTCTCGGTTTCTCCCTGTACGACACGGTGATCGTGTTCGACAAGGTCGAGGAGAACACCCGGGGCATCAGACACACCGCGAGCCGCACCTACGCCGAAGAGGCGAACCTGGGTGTCAACCAGACCCTCATGCGCTCGATCCACACCACGATCATCGGCGTGCTGCCCTTGCTGGCGCTGGTCGTGATCGCCGTGTGGATTCTCGGTGTGGGCACCCTGATGGACCTGGCGCTCGTGCAGATGGTCGGCATCATCACCGGCACCTTCTCCTCGGTCTTTCTCGCCACACCCCTGCTGGTGTCCCTCAAGAACCGCGATCCAGAGATCCGCCGCCAGACCGCCAAGGTCCTGGCCCGACGCGAGAAGGCCGAGGCCGCCGCATGACCGAACCTGCCCTCACCCCCGTCTCACCGGCGATCAGCTCTGCCGTGGAGCGGCTGATGCGTCGCGTCGAGGACTTCCCGTCCGCGGGGGTCCAGTTCTGTGACCTCACCCCGGTCCTCGCTGACGCCGACGGCTTCGACGCCGTCGTGGCCGGGCTCATCGCCGGACACGAGATCGGCAGCGTGGACTACGTCGCCGGACTCGACGCCCGCGGGTTCCTGCTGGCCGGCGCAGCGGCCGTACGCCTGCACACCGGCATCCTCGCGATCCGCAAAGCCGGCAAGCTCCCGCCCCCGGTGCACTCGCGTTCCTACGAGCTCGAGTACGGCGCCGCCACGTTGGAACTCCCCGCGGACGGGCTCGACCTCAGCGGGAAGCGCGTCCTCGTCGTCGACGACGTCCTCGCCACAGGGGGGACGCTCACCGCAGCGGTCGGTCTACTCGAGGACTGCGGAGCGATCGTCGTGGGGCTGTCCGTGGTGCTCGAGGTCCCCGGCCTCGGGGGGCGGGATAGACTGGCCGCCACACCGCTGACCTGCCTCACGGTCGCGTGACCGTCGGCCGTTCCTGACGGCCCGGAACTGGAGGGAGGAGCCGGAGATGACACAACGGCAGGACCCCGCCGGGCAGCCGGACGGGGGCGCGCGACCCGGACAGATGGCTCAGCCCCAGCCCTCGACCCCGCAGCCCTCGATTCCCCAGTCCTCGTCACCCCAGACTTCTACGCCCCAGTCGTCTACACCCCAGCCCGCGACACCCCAGCCCTCGACCCAACCGCTCCCCGTGATCCCGGGCAACCGCCCGTCCGCCGGTCGACGGGTGCGTGCGCGATGGGCTCGCCGCCTCACCTCGGGGCTGACCGTCACCTCCACACCGGCGGTTCTCGAACCGTTGGTGCGCGTCCACCGGATACACCACGCCAAGGCCGACGTCGGTCTGCTGGCCCGCGCGTACACCCTCGCGGAGAAGCAGCACGAGGGCGTCTACCGCAAATCCGGCGATCCCTACATCACCCACCCACTCGCCGTGGCGACCATCTGCGCGGAGATGGGGATGGACACCACCACCCTCGTGGCGGCGCTGCTGCACGACACGGTGGAGGACACCGCGTACTCACTAGACCAGCTGGAAGCGGACTTCGGCGGTGAGGTCGCCCACCTCGTGGACGGCGTCACCAAGCTGGACAAGGTCGAGTTCGGCGAGGCCGCCGAGGCGGAGACCATCCGCAAGATGATCATCGCGATGGCACACGACCCGCGCGTCCTGGTGATCAAGGTAGCCGACCGCCTGCACAACATGCGCACGATGCGGTTCCTCCCGCCCGAGAAGCAGGTCAAGAAGGCGAGGGAGACCCTCGAGGTGATCGCCCCGCTCGCGCACCGGCTGGGGATGGCGACCATCAAGTGGGAACTCGAGGACCTCGCCTTCGCGATCCTCGAGCCGAAGAAGTACCAGGAGATCGTGCGGCTCGTGGCCGACCGGGCCCCCAGCCGCGACGTCTACCTGCAAACGGTGACCAACCGGGTCAGGGCGGACCTCGAGAAGGCGCACATCCAGGCGCGGGTCGAGGGCCGACCCAAGCACTACTGGTCGATCTACCAGAAGATGATCGTGCGCGGTCGGGAGTTCGACGAGATCCACGACCTCGTGGGCATTCGTGTCCTGTGCGAGGACGTGCGCGACTGCTACGCCGCGATCGGGGTCGTCCACTCCACGTGGAAGCCGATGCCGGGGAGGTTCAAGGACTACATCGCCCAGCCCCGCTTCGGCGTGTACCGGTCGCTGCACACCACCGTGATCGGACCCGACGGCAAACCCCTCGAGATCCAGATCCGCACCCACGAGATGCACCGCAACGCGGAGTACGGCATCGCGGCGCACTGGCGCTACAAGGAGACCCGCGGCAAGCACAACGGCGACCCCGCCGAGGTCGACGAGATGGCGTGGATGCGGCAACTGCTCAGCTGGCAGCGTGAGGCCGCCGATCCCGGCGAGTTCCTTGATTCCCTGCGCTTCGAGATGACCAGCAAGGAGATCTTCGTCTTCACCCCCAAGGGAGACGTCATCAACCTTCCGGTCGGTGCCACACCCGTGGACTTCGCCTACGCGGTCCACACCGAGGTCGGCCACCGCTGCATCGGGGCGCGGGTCAACGGAAAGCTCGTCGCCCTCGAGCGCCCGCTCGAGAACGGCGAGGTTGTGGAGGTCTTCACCTCCAAGGACCTCAATGCCGGCCCCAGCCTGGACTGGCAGAAGTTCGTGGTCTCCGGCCGCGCCAAGAGCTCGATCCGGCAATGGTTCGCGAAGGAGCGCCGCGAGGAGGCACTGGAGCGGGGCAAGGACCTCATCACCCGTGAGGTCCGCCGGGGCGGGGTCCCCGTCCACCGCATCTTCTCCAATGAGTCGCTCGCCGGCGTGTCCCGCGAGCTCGGATTCGCCGACGTCACCGCTCTCTACACGGCGATCGGGGAGAACCACGTCTCCGCCAAGACCGTGGTCGGTCGTCTCATCGCCGCCCACGGCGGCGTGGACGAGGTCACCGAGGAACTCGCCGACCGGTCACGTGACAAGACCATGACCCCGCCCCGCCCCACCACCTCCGGGGCCGGCGTACTCGTGGGCGGTGTGGAAGACGTCCACGCCAAGCTCGCCCGCTGCTGCACCCCGGTGCCGGGGGACCAGGTCCTGGGTTTCATCACGCGCGGCGGCTCCGTCAGCGTGCACCGCACCGACTGCACCAACGCCTCCGACCTGCACAGGGAGCCGGAGCGACTGGTCAAGGTCGAATGGGCGCCCCAGCCGGGTGCGGTGTTCCTCGTGGCCATCCAGGTGGAGGCCCTCGACCGTCACCGTCTGCTGTCCGACATCACCAAGGTCCTGGCCGATGAGAAGGTCAACATCCTGTCCGCGTCGGTGCAGACCGCGGGCGATGACAGGGTGGCGATCTCCCGGTTCACCTTCGAGATGGCCGACCCCAAACACCTCGGTCACGTCCTCGGTGCGGTCCGCAAGGTCGAAGGCGTCTTCGACGTCTACCGGATGACCTCGAACTGACCGACCCCTCCGCGGCTGACCGACCCCTCCGCGGCTGACCGACCCCTCCGCGGCCGCCCTTCGCGGGCCCGGTGGGTCCACGCGGGCCCGGTGGGTCCACGCGGACCCGGTGGGACGACGCGGCCCCGGCCGAGAGGCCGGGGCCGGTGCTCACGGCCGGGTGCTACGGGTTCAGGCCTCGGGCAGGCCCTCCTGGGCGCCGACCGTGACCTTCTCGATGACCACCGGACGGCGTGGTGCCTCGTAGTCCGGATCGCTCTGGTCGTCGCTCTTCGTCCCGGCATCGGCGATCTCGTCGAGGACCTCCAGACCGGACTCGCCGATCGTGCCCATCACGGAGTACTCGGGCGGCAGCATGGAGTCCTCGTACACGAGGAAGAACTGACTCCCGGCGCTGTTCGGCGCCTGCGACTTGGCCATGGCGACGGTGCCGCGCGGGTAGACCGACATCCCCGAACCGTCCTCGGCCACGGGGAGGTCGGTGGGCGGCTCGTCCACGATCGAGTACCCGGGGCCCGAGAGCCCGGTCCCCGTGGGGTCACCACACTGCAGGACCGAGAGCTGCGAACCCTCCCCGCCCTGCGTCAGTCGATGGCACTCGGTGTCGTCGAAGTACTCCTGCTCGGCGAGGTGCACGAAGCTCGCGACGTTGCAGGGGGCGCCCTCACGATCGAGCGTCAGGGGGATCTCGCCGCTACCGGTGGTCACCACGATCTCGGCCGTCCCTCTCCTGGGCTGGTCCCCGGTCGGGGGGTCCATCTCGCGCTTGGACTCCTCGATCTCGTCGACCTGCTCGTTGAAACGACGCGCCTCGGCGACGATCTCGGGCCCCTGGTCCTCGAACTCCGCCGGGTCGACCTTCTCCATGGGACTGGTGTCCTGCGGGTACTCGCAGGACACCCAGTCGGCGGCGTACTGCTCGGCGCGGGACTGTTCCGCCTTGTTCCAGACCACGACGCCCACGATGCCGAGGAGGACCACCACCACGACCGAGGCACCGGCGATCTTCAGCTGCTTCTCGCGGCGCGCCTGCGCCTCCATCTGCTCACGCAGACGTTGGCGCGCCTCGGCTCGGCGTTCCTGGTTTGTGGACACTGACCCTCCTGGGGACCTGGACTAGGCTGGGACTCCACGGGCGGACCCGTACGGTGGGGCTCCGTGAAGAGCCCCACGCGGCGGTCCAGCCCAGGGTCCTTGTCTACCAGGTCGGGTAGTGACGGCCGAACGCCACTCCGGTGTCGGGCGCCGTTGCCCGGCACCGGGCGCCGAACGGCGCCGACAGTGTCGAGAAAGGGAGTACGGGACGTGCAGATCGTCGGTTTCCCCGCCGGGATGTTCCAGACCAACTGCTACATCGTGGCGGACGACGCGGGCGACTGTGTGGTCGTCGACCCGGGGCAGGACGCGGAGGAACAGGTCCGCCGTCAGATCTCCGAGGCCGGGCTCCGGCCCCGCGCGGTGCTGCTCACGCACGGGCACCTCGACCACATCTGGAACGCGCGGCAGGTGGCGGATCACTACGGGGTTCCCGCCTACATCCACCCCGAGGACCGCGAGATGCTCTCCGATCCGGGCAAGGGTCTCTCACTCGACCTGTCGGCGATGCTCAAGGGCGTCACCTTCACGGAGCCGGCCGAGGTCATCGAGGTGTTCGACGGCGACACCCTCACCATCGGGTCGATGACCTTCGACGTGGACCACGTCCCGGGTCACAGCCCCGGCTCGGTCTCGTTCCGGATCACCGTGCAGACCGAGGACGGACCCCGGCTGGTCGTGCTCGGTGGGGACGTACTGTTCCAGGACGGTGTGGGACGCACCGATCTGCCGGCGGGGGACGCCGAGGTGCTCATGCAGTCCATCGCCAAGAAGTTCCTCGTCCTGGACGACGACGCCGTCGTGTTGCCCGGGCACGGGCCGTCCACGACCATCGGTCGTGAGCGTCGGTCGAATCCGTTCCTACGCGACCTCTAGACCCACCACCCCACCCGCCCCTCGAGACCCAAGGACGCCTCACCAGTGACCGGCAACGTCAAGAAGACCGCACTCAAGGCACCGAAGGGTGTTCCCGACTACGTGCCTCCGGCGTCCGCCGGGTTCGTGACGGTCCGGGACGCCATCACCACCGCCGCCCGTCGCGCCGGGTACGGGCACGTCGAGTTGCCGATCTTCGAGGACACGGCGTTGTTCGCGCGCGGCGTGGGGGAGTCGACGGACGTGGTGTCCAAGGAGATGTACACGTTCTCCGACAGGGGCGGCCGGAGCGTCACCCTGCGCCCCGAGGGCACGGCCGGGGTCATGCGTGCGGTGATCGAACACGGGCTGGACCGGGGCCAGCTCCCGGTCAAGCTCTGCTACGCGGGCCCCTTCTTCCGGTACGAGCGCCCCCAGGCCGGGCGGTACCGCCAGCTCCAGCAGGTGGGCATCGAGGCGATCGGCGTCGACGACCCGGCCCTGGACGCCGAGGTGATCGCCGTGGCGAACGAGGCGTTCCGCTCCCTCGGACTCACCGGGTTCCGCCTCGAGCTCACATCACTCGGGGACGAGACGTGCCGCCCCGACTACCGGGAACGGCTCCAGGATTTCCTCACCGGGCTGGACCTCGACGAGGCGACGCGGGAACGCGCTCGGGTCAATCCGCTGCGCGTCCTGGACGACAAGCGCCCCGAGGTGCGTGCCCAGCTCGAGGGCGCTCCTCTGATGATCGATCACCTGTCGGACGCGAGCGCCGAGCACTTCGCGACCGTTCGGGCGCACCTGGACGCGCTGGGCGTCGCGTACGAGGTCAATCCCCGCATGGTGCGGGGCCTGGACTACTACACCAAGACGACCTTCGAGTTCGTGCACGACGGCCTCGGCGCCCAGTCCGGGATCGGTGGCGGTGGCCGCTACGACGGCCTGATGGAACAGCTCGGCGGCCAGGCGCTGTCCGGCATCGGGTTCGGTATCGGTGTGGACCGCACGGTGTTGGCACTGCAGGCCGAGGGGATCGACCCGGCGGCCGAGGGGCGCGTCGACGTGTACGCGGTGGCTCTCGGCGCGCAGGCCAAGGCGACTCTGGTTCCCGTCCTCGCCGAGTTCCGCCGCAGCGGGCTCCGCGCGGACATGGCGTACGGGGACCGCGGCATGAAAGGCGCTTTCAAGGCCGCGGACCGCTCCGGAGCGGCGGTCACCGTCGTCGTCGGGGAGAACGAACTGGCCACCTCGACGGCCGTCGTCAAGACGATGGCCACCGGCGAGCAGGAGCCGGTGCCGCTGGAGGGTCTCGTCGACCACGTCAGCAGGGCCGTCGCCCGGTGACCCCGGCGGTCCGGCCGCACTGACCGACCGGGGCCCCGCCCACGCGTCAGGGCTACGCGCGCCAGAGCCGGGCGCCTCAGAGCTGTGCGCCTCAGAGCTGTGCGCGGAAGGTGTCGCAAGCCTGCATCGAGCCCTGCTCGTAGCCCGTCAGGAACCACTGTCGGCGCATCTCCGACGACCCGTGGGTCCACGAGCCCGGGTCGACGCGTGCGCCGCCGGAGCGCTGGATGTGGTCGTCGCCGATCGCCTCGGCGGTCTGGATGATCGCGTCGACGTCGCTCCCGGTGAGTCTCTCTAGCAGCGGCGGGCCGCCGTCGGGCGCCGGGGTCGAGGTGGCGTAATGGGCCCACAGCCCGGCGTAGCAGTCGGCCTGGAGTTCGACCCGGACCGCACCCGAGGAGGGGCCCTGCGGGTCCTGCTGCGACCGGCGGATGTCGCCGAGCATGGTCTGCAGGTGGTGGCCGAATTCGTGGGCGACGACGTACATCTGCGCCGCACCGGAGGGTGACCCCCCGAGTTGGCCCACGAGGACCCGGTCGAAGAACGCGGGGTCTATGTACACGTTCTCGTCGGCCGGGCAGTAGAACGGTCCGATGTCGGAGGAGGCGCCACCGCATCCGGTGTCGACGGCACCGGTGAAGATGGTGGTGTGGGGCTGGACCCAGCGCATCCCGATCTGGTCGGGCAACTGTGTGTTCCACACGTCCTCGAGGCTCTCGGTGGTGGCGACGACGCGGCAGATGGTGTCGGTGTTGGCCTGCTGCAGGTCGCACTGGTCGATGTGGGCCTGGAACTGCTGCGCCGAGTCGGAGGTCTGTGCCCGGCCGCCGGTGGCGCCCGGGTCCGTGCCATCGCCGTCGAGTCCGAGCTGGCCGGGGTCGACGCCGAGGAACAACGCGATGACGACGACGACGAGGCCGCCGACACCCCCACCGACGGCGACCCCCTCGGCCCCCGCCGGAGACCCCGCTGGTGTCCAGTCGCCCGCCCTGCCGGAACGTCATGTCGCCGCCTCTCGTCCGCGGGGCCGCCGGTCCACCCGGGCACGCCGCACCACCACGGTGCTTGTCGGATCACTGTATGGGCCGGCGGTACGCCGTCACAGCCGACACGGGGAACGCCCGCGGGTGGACGTAGACTGTGCCTCGTCCGAACCCGGGGCCGACCGCTCACGACGCGGTGGGTCCGCTCTGGTGTTCGCCGACCGCACACCTTTTCCCGACGAGAGGACAACCGCAGTGCTGCGCACCCATTCCGCCGGCCAGCTCCGAGCCGCCGATGCAGGGGAGACCATCACCCTGGCCGGCTGGGTCGCGCGCCGCCGGGATCACGGCGGGGTCATCTTCGTCGACCTCCGCGACGCGACCGGCGTGTGCCAGGTGGTGTTCCGTTCCGAGGAGGTCGCCGAGCGCGCACACCGCCTCCGCAACGAGTACTGCGTCGCCGTGACCGGCGTGGTGGACCGCCGCCCGGAGGGCTCGGAGAACCCCAACCTCGCCTCGGGTGAGGTCGAGATTGACGTGACCTCCTTCGAGGTCCTCGGCGAGGCCGCTGCCCTGCCGTTCCAGTTGGACGACGAGGTCGGTGAGGAGGCGCGTCTGCGCCATCGCTACCTCGACCTGCGGCGCGAGGGCCCGGGCGCCGCACTGCGCCTGCGGTCGAAGGTCAACGCCGCCGCCCGCAACGTCATGGCGCGCCACGACTTCGTGGAGATCGAGACTCCCACGCTGACCCGCTCGACCCCCGAGGGGGCGCGTGACTTCCTCGTGCCCGCGCGCCTGCAGCCGGGGACGTTCTACGCCCTCCCGCAGTCACCGCAGCTGTTCAAGCAGCTGCTCATGGTGGCCGGGATGGAGAAGTACTACCAGCTCGCGCGCTGTTACCGGGACGAGGACTTCCGCGCCGACCGCCAGCCGGAGTTCACGCAGCTGGACGTGGAGATGAGCTTCGTCGACCAGGACGACGTGATCGCCGTGGCCGAGGAGATCCTCACCGAGGTGTGGGCCACCGCCGGGCATCAGATCTCGACCCCCATCCCGCGGATGACCTACGACGAGGCGATGCGTCGCTACGGTTCGGACAAGCCCGACCTGCGGTTCGACATCGAACTGGTCGAGTGCACGGAGTTCTTCGCCGACACCCCGTTCCGGGTGTTCAAGGCGCCGTACGTCGGCGCGGTCGTCATGAAGGGCGGGGCGTCGCAGCCGCGTCGCCAGCTCGACGCCTGGCAGGAGTGGGCCAAGCAGCGCGGCGCCAAGGGGCTGGCCTACATCCTCGTCGGTGAGGACGGCGAGCTGGGCGGCCCCGTCGCCAAGAACCTGTCGGATTCCGAGCGCGCCGGGATCGCCGCGCACGTCGGCGCGGAGCCGGGGGACTGCATCTTCTTCGGCGCGGGAGCGGTCAAGTCCACCCGCGCTCTCCTCGGTGCGGCACGCGGTGAGATCGCCGAGAAGCTCGGACTGATCGACCCCACCAAGTGGGCGTTCACCTGGGTCGTCGATGCCCCGATGTTCGAGCCCGCGGACGACGCCACCGCCGCCGGCGATGTGGCCGTCGGTTCGGGTGCGTGGACCGCCGTGCACCACGCGTTCACCTCGCCCAAGCCCGAGCACCTCGACACGTTCGACACCGATCCGGGATCGGCCCTGGCCTACGCCTACGACATCGTGTGCAACGGCAACGAGATCGGTGGCGGGTCGATCCGTATCCACCGCAAGGACGTCCAGGAGCGGGTCTTCGGCGTCATGGGCATCTCGCAGGAGGAGGCGCAGGAGAAGTTCGGGTTCCTGCTCGACGCCTTCTCCTACGGCGCCCCCCCGCACGGTGGCATCGCCTTCGGCTGGGACCGCATCTGTGCGCTGCTGGCCGGAACCGAGTCCATCCGCGACGTCATCGCCTTCCCCAAGTCCGGCGGCGGGGTCGACCCGCTCACCGACGCTCCCGCGCCGATCACCACCCAGCAGCGCAAGGAGTCCGGCATCGACGCCAAGCCGGTCCAGCGCGGCCAGGCCGCCCCGGCCGGGGCCGCAGCCGAGTAGTACCCGGGGCGGGCGGCCCCGGGCGTCTCATAGGTGGAACGCCTCGAGCGCCGGGCGCCCGTCCATCCCGGAGTGGTCGAGTCCGAACAGCCGGGCCACCGTCGGCGCCACGTCGAGGGTGCGCACCGGGCGGTCGACGACCTGCCCCCGGCGTACGATCCGGTGCCCGCCGGCGATGAAGAACGGGATGCCGAGGGTGACCTCGTGCCCGTGGTTGCCGGGGATGGGGTTGGAGAACGGGGTGGGGTCGGAGAACCGCCATCCCGGGTGACAGGTGGCCACGAGGTCGCCACCGCGCTCGCCCAGGGCGAGTTCGGCCGGGTCGTAGAGGCGGTTGACGCCCGGGAGCGCGCCGACGACCTCACGCAGGCGCGCCAGGGTCGCCTCGCGCTCTCCGGCGGGGCCGAGGTGGGCGAAGGTGTCGGCGCCCCCGTTCTGGGCGATCCCGACGCGGCCGCGCAGCGCGGGGTCGGCGTCGATCGCGCCGGCGGCACTGATGAGGCGCAGCGGCTCCGACCAGTCCATGCCGTGATCGGCCAGCACGATGAGCACCGACCGTTCCCACCGGCCGGTGGACCGCAGGAACTGCTCGAGGTCCCAGAGTTTGTGGTCCGAGTTGTACACCGCCTGGTTGCGGGCCAGTCGCAGTGAGGTGCCGGACAGGTCCATGTGGCCGAAGCGGTCCATGTCGCCGAGGTTGACGAACGTCATCCGCGGGGCGTGGTCGGTGATGGTCTGCTTGAGGGCCTCGACGGTGAACCAGTCGAGCGAGTGGTCGGTGACCGGCACCAGCGGGAAGGGTGCCCACTGCACGCTCGCGCGGCCACCGAACAGGCCGTGTAGGTAGTCCTTGCTGAGCACGCTCGCGGTGGTCAGACCCGCCTCGGTGCGGATGCGGTCCAGCACGGTGGCCGCCCGCAGGTCGTCGGGCCGGTCGAGGGTCCTCTCGTCCCCGATCGCGTGGTCCCAGATGGCGTTCGCGGGCACCCCGTTGCGCGCGGGCAGCACCCCGGTGACCATGGCGGCGTGGTTGGGCAGGGTCTCGGCGATCATCACGGAGGAGGCGTCGGTGAACCGCGTCCCCTCGGTGGCCCATCGGTGCAAAGTGGGCGCCTGGGCCGGGTTGAGTTCGTCGGGCCGCATGCCGTCGGTGACGATCACGTAGACGTCGAGGTCGTCGGCCACCGGGTGCACCGGGTTCGCCCACACGGGGGCGGGTTCGGCGAGCAGGGTCACCCCGACGGCGCCGGCGGCGGCGACCATGCCGGCGCCGGCGAGCGCCTCACGACGGGTGAGTGTGGGTC